>NZ_JBHUSG010000052.1:0-71808 GCF_042673745.1 Kitasatospora sp. NPDC057015
CGTTCGGTCGAGGACGAGGCGCACCGCCGCGGGTACGTGGTCCTCGTCGGCAGCACCAACGACGAGCCGCGCCGGGAGCGCGAGGTCATCGCCGCCTTCACCGCCCGGCAGGTGGACGGCCTGATCATCGTCCCCACCATCGGCGGCCACGGATTCCTCAAACCCCCGATGGAGGCCGGCACCCGGGTGGTCTGCGTGGACCGTCCGGCCAGGGACCTCGACGTGGACACCGTCACCGTCGACAACCGGGACGGCGCGCGGGGTGCCGTCGCCCACCTGCTGGGCCACGGCCACGCCCGGATCGCCTACCTCGGCGACCGCTACGAGATCTGGACCCAGAGCGAGCGCTACGCTGGCTACCTGGACGCCCTCACCGTCCACGGCCTCTCCGTCGACCCCGACCTCGTCCGGCACGGGCTGCGCTCCCACGGCGACGCGCAGGGCGCCTTGGCCGACCTGCGCGCCCTGGCCGATCCGCCGACCGCCCTGTTCAGCAGCAACGACGTCATCACCCTCGGCGTGCTGGACGGCCTGGACCACCCCACCCCGATGTCCATCGTCGGATTCGACGACCTGCCGCTCGCCAAACAACTCGACCCGCCGCTGACCGTCGTCAGCCAGGACCCGGTCGCGGTCGGGAGCACCGCGGCCAATCTGCTGTTCTCCCGCATAGACGGCGACCGTTCCGCCCCGCGGAAGGTCATCCTGCTCACCCGCTTCATCGGACGAAGATCGGGTGAACCGCCCGCGCGACGAGCCTCCGTCGGGGCGCCGGCCTCACCGCAGGGGCCGGGCTGAGCCCGGGGACCCGTCGGATCGGACCCGCCCGAACGAGTACCCGCCGTCAGGAGGTCCAGTTGCGGGAGCACAGGACCAGCCGGTAGCCGTCCGGGTCGGCGACGGTGACGCCGAACTCCTCCCAGTAGGGGTTGTGGGCGGTCACCCGGGTGCCGCCCGAGGCGGTCAGGCGCTCGACCAGTTCCCGGTCCACCGGACGGCCGAGGTAGACCACGAACAGGTCGTCGACCGTCGGCGAGGGCTCGATCGGATGGTCCGGGTCGCGGGTCAGTTCGAAGTGCCAGCCGCCGCCCGCCGGGCCGACCATCAGCAGGTCGTGCTCGCCCGGCACCCGCTCGGTGGTGCGCCACAGCACCGCGAGCCCCAGCCCGTCGACGTAGAAGCGTTCGGCAGCCGCGAGGTCGCGGGAGGGACGGGCGATCCGGACCTGCACAGTGGAATCGATCACGGTCGCGAGAGTACCCGGCCGGAGGGACGGCCGGCTCCGGTGGTCGGGAGAGCAGCGACGCCCGGCCCCCGTTGCTCCGGGTGAGCGCTGCCGAACGGCCCCCGGTGGCTGCGTGCGGGAAACTGGGACCGGGCTCAGCGGGCCGGCGGCTTCTCGGGAGGTGGCGCGGGTGACCGACGGTATCGGTCGGCGTCTGCGGCGTGCCCGCGTCTGGCGGCACCGGTGGACGCCGGTCGTGGCGATGACGGCGGTGCCGACCCTGCTGCTGGTGGCGGACGAGCTGACCGGGCCCGGTATCCGGTTCGGTCCGCTGATGGTGTCCGCGCCGCCGCTCTCCGCGGCGTTCTGCGGCCCGGCCGGGGTGCTGGTGGTGATCCTCGTGATGTTCCCCTGCGTGATCCTGTCCGCGCGCGCCAACGGTCAGCTGGGGTCGCCGAACTTTCCCGTCCAGCTCAGCACCATCCTGCTGATCAGCATCGCCGCGCTCGTCGCCAGCGCCGTCCGGCGGCGGCGCGAACGGCAGCTGGCGCGGTCCCGGTCGGCCGTCGAGGTGCTGCAGCGCACCCTGCTGCGCCCGTTGCCGGAGCGGGTCGGCCCGCTGACCCTGGCCTGCCTCTACCTGACGGCGGACGAGGAGTCCTCGGTCGGCGGCGACCTCTACGCGGCCACCTCGGCCCGGGGGCGGGTGCGCATCGTGCTGGGGGACGCCCAGGGCAAGGGTCTGACGGCGCTGGAGACGGCGGGCGAGGTGCTGGGGGCCTTCCGCCGGGCCGCCAGGTACCACACGAGCCTGGCGGGCCTGGTCGCCGAGGTGGAGGAGAGCCTCCGGCTGGACTCGCAGGAGGCCGCGGCGGCCCGGGGGGCGGACTCCGACGCCGCGGACCGCTCCGTCGCCGCGGACGACTTCGACGACGCCGACTTCGTGACCGCCGTGTTCCTGGGCGTGCCGGTGGACGACGGCAGCCGGATCGAGGTGGCCAACCTCGGTCACCCGCCGCCGCTCCTGCTGCACGCGGGGGCCGTCGGCGCCCTGGAGCCCAGCAGCGCCACCCCGCCGCTCGGCCTGGGCGATCTGACCGGGGCGCGTCCACCGATCGACGTCTTCGAGTTCCCCCGGGGGTCCACCCTGCTGCTCTACACCGACGGCGTGGTCGAGGCGCGCAACCGGGACGGTGACTTCTACCCCCTGGCCGAGCGGCTGGGCCGCTGGACCTCGCTGCCGCCCGCGGAACTCCTGGACGCCGTCCACACCGACCTGCGGGCGCACGTCGGGGCGCGCCTGGGCGACGACGTCGCGATGGTCGCGATCCGGCACGCCGAGCCCGCGCGGGACCTCCGCCACCCGGCGCCCGGGCCGGCCGCGGAGGAACCGGCCGTGGACGGGAGCGGTGCCTGAGCACGGATCCCCGCCCGGCCACGGGCCCGATCGGCCCCGGCCCCGCCCGGCCACGGCCCCGCTCGGCCCCGGCCTCAGGTCCCGCTCGCGGGGGTGACCGTACGGCGCAGTTCGCGCTTCAGCACCTTCATGCTCGGGCCGAGCGGGAGGCTCTCGGCGATCTCCACCTGGCGGGGGTACTTGTGCCGGCCGAGCCGCTCGGCGGCCCAGGAAATGATCGCGGCCGGGTCCGGCGGTGCGGCCGGGTCGGCGGGCACCACGACGGCGCAGACCTCCTCGCCGTGCACGGGGTGCGGCAGGCCGATCACGGCCACCTGCCCGACGGCGGGGTGGCGCATCAGCACGTCCTCCACCTCGCTCGGGTAGACGTTGAAGCCGCCGCGGATGACCACGTCCTTGGTGCGGTCGACGACGGTGAGGAAGCCCTCGGCGTCCCGGGTGCCGAGGTCGCCGGTGCGCAGCCAGCCGTCCACCACGGTCGCGGCGCTCTCCTCGGGCAGGCCGTGGTAGCCGGCGAAGACGTTGTGGCCGCGGATGACGATCTCGCCGAGTTCGCCGTCCGGCAGGAAGGCGAGCGGGGTGCTGTCGGGGGCGGCGATCTCCACCTCGACGCCCCAGACCCGGTGGCCGACCGTGCCGGCCCGGCGGCCGAACCAGGGCTGGTTCACGGCCGCGGTGGGGGAGGTCTCGGAGAGGCCGTAGCCCTCGAAGACCGGGGCGCCCAGGTGCTTCTCGACCGCTTCGAGGACGGCGAGCGGCAGGGCGGCGCCGCCCGAGACGCACATCCGCAGGGCGAGCGGGCCGGGCCGGTGCCGGGCGGCGGACTCGGTCAGGGCGAGGAACATCGTCGGCACGCCGTGGAAGACGGTCGCGCGGTGTTCGACCATCAGCTCCAGCGCCCGTTCGGGGCGGAAGCGGCCCATCAGCACGAGGGTCGCGCCGACCCGGAAGGTGGCGTTCATCGCGACCGTCTGCCCGTACGCGTGGAACAGCGGCAGGCAGCCGAGCACCACGTCGTCCGCGGTGACGTCGTTGGCGTCGAAGGCGTTGACGACGGCGTTCATCACCAGGTTGAGCTGGGTGAGCACGGCGCCCTTCGACCGTCCGGTGGTGCCGCTGGTGTAGAGGATCACCGCCGGATCCCCGGGCTGCCGGGTGGCGTACGTGGTGAGCGGTACCGCGGCTGCGGCCGCGTCCTCCAGGCGGGGCAGCACGCCGCCCCACGCCGGGTCGGGGTGCGGGACGTCCTCCCGGGCGATCGGCGGGCCGCTGCGGGCCTCGTCGGCGGGGACGCCGACGCTGACGGCCGGGACGCTGGACAGCCAGGCCGCCTCGGCGCCGGCCCCGGCGAGCGAGCGGTCGACGACCAGCAGCCGGGCGCCGCTGTCCTTGAGCACGTACGCCACCTCGGCCGGGGTGAGCAGCAGGTGGACGGGCACCACGACCGCGCCGGCGGCGAGGATCGCGTAGTACGCCCGGGGGAAGTCGACGGTGTTGGGCACCATCAGCGCCACCCGGTCGCCCGGGCCGACGCCGAGCTCGCGCAGGCCCGCGCCGCGGGCGAGCGCGCCGGCCCAGAGCGCGGCGTAGGTCTCGTGGAGCGGGCCGTCGACGACGGCCGTGCGGTCTGGGTACCTGCGGGCGGCCTCGGCGAGGACGCAGGCGAGGGACAGGGTCACGGAAGGCCCTTTCGGGGGAGTCGTGGTCAGGGGTTGCGGCGGTACGGGGGAGGGCTCGGGAGCCGGGCGGGCCGGCCGGGTGCGGGGCCCGACCCGGCCGGCCGGGTCGGGAGCCGGTCAGCCCTTCGGCAGCGGGTAGCCGCGGCCGGCGGCGACCTCGTGGGCGGGTTCGACGACCGCGAGTCCGCCGGTGGCCTCCTTGGAGGGCCGCAGCACGAAGGAGGCGTAGGTGGAGGGCTTCGCGGCGTCGGTGAAGTCGAAGGCCACGTCGAGGATGTTCAGGGCCTTCTGACCGCGGTGCGCGGCGGCGATGCCCTCGCGGGTCAGCTTCTTCGTGGTGCAGGCGTCGCTCAGAGCCTCGGCGGCGACCTGCGCGGCGACCCAGCCGCTGACCACGCCGCTGTCGACCGGCGCGCCGGGGTACCGGGCCTGGTAGTCCAGCACGAGTTGGCGCATCCGGGAGGTCTCGGCGCTGGCCGCCGGGTAGCCGCTGGTCAGGTAGAGCAGCTTCTCCAGCGCGGGGGCGGCGGCGCTGTCGAGCAGTTGCGGGGCGAAGCCGGGGGCGCTGGAGAGGACCGGCACCAGCAGGCCTTGCGCGGCGGCGAGGCCGACCAGGGAGGCGGTCTGCTTGGGTCCGGCGCTGATCAGGACGGCCTTGACGCCGGCCTGCCGGAGCGCGGTGACCTGGGCGCCGAGGTCGGTGTCGGTGGCCTTGATCTTCTGGCCGACGATCCGGTAGCCGTGCTGCGCGGCCGCGTACTCGGCCCCGGCGAGGGCGTTCTCGCCGTACTCGCCCTCGAAGTAGACGTGCCCGATCCGGTCGCCGGAGGCGAGGGCGGCCTTGCGGGAGAGGAAGTCGATGCCGTTGACCATGTCGATGTCGTACGTCGGGCCGACCACCTGGACGTACTCCTGGCCCAGCAGGGTGGACGACCAGCCGAGCGGCAGGGTGAGGATCCTGCGGTCCGCGATGTCCTGCTTGAGGGCGGCGACGACGGGGGAGCCGATCACCTGGGTCAGCATCGCGGACCCGGGCTCGATCTCGGCGAAGGCGGCGACGGCCTTCTGCACGTCGTAGCCGTGGTCCTTGACCTTGATCTCGACCGTACGGCCGCAGATCCCGCCGGCCTTGTTGGTCTGCTCGGCCCACAGCTGCTGGGCGTTGACGATGCTCTTGCCGAGGGAGGCGTAGACACCGGTGAGGTCGGTGAGGGCGCCGAGCGTGATGGTGCTGTCGGTCACCCCCGGCCCCATCGCCACGCCGCCCCTGCCGATCCGCTCCGCGGAGGTGTCGGCCTTGGTGCTGCAGGCGGTGGCGGCGAGCAGCAGGACGGTCGCCGCGGCGGCGGATCTGACGAGTCGGTTGCGCTTCACGAGGTCGGCTCCTTGCCGTTCGAGGGCTGGGTGGCAGGGCTGGGCGCGCCGGTACGGGCGGGCGCCGGCGGCGCGGTGGAGTTCGGGCGCCGGCGGCGGGCGAGGCCGGCCAGCCCGCCGGGTGCGAAGGCGAGGATCAGGACGATCGCCGCGCCGTACAGGTAGCGGGCGGCCTCGCCGGGGGTGGCGCCGAAGCCGTCCGAGCCGGTCGGCGCGAGCAGCGGCAGCCGGTCCGCGTACGTGCTGAGCACCTGCGGCAGCAGGGAGACCAGCACGGCCGCGGCGGCGGCGCCGCCCACCGAGCCCAGGCCGCCGATGACGATCATCGCGAGGTAGTCGACGGACAGCGCCAGCCCGAAGTGGTCCGGGACGACGCGCCTGAAGACCAGGGCGGTCAGCGCCCCGGCGGCGCCCGCGTACAGGCAGGACACGACGAAGGCCGCGCAGCGGTAGCGGGCCACCGGCACTCCCGTCACGGCGGCTGCCGTCTCGCTGTCCCGGATGGCGGCCAGGGCCCGCCCCGGGCGGCCCTGCCGCAGGCCGTGCGCGGTGAACAGGCCGACGGCGACCAGGGCGAGGCCGAGGTACCAGAGCCGCTCGACGCCGCCGAACGGGACGCCGAGCACCGTCAGCCCGTGCGGGGAGGAGTCGCTGAAGGAGAAGCCGAGGACCTCCATCGGCGGCACCGCGCGTCCGTTGAAGCCGCCGGTCACCGCGGGCGCGTTCAGCATCGCGTGCTGGCCGAGGAAGACCAGGGCGATGGTCGCCACCCCGAGGTACATGCCCCGCAGGCGGCCGGCGATCGGACTGAACAGGCCGCCCGCGGCGCCGGCCAGCGCGATCGCGAGGACGAAGGCGGCCACCGGTGGCAGTCCCAGCCCGGACACCCGCCCGGCGCCGCCGCCGGCGGGCTCACCGGCGAACCAGGCGTAGCCGTACGCGCCGACGGCGAGGAAGAAGGCGTGGCCGAGCGAGAGCTGCCCGGCGGTGCCGGTGAGCAGGTTGAGGCCGATCGCGCCCAGTACGGCGGCCATCGCGAACAGCCCGCTCTGCAGCCAGAAGCCGTCGGCGTGGAGCGGCAGCAGGGCCAGCAGCACGGCGCCGGCGGCCCAGCCGGTCCGTCGTGGTGACAGCAGGTCAGACACGCGAGGTCTCCTTCGAGCCGAGGAGTCCGGCGGGCCGCACCAGCAGCACCACGATCATCACCAGGTACGGGGCGATCCCGGGCAGGCCCTCGCCCAGCGCGCCGAGGCTGTCCTGGTAGCCGGTGGCGAGGGCGCCCGCCAGGCCGATCGCGACGCTGCCGGCCAGCGCGCCGAGCACCGAGTCCATCCCGCCGAGGATCGCCGCGGGGAAGGCGGCGAGGGCGAGTTGGCCGGTGGAGCGGTCCAGCCCCGGCGCGGGGAAGGCCGCCAGGAACACCGCGGCCACCGCCGCCAGCGCCCCGGCCGCGCACCAGGCGGTGAGCCGCACCCGGCCGAGCCGCACCCCCATCAGCGCGGCGGCCTCCTGGTCGGCGGAGGCGGCCCGCATCGCCAGTCCCCAGCGCGACCAGCGGAAGGCCGCGAAGAACGCCGCGATCAGCAGCGCGGACACCGCGACGCCCGCCAGCCGGGACTGCGCCACCGACACCCCGCCGAGCCGGACGACCGCCGTGCCCCAGGGGTCGCCGGTGGCGAGGTAGTCGGCGCCGATGCCACGGGCCAGCGCCGTCACCAGCACCAGGTCGACGCCGATGGTCAGGATGGTGGCGACGTGCACCCCGGCGCCGCGCACCCCCCGCGCGGCCGTCAGGTACAGCAGCCCGCCGGCGCCGGCGGCGACCGCCGCGCCCAGCAGCGCGGCGAGCGGGAAGCCCAGCGCGCCGTGGCTCGCCGCTGTGGTCCAGCCGCCGAGCAGCAGCACGGAGCCGTGCGCGAAGTTCATCACCCCGGAGGCCTTGAAGACGAGGACGAAGCCCAGCGCGATCAGGGCGTAGACCGATCCGAGGGCGACACCGTTCAGTACGGTCTCGGCAAGGGTGGTCATGCGGGTTCCTCCGGTCCGAGGTAGGCGCGGATCACCGCGCGGTCCTGCTGGACGGCCTGCGGGGGGCCGTCCGCGATCCGCCGGCCGAAGTCCAGGACGGTCACGGTGTCGGCGAGCCGCATGACCATCCCCATGTCGTGCTCGACCAGCAGGACGGAGATGCCGAGGTCGTCCCGGACGGCCGCGACGGTGGCCGCCATGGCGAGCCGCTCGGTCGGGTTCATCCCGGCGACCGGCTCGTCGAGCAGCAGCAGCCGCGGTTCGGTGCACAGCGCCCGGGCGATCTCCACCCGCTTGCGCACGCCGTACGGCAGCGAGCCGACCGGCCGGTCGACGTACGGCGCCAGCCCGAGGAACCCGGCGATCTCGGCCACCCGCGCCCGGTGCCGCCGCTGCTCGCGGACGGCTGCGGGCAGCCGCAGCGCGGTCGAGGTGAAGCCGGCCCGGGTGAGCCGGTGCCGGCCGAGCATCAGGTTGTCGGCGACGCTGCCCTCGGTGAGCACGATGTTCTGGAAGGTCCGGGCGACGCCCAGACCGGTGATCCGGTGCGGCGCCAGCCGGGTGAGGTCGCGGCCGGCGTACTCGGCGCTGCCGGACGCGGCCCGGTAGACCCCGGACAGCACGTTGAAGCAGGTCGACTTGCCGGCGCCGTTCGGGCCGATCAGCGCGTGGACGGTGCCCGGCTCCACGGTGAACGAGACGGCGTCCAGGGCGGTCAGGCCGGCGAACCGTACGGTGACGTCCCGGACGGTGAGGCGGGGGACCGGCGCGCTCAACCCGTCCACCTGCTCAGCGCGGGGCGGGCCGCCGGCCCGGTGCCGACCTCGCCCGGGTCGAGGGCATCGGCCGCGGCCTCGGCGGAGCCGAGGTAGAGCCGCCGCACCTCCTCGCCGGCGGCGAGCTCGGCGGCCGGGCCCTCCAGCCGCACCCGGCCGTTCTCCAGCACCGAGGCGCGGTCCGCGACGGCGAGCGCCATGGCGGCGTTCTGCTCCACCAGCAGCACCGAGGTGCCCTGCCGGTTGATCTCCCGGACGATGGAGCCGATCTGACGGACCATCCGGGGTGCCAGGCCGAGGGAGGGCTCGTCCAGCAGCAGCACGCCCGGGCCGGCCATCAGGGCCCGCCCGATGGCGAGCATCTGCTGCTCGCCGCCGGACATCAGCCCGGCCCGCTGGCGGCGCCGCTCGGCCAGCACCGGCAGCAGCTCGAAGACCCGCTCGTAGGCCTGCCGGCGGGCGGCTGCGCCCAGGCGGCCCCGGCCGAGCCCGCCGGCGCGCAGGTTCTCCTCCACGGTGAGGCCGGCGAACACCCGGCGGCCCTCGGGCACCTGGACGACCCCGGCCCGCACCGCCAGGGCCGGGTCACCGGTCAGCGCCCGCCCGCCGAGCCTTATGGTGCCGCGCACCACCGCGCCGCCCCGCAGGCCGAGGGTGCCGGAGACGGCGCGCAGCAGGGTGCTCTTGCCGGCCCCGTTGGAGCCGAGCAGGGCCACGATCCGGCCGGCCGGGACCTCCAGGGAAACGCCGCGCAGCGCTTCGACGGCGCGCCCGTAGACGACGTGCAGGTCCTCGATGCCGAGCGCGGCGGGCGGCTGGGGTGGGCTCATGGTGCTCCTTGGATCCGAGCGGGCGGGCAGCGGCCGCGGCCGTTCGGGAGGGTGGGAGGCGCCGGGGCGGCAGGTGTCCGCCCGGCTTGCGGACGATCGGCAGAACACCACGGCGGCGCGGCCGGAGCCACGGCGCAGCCGGGATGGGTTGCGGCCGCACAGCGCCGGGCGGGCCCGGTTGTGACGCCGACCAGAGATGGCCCCGGTGCTGTCACGGGGGTGTGCCGGTGCGGGAGAGTGCCGGGCGGGGAGCGCGGGCGCCGGCCGTCGTGTGGGCGGCCGGCGCGTGGCGACGCCGCCCCCGGCGGCCCGGGTCGCGCGCCGGGTCGGCCGGTGCGGTCAGCCGGTGCGGTCAGGCAGGGCGGTCAGGCGGCGCGGAGCCGGTGCGAGTCCAGGGCGAGGGAGAGCTCGACCACGTCCCGCGGGTGGTGCAGGTCGCGACCGGTCAGCTGCTCGTAGCGGCGCAGCCGGTTGAGGACGGTGTTGCGGTGGCAGTACAGGCGGGCGCCCGCCTGCTGGGCGGAGCCCGCGCAGTCGAGCCAGGCCACCAGCGTGGTCAGCATGGACTCGCGCTCAGGGTGGTCGAGTTCGAGGACGGGGCCGAGGGCGCGGGCCACCAGGGCCGCGCCGAGGTCGGGGAGGGAGACGACGAGGGCGGCGGGCAGCCGCTCGTGCAGGACGGCGACGTCGCCGTCACCGGTGCAGGTGCGCAGGGCGATGTCGGCGGCGCGCCGGGCGGCGCCGAGTTCGGCGAGTTCCCCGACCACCGGCCCGATGCCCACCCGGTAGGCCCGCTGCCGGCCCAGGTGCGCCGCGACCGCCGGTGGTTCGACGCCGTCGGCGAGCAGGACGAGCGCGTACTCGCGCTCCGCGCCGACGTGCCGCAGGATCCGCAGGCCCGCCGGCGGCTCGGCGGGCGGCTCGGCCGGCCGCGGCCGGTGCCGGGGGCCGTCCGGGGCGGCCAGCGCGGCGACCAGGTACCGGCCGCGCCCGGGCAGGTCGAGGGCGGCGGCGACGGTCGCGAGGTCGGCGATCCGGGTGGTGCCGTCCAGCAGCGACCGCAGCATGGCCCGGGCGCGTTCGCGGTGCTCGCGGGCGCTCTGGCTCTCGACGGCCCGGTAGGCCTCGGCGATCAGGCCGGAGTGCTCGTCGACGAAGCTCCAGATGCCGGCGGCGCTGTGCACCAGCAGGTGGGCGTGCTCGGGCTCGCGCCGGGTGGCGGTCTCGACCAGGCGCCGCCAGACCAGCCCGCCGCCGAGCCGGAAGGCGTGCAGCAGTGCGTCCAGGGGGAGTTCGTGCTGGGCGCGGCCGGCGCCGATCCGCCAGGAGCACCGTCTGGCGCTCTCCCAGGTGCCGGCCGGGTCCATCAGGGTGCGGACCGAGCTCTCCAGCGAGGTCCGCACCTCCAGGTACAGCTCCTCGGTGCCGCCGCCGGCGGGCCGGTAGGCGGGCTCCCGTTCGGTGATCAGCGCGGCCAGTTCCCGGGCGAGGCCGTCGAGTTCGTCGAGCAGGCAGTGGGCCGTGCGGCGCAGCAGCCGTTCGGCCTCGGTGTCGGCCCGGCTCCGGACGGGGCGCCGGGCGGGCGGGTGCTCCGGCAGGCCGGCGGGCCGGCGGGCGGGTGCGTGGTCGGTGGTCGGGGCGGTGGCGGGCGGAGCCGGGGCCGGTGGTCGCACGGGCGCTCCCTCGTCTGGCACAACTAGCACCGGTAGTTAATGGCATGCCGGGCGCCCGCACAAGGACGCCCCCGCCCCCGGCCGTCGAATCGTGACGTACGCACCCGGCGGGGCGCGCCGGAAGGTCGTGCCGTCATCCGACCGAGGCGGCGACGGTGTCGAGGACTGGTGACGATCGGCTGCGGACGGCCCCACCCCGCCGGTAGGTTCGACTTCGGCGGTTCCGGTCCGCGGTGGTCGACTCCGGGGGAGACATGACGAGCTACTCGATCTCGGTCCGGCTGCAGCGCACGACGGTGGAGGAGGCCTACGTCTCCGTCCCCGTCACCGACGCGGTGATGCAGGAGGAGCCGGCCGAGGACGGGTCGCACCGCCTCGACACGCAGGCGCTCTTCGCCGCCGCCGTCGAACTCGGCCGCGGAGCGGACTGGTTGCCGGAGGGCCGGCAGGTCGAGGTGCATCCGGTCCAGAAGGCGCCCGACCGCGTACTGCCGCGACTCCACGCCGAGGGGTGACGCGTTGCGGCCGGGAGGACGGCCCGGACGGCTTCGGTCAACCGGCGGCCGGGGCCGGGCCCTCAGCGGTGCCGGTGTCGGCGGGAGCTGACTCCCCGGCCGGCTCCGCCGGCTCCCCTGCCGCGGGATCCGCCGCCCCTGCCGCGGGATCCGGCTCCCGGGTGGTGATCGGCAGCAGCACCCGGAAGCGGGTGTCGCCCGGCACCGACCGGACCCGGAGGTCCCCGTGGTGCCGGTTGACGACGATCCGCCAGGAGATGTCCAGGCCGAGACCCGTCCCCTCACCCACCGGCTTGGTGGTGAAGAACGGCTCGAAGATCCGGTCGCGGATGTCGTCGGGCACGCCCGGCCCGGTGTCGCCGAACTCCACCAGCACGTTGTCGTGGTCGACCGCGGTGCGCACGGTGAGCCGCCCCGAACCCGCCATCGCGGACAGCGCGTTGTCGATCAGGTTCGTCCACACCTGGTTCAGCTCCCCCGGGTAGGCGGGCACCGGGGGCAGCGACCGGTCGTACTCGCGGACCACGCTCACCTCCGCCGGGATCTTGCCCGAGAGCATCAGCAGCGTGCTGTCCAGCAGTTCGTGGACGTCGACGACCCGGTGCGGGGCCCGGTCGAGCTGCGAGTACTGCTTCGCCGCGCCCACCAGGTCCGAGATCCTGGTCGTGGAGTCCTCGACCTCGTTCATCAGCAGCTCGGTCTCCACCGTGTAGTGCAGCCACCGCAGCGCGCCCTCCAGGCTCGGCGCGCCGACCGTGTCCTCGACCCGGCGCAGCCAGTCGAGGTCCAGACCGGCCTGGACGAAGGCCGGTCCGAGCTGCCACCCGTCCGCGATGCCCTTCTCGTCCAGCCAGTCCTCCACCGCGTCCTCGCGGTCGGCCGCCTCCAGCGGGCCGAGCGAGACGGCCTTGACGGCCGCGACCTGCTCGACGGCGGCGTCCTGCAGCGTGATCAGCGCGTCCAGACCCTCCTGCGGGTGCAGGCCGCCGGCGATCTTGCCCAGCTTGTGCCGCATGCCGGCGACCCGCTCCCGCAGGGCTGCGGTGGCCCGCAGCGCGGCGGCGGCCGGATTGTTCAGCTCGTGGGTCAGGCCGGCGGACAGCGATCCCAGCGCGAGCAGTCGCTCCCGCTGGCCGATCGCCTCCTTGGCCACCTGCGATCCGAGGAACAGCCCCTCCAGCAGGTGCACCGCCATCGGGAACCAGTCGCTCATCAACCCCGCGAAGGAGTCCGCCGAGAGCACGAAGAACCGCGACGGCTCGACGGCCCGCAGCGAGCTGTTGTACACCTGCGGCACCCGGTCGCCCAGGTAGGCCTGGAACGCGCCGCTGTAGACGCCGCGCTGCGAGGTCCGGTTCACCTCGACGTCGTCGACGCCCACCCGTCGGGAGAGCACGATCGTGCCGTCGAGCAGTACGAAGAAGCAGGTCGCCGGGTCGCCCTCGGCGTACACCGGCCCGGCGTCCCAGCTCTCCACCCGGCCCTCGCGGCACAGCCAGGCCAGCTGCTCGGGGCTCAGCCGCTCGAACAGGAAGAGCGTGCGGAGCTCGTCCGGACTGCAGAGGGACACCGATCGGGTCACGCCGTCACAGCCTCTCCAGGTAGCGGTGCACCAGCATCACGGCCATCGCCCCCTCGCCGACCGCCGAGGCGACCCGCTTGGCCGACTCCGACCGCGCGTCGCCGGCCACGAACACCCCGGGGACGCTGGTCTCCAGGTGGTAGGGGACGCGCTCCAGCGGCCAGCCCTTCGGCAGCGCGCCGCCCGGCGCGAGGTCAGGACCGGCGAGGACGAAACCGGCGTCGTCCCGGACCACCACCCCCTCCAGCCAATCCGTCAGGGGAGCCGCGCCGATGAAGACGAACAGCCACTGGGCGTCGACCTGCTCGGTGGCGCCGGTGGCCGTGTCCCGCAGGGTGAGCCGCTCCAGGTGGTCGCTCCCGTGGGCCCGCGCCACCTCGGTGCCGCTGCGGACGGTGACCGACGGCAGCTCCGCGATCTGCTGGACGAGGTAGTACGACATCGACCGGGTCAGGTCGGCGGCGCGCACCAGGATCGTCACCGAGCGGGCGCCCCTGGCGAGGAACACCGCGGCCTGACCCGCCGAGTTGGCGCCGCCGACGATGTACACGTCCTTGCCCGCGCAGCCCGCCGCCTCGGTCAGCGCCGCGCCGTAGTAGACGCCCCGCCCGGTGAGCTCCGCCACCCCGGGCGCCTCCAGCTGCCGGTAGGACACACCGGTCGCCAGGATCACCGTGTGCGCGGCGATCGCCGAGCCGTCCGCGAACCGGACCGTCCGGGCCGGGCCGTCGACCTCCAGGCCGACGACCTCGCGCGCGGTCAGCATCTCGGCGCCGAACCGGGCGGCCTGACGGCGGGCCCGCTCGGTCAGCTGCGCCCCGGAGACGCCGTCGGGGAAGCCCAGGTAGTTCTCGATCCGCGAGCTCTGGCCGGCCTGGCCGCCGGTCGCGGTGCGTTCCACGAGCACGGTCCGCAGGCCTTCGGAGGCGCCGTAGACGGCCGCCCCCAGCCCGGCGGGCCCGCCGCCGATCACGATCAGGTCGTAGAACTCGGCGGAGGGCGCCGTGGCCAGCCCGACCCGTCCGGCCAGCTCCCGCGGGTCCGGCTCGACCAGGACCTGGCCGTCCGGTGTGATCACCAGCGGCAGCCGCCGCCCGTCCTCGCCGGCGGCGGCCAGCAGCCGCTCGCCCTCCGGTTCGTCCGACGGGTACCACCGGTACGGCACCTGGTTGCGGGCGAGGAACTCGCGGACCTCGGAGGAGTGCGCGGACCAGCGGTGGCCCACCACCTTGGTCTCCGGCACGGGCCGGTGGTCCGAGGCCAGCCAGCTGTCCAGCAGGTCGTCGACCACCGGGTAGAGCTTCTCCTCCGGCGGGTCCCACGGCTTGAGCAGGTAGTGGTCGAGGTCCACCAGGTTGATGGCGTCGATCGCCGCCCCGGTGTCGGCGTAGGCGGTGAGCAGCACCCGGCGGGCGCCGGGGAACACGTCCATCGCCCGCTCCAGGAACTCGATGCCGTTCATCTGCGGCATCCGGTAGTCGGCGACGATCACCGCGACCAGGTCGCCGCGCAGCTTCATCTCGTGCAGCGCGTCGAGGGCGGACTGCGCCGTCTCGGCCCGGACGACCCGGTGCGAGCCCCCGTAGCGGCGCCGCAGGTCCCGGGCGACGGCCCGTGAGACGCCGGGGTCGTCGTCGACGGTGAGGATCACGGTCCTCGGTGCCTCGCCGCTCTCGGCCATCGCTGTCCCCTGCCTGTCGCCGGCCCGTGCCCCGGTGCGGGCTCCTGCCTGTCGCCGACCCCTGCGCGTCGCAGTCCCGCCGGTCACGGACCACCGCGCACCCGGCGGCGGCCGGCCGGGACCCGTACCGCCCTCCGCCTCCCCACCGATTCTCTGCCTGCGGACCCCGATGCCGCCTCCCGGGCCGCGCGACCGGATTCGGACGGGGGCGGAGCGGAGCCGCCTCAGCCGACCAGGGCGAGGAGCTCCCCGACGGCGGCGCGGACGGCCTCGTCCTCGGTGAATCCCCGCCAGCCGCCGTTGCAGTGCAGCCGCTCGTCACGGGTCGGCACCTCGCGCAGCAGCCGTGCGGCGGGCCCGGCGGGGGATCCGATCCGGACCAGGTGGCGCAGCGCGGGGAGCATCACGGGCAGGTACGTCCCGTCGGCGAGCCCCTCGACGGCGGTCGTCAGGACGGGGACGGCGACCGCGGTGTCGCCGGTCGCGGCCCACAGGGCGTGCGCCGCCTGGACCCGGGTCCAGGCGTCGGGGTCGGCGGCCAGCGTCCGCAGCCGGTCCGCGTGGCGGGCGGCGAGCGGGCCGAGGTCGGCGAGCATCCGCAGTTCGGGGTGCCGGACGGACTCCCCGGCGACGGCGCCCCCGAGGGCCTCCAGGGCAGGGCCGGGATCGCCGCCGACCTTCCAGCAGGCCCAGGCCGCGAGTTCGGCCTGCGGTCCGCCGTCGTGCGATCGGGCCGCCAGCAGGTCGTGCGCCCCGATCCCCGCCGGCCCGATCCCGGCCAGTGCCTCCGCGGCGGCGGCCCAGGTCCGGTCGTCCGCCAGCAGGCCGAGCAGCTGCGGCACCGCCGCCGCCGCGGCGGGCCCCCACTCGGCGAGCACCTGGCAGAGCCGGTACAGCGTCCGGGCGTCCGTGCGGGTGACGTCGAGCTGCTCGGCGATCGCGGGCAGCAGCAGCCCGGCGTGGTCGGCCAGCGGGCCGAGCACCTCGTCGAGGGCCGGGAGGACGCAGTGGTGCAGGCCGGCGGTGGCGGGGTAGTGGGCGGAGGCCGACGCGAAGCCGGAGCGCGGAGCAGCCAGCAGCTCGACCAGCTCCGGCAGGCAGCGCGGGTCGTTCATCCGGGCCAGGGCCCACACGGCGGCCTCGGCCACCGTCTCCCGACCCCGGGTGGCTCGGGCGGAGTCGTCGCCGAGCAGCGCGGCGACCCGGTCGGCGTGGGCCGCGGCGGCCGGGCCGAGGCAGGCCAGCAGCTCGGCCGCCCGGAACCGGACCTCGGGGGCCGGGTCGTCCAACCGTGCGGCGAGCCGTGGCAGCAGCGCGGCGCCCGGCGAGCGCCAACGCGCCAGCAGGCCGCCCGCCCGGGCCAGGGCGCCGGCCCGCTGCTCGGCGTCGGGGTGGTCGTCCAGCAGGCCGAGCGTGAACGCGGTGAACGGACCGGTGAACAGCGCCGCCGTCCAGTGCTGGACGCCCAGGATCCCGGCCTCCACCGCACTGGTAGCGCGCCACACCTCGACGTCCGGGGCCCGGACGGCCGTCAGCAGCTGGTCGAGGTGGCGGACCGGAAGCCCGGGGTCGGTCGGGGCGAGCGCGTGCACCGCCGCCAGGCGGGTCTGCGCCTGCGCAGAGTGCAGCAGCCCGCGGAGCAGAGCGCGGGCCTCGACGGCGGGTGCGCCGCCGGGCTCCCGCCCGGCCGCGTCGCCGAGCGCGAGGACGAGGTCGAGTCGGGTGGCCGGATCGGTCTCCGCCCGCCAGCACCGGAGGAGCGCCGGCAGTACGCGTTCGCCCGGAGTGCCGCAGGCACCGAGGGCCCGGGCCGCGTCCCGCCGGATCTCCGGCTCGGGATCGGCGAGCAGGGCCAGCACCTGCGGAAGGGTCCGCTCCCAGGCCGGCTGCCAGTCGGGGGCCAGGAACCGCTCCGCGACCCGCCCGGCCTCCGCGGCCAGGCGCCACACCAGCTCCAGCACCATGCGACGGCTCGGGACCGGCACGCTCGGCCCAGCCGCCAGGTGCAGCAGGAACGGCAGCGCGGCCGGCGCGGCCGGGCAGATCCAGCCGCCCTGGTGGTAGAGGTTGTTCAGCAGGTCCGCCGCCGCCTCCTCCGCGTCCTGCGGATCCGGCCCCGCGGATCGGCGCAGCAGGCCGGGCAGCTCCTCGGCCGACCCGTAGTTGTGCCTCAACGACGCCCAGTCGACCGCGTCCAGCCCCACCAGTCCCACCAGTCCCACCCACATGCCGGTGACCCTACTGCCGGGGCCGACCCGCCGGCGACGGGGTTTCGGGGGCGGGGATCAGGCGGGTTCCGGGGCGGGGATCAGGCGGGGTTCCGGGCGGGGGATCAGTGGAAGAGCGCCGCCAGCTCCACCCGGGAGCGCACGCCGAGCCGGCTGAAGACGTTGCGCAGGTGGTACTCGACGGTACGAGTGCTGAGCAGCAGCACGTCGGCGATCTCCCGGTTGGTCGCCCCGCGGGCGACCAGGCCGCAGATCCGGCTCTGCTGCGCGGTCAGGTCCGTCCCCGCGGGCACGGCGGCGGGGCTCACGCCGGCGCCGGCGGCCCGCAACTCCGCCGTGGCCCGGTCCGCCCACGGCCGCGCGTCGAACTGCTGGAAGACGGCGACCGCGTCACGCAGCAGGCCGCGTGCGGCGCTCGGCCTGCGGGCCCGCCGCAGCCGGCGGGCGAAGAAGAACTCGGTCTTGGCGAGTTCGAGGGCCGCGTCGTCGTCGCGGTGCAGCCGCAGGGCCTCGCGGAAGTGCTCCTCCGCCACCGTGTCCGTCTCGGCCACCAGCCCGTGGCAGCGGTGCGCCAGCGCCAGCCGCGCGGCGCTGCCGGAGCTCGCGGCCCAGGCCTCGAAGGAGCGCAGCGCCCCCTCGGCCCTGGCCCGTTGGCCGCAGCGGGCCGCCGCCTCCACGAAGTGCGGGGCGGCCATCCCCCTGATCGCCAGGTTGGTCTGCCCCGCGCCCGACGCCATCCGGGCGAAGCGGTCCAGCGCGTCGGCCGGTCGGTCGTCGGAGAGGTCCAGGCAGGCCGACGTCCAGCAGTTGAAGGCGCTCGGCCGGCCGAGCTCGCGGGTCGCCACCTCGGGGGCGGCGGCCCTCAGCCGCGGCGCGGCGGCGGCGCGGTCGCCCTGCAGCGCCGCCGACAGGGCCAGGACGGCCACGTGGTCCACCGCCAGGTTGCGCTGCCCGGTGGCCTCGGCGAGCCGCAGCCCCTCGGTGGCGGCCGCCTCGGCCGCGGCGTGCCGGTCGAGCATCAGGGCGGCGAGGGCCTGGTACACCAGGGCCCCCGGCACCAGGGCGACGGCGCCGAGCTCCCCGGCCGCGAAGGCCGCACGGACCGCCAGGGCGTGTGCCCGCCGGGCGTCACCGAGCGTGTAGGCGGCCTGGCTGGCCCAGATCGCCGACTCGGGGTCGGGCACCGCCTCGGCCAGCCGCACCACCCTGCGCAGGGCCCGGGTCGCCTCGTGGTGCCGCCCCTGGTAGGTCGCCGCCATCCCGGCGATGTGGTCGAAGCCGAGCCGTACCTGCGGCGGGTCGTCCTCGCGCCGCATCGACCGCGCGCGTTCGGCGAGCTCGAAGTAGCCCCGGAAGTCACCGGCCAGGCAGCTGGCCTCACCCGCGAGCACCAGCGCGCGCACGCTCGGCCCGCGCTCGGCGGCGCCGGCGAGCAGGGCCCCGGCGCGGCAGAGCGCCCGGTGGGCCGTGGCGGGTACACCGTCCCGGAGTTCGATCTCGCCCCGCACCAGCATCCGCAGGCCGCCGGTGGCCGGCGCCGCGCCCTGCGGCGGTACCCGGCGCAGCAGCGCCCGCGAGCGCCGCGGGTCGCCCGCGGCCAGCCGGTCGGCCGCCGCCGTGACCAGGCAGCGCGCCCGGTCCTGCGGGTGCGCGAGCACCTCGGCGGCCCGCTCCAGGGCGGCCGCGGACGCGCCGGGGTCGCCGGCGCCGCGGGCCGCCGCGGCCGCCAGGTCGAGCGCCGCCGTCAGGTCGTCCAGGGGCTGCTGCGCGAGGGCGAGTCGGTGCACCGCCCGCAGCAGCGGCGAGGCGTGCGGGCCGGCCGCCCGGGCCAGTGCGGCGTGGGCGGCCTGCCGGTCCGCCAGCGGGACGTCGGCGAGCAGGCAGGACCGGACGAGGCGTCCCGGCACCGTGGCCACGGACGCGTCCAGCAGCACCAGCCCCGAGGCGCGCGCCTCGTCGAGTGCCTCAGGGCCGGCCCCCGCGGCCCGTGCGGACGCCAGCAGCTCCGCCACCGGCAGCCGGTCCCCGATCGCGACCAGCCACACCAGACCCCGGGCCGCCGCGGACAGGGCTCCGAGCCGGCGGCGGTAGCGCGCCCGCAGGCGGCCGGCCGGGGGCAGTGCCGGCGGCCCCGGTGAACCGGCCGCCGCCGACGCGGCCAGCTCGACCAGGGCCAGGGGATTGCCCTCGGCCAGGTCCGTGATCTCGCCCAGCAGTTCCGGCTCCCAGTGCCGGCCGCCCAGGTCGGCCAGGAGCTCGGCCACGGCGCCCGGCCGCAGCGGGTCCAGCGGCACTGTACGGAGGTCGCCGAGCTCCGCCACCGCCCGGCCGCCCGGCTCGGCCGCGAACGCCAGCACGACCGGGAGGCCCACCAGCCGACGCGCCACGAACCCCAGGACCCGCAGGGTGGGCGCGTCCAGCCACTGCGCGTCGTCCACGCACCACAGCACCGGCCGCTCCCGGCCCGCGCGGCCGAGCAGGCCGAGGACGGCGAGCGCGAGACCCGACTCCCCGGGCCCGGGCGGCGGGCCGGCCGCCACCTCGTCCAGCAGCCGCGCCTGGCCGGCGGGCAGCTCCCGGATCCGCGGGGCCAGCGGCAGGAGCAGCCGCTGCAGCCCGGCCAGCGCGGTCGCGCTCTCGGCCTCGGTGCCCGCCACCCACTGCGGGGCGAAGCCGGTCGCCGCGCGCGCGGCAGCGGCCAGCACGGACGTGCGGCCCGCCCCCGGATCACCGACCAGCAGGACGGCTTCGCCGTGCCCGGCACGTGCTCCTGACAGTGCGTCCGCCAGCGCCGCGGACTCGTGCTCGCGTCCGCGCAGCGGTTGTCCGGGCGCCCAGCGCCACGTCGGCCCAGCGTCCATGGCGCCAGTGTCGGCCCCGGGTTGCCGCGAGGGGAATAGGCCGGCACGCGGTTCTGCCCATGACAACCACGAAGACCGGTGATTCCACCGGTCCGCCGGCCCGGGCCGCCCCCGAGACTGCTGCCACCACCCACTCGACAGGGAGCCCCTGTGAAACGGATACCCGCACTCCTGCTGGCCGCACTGACCGCCGTCGGTCTCACCACGGCGCTGCCCGCCGCCGGCGCCGCCACCGCCCACACCCCGGTCGTCTTCGTCCACGGCTTCAGCGGCAGCTCCTCCAACTGGACCACCGCCGAGGCCGTCTTCCAGGCGGGCGGCTACGGCGGCGGCGAGCTGTTCGCCTTCGACTACGACTGGACGCAGTCCAACAAGACCAGTGCCGCCAACCTGGCCGCCTACGTCAAGCAGGTGCTGGCCAGGACCGGTGCCAAGCAGGTCGACATCGTCAACCACTCGATGGGCGGCCTGGTCAGCGACTGGTACGTCAAGCAGCTGGGCGGTCAGCCCTCCGTCCGCCGCCTGGCCTCGATCGCCGGCGCCAACCACGGCACCACCTACGCCTCGGCCTGCCTGGTCTACGCGTCCTGCGTCGAGATGTACCCGGGCTCCGCCTTCCTCGCCACGGTCACGTCGGGGGACGAGACGCCGGGCGGTACCGGGTACGCCACCTGGTACTCGCCGTGCGACGGCGTGATCCTGCCCTACACCAGCACCGCGCTGAGCGGCGCCACCAACCACCTCGTCGCCTGCCAGACCCACATCGGCTTCCTCACCGACACCCTCACCCTGGGCGCCGTGGAGCAGTTCCTCGCCTCCTGATCGGGAGTGGGCCGGAGCGGCCGGCTCGCGCGGTGACCACCCCCCGGTCGCCGAGTGAGCCGGCCGCGTCCGTGGGCTCCGTCCGCCGGTCCGTGACGATGAACCGGATTGACGGATCATCACATATGGTGAGGATCAGGCTGATCGGCTGATCGCCGTCGTACCCGTGTGCCAGCATGTCAGCCGGACGCCGGGGCACCGACCGCCGCCTGTTCCCGGCAGCAGCGGCAACCCCCGGCACTGGACGGAGAGACGGAATCATGCGAGGCGGACACGCTGTTCCGGCGGCACTCGGGCCGTCGGCCGCGCTCACGGTCACGGCCTGCGTGGAGAAGATCCGCGCCACGGCCGGCTGAGGAGCCGGGGGTGGAGAGCACGCCGGGCGGGGAAGTCCGGCGCCGCCGCGACCGGCAGACCGCGGACATCCGAGCCGCCTACCGGGCCCGCGGCTACGAACTCGCCCTGCCCGAGGACGTGTCGCGACTCGGCCGGACCGAACTGCACCGGGTGTCCGGGCAGGTGGTCGGGCTGCTCGCCCAGGTCTACGGCCGGGCGCCGGAGACCCTCGCCGACGAGGCCCGGCGGCTGGCCGACGCCGTCGGTGACGGCCGCGTCCGGTTGCTCGTCCTCCTCGACGACCGCGGTGCGGTCACGGCCACCACCCGGTTCACCAGGATCGAGCCGCTGTTCCCGGGGGCGGAGGGCGGCCGCCACGAGGTCGGGCGGACCGGAAAGCGGCCGGGCGCCGAACCCCGCCTGGCAGCGGGCCTGCTGCGCGCGCGGCTGCTCTGGGCGGTCGACCACCTGGGCCGCGCCGGCCACGTGGTGTCCCACACCCGGGTGGCCCGCGCGGCGCCGGGCCGGCCACCGGTCGGCCCGCTCCTGGCCGGACTGCTCGCGCAGGACGGCTGCGTGCCCACCCACGCCGGGTACTCCCACATCGTCGCCCGCACCGCCGCCGAACCCTTCGTCAGCACCTGCCTCCCGCTCGACCGGGCCGCCTGGCGGACCGCGGTGCGTGCCCAGCGGATCCGACTTCCCGACCACCCCGCGCAACGGCTGTTCGGCGCCATGCTCGCCGAGACCTGCGGGGTGGAGCCCCGGTACGCGCCCGCGCCCGAGCCTCCCGCCGGAGCCCCGCTGCTCACCGGGCACCTGCGCGAGCTCGCCGCCGCCGACCCGGCCGTCGAGTCCCGCTACCTGCTCAGCCGACGGCCCGCCCTCACCGGGCGTCCCGTGGACGCCGTCCCGTACGTCGTCGGGCCGGACGGAACGCACCGCTCCACCGGGCTGAGCGACCGGATCGTGGTCGAGCAGGACATCGTCGACGGGGGTGGGGCGCTCCCCGCGATCGAGTACCTGCGCCGTCAGGGTTTCGAGCCCGCGGGCTGGGAGCCGTCCCATCAGCACCACGCGCGGGCGGCTCTCGTCCTGACCCGCCCGGGGACGCTCCCCGCGCCGGAGGTGTCCGTCGCGGCCCCCGACCTCTCCTCCCTCGCCGGGCTCCCGGCGACGCAGCGCTTCCTGGCCCACGTGCTCGCCCGCCGCCCCGCCGCGGCGGTGACCGCACGCGGGTAGGCCCGCCCGACCGGATCGCCGGACGGATCCGTCCCTCCCCGCGCCCGGTCCGGACGGACGGACTCCCCGCGCCGGGTCCGTACGGGTGGACTCGCCGGGCGGGGGCCTCGGGCGGGGGCCCCGAGGTCGGGGCGGGTGATGACCTTGGGCTCCCAAGGTCCCCCACCCCCAGGAAGAGACGCCCGCCATGCGCCGCGCCCCCACCCGCAGGCTCACCACCGCCCTGCTCGCCCTGTCCACGCTCGTCCCGCTGACCCTGACCGCGCTCCCGGCCCAGGCCGCCCCGACGTCGGCCACCGCGACGTCGGCCGCCGCGAGCACCGCCGACCCGTACGCCGACGACTGCCCGCCGCACGGCCTGGATCCCGCCCTGGTGGCCCGGCTGGACGAGGCGATCGCGCGCACGCAGGCGGAGACCGGCGTCCCCGGGGTGACCGTCGGACTGTGGTTCCCCGGCCGCGGCAGCTACGTGCGCTCCACCGGCGTGGCCGACAAGGCGACCGGGGCGCCGATGAAGCCCGGTCTGAACATGCGGATCGGCAGCGAGACCAAGACCTTCACCGCCACCGCCGTCCTGGAGCTGGTCGACGACGGGCTGGTCGGGCTGGACGACCCGATCGCCGGCTACCTCGACGGCGTGCCCGACGGCGGCAACATCACCGTCCGGCAGCTGCTGGAGATGCGCAGCGGCCTGTTCTCGTACAGCGCCGACCCGGACTTCGTGCAGGCCCTGCTCAGCGACCCGACCCGGCCGTTCACCCCGCAGGAGCTGCTGGCGTACGCCTTCCGCCACCCGAACGTCTTCGCCCCGGGCACGGCGTTCCAGTACTCCAACACCAACTACATCCTGCTCGGCCTGCTGGTGGAGAAGCTCAGCGGGACCCCCCTCGCCGACTTCATCCACCAGCGCGTCACCGGCCCGGCCCACCTGCGCCGCACGCTGTTCCCCACGGGCGCCGAGTTCCCGTCACCGCACGCGCACGGGTACACCGACCAGACGCTGACCGGCGAGGTCGCCGACACCACCGACTGGAACCCGAGCTGGGGCTGGGCGGCCGGCGCGATGATCTCCAACCTGAGCGACCTGCACCGCTGGGCGAGGGTGGTCGCCACCGGCACCCTGCTCTCGCCGGCCACCCAGGCGGAGCGGGAGAAGTTCATCACGGTGCCCGGCTTCGACGGCGCCGGGTACGGCCTGGGCCTGTTCGACACCCACGGCTGGATCGGGCACAACGGCTCGCTGCCGGGCTACGAGAGCGTGACGATGTACCTGCCGGAGCAGAAGGCCACCATGGTGATCCTGCTCAACACCGACATCCTGCACGACGGCTTCGAGCCGAGCACCCTGTTCGCGAAGGCGATCACCTCGATCGTCACCCCGGACCACGTCTACGAGCTCCCGGCCGAGGGCTGATCCCGCCGCGGGTCGGAGCCGACGCGGTTGCGGTCCCGCTCGGGTCCGGGCTCCTGCCCGGTCCGGCGGCCCGCAACCGCGTCGCCGTGGCCGTCCGGGCGCGCGTACGCCGACGCCCCGGGTGACGGCCGGGCGCCCCGGGTGTCAGCGTCCGGCGGTCGCGCGGGCGCGTGCCACCAGGAACGGCACGCACCGCTCGACGAAGTCCTCGAAGTCCTCCGCGGTGTTGTAGACGTGGGTGGAGAGCCGCACGAACCCCCGGCCGCCGAAGGTCGTGACGGCGGTCTCGACGCCCAGGCGCGCGGAGAGCTCCTGCCGCAGCGCGTGGGCGTCGGCGTGGTCGGTGGCCAGCCCCTCGGGCAGCCGCACCAGGCGCAGGCCGTTGACCGGGCATCCGACCTCGGCCGACGCGTCGGCGCCGGTCGCCTCCGACAGGGCCCGGGCGACGATGTCCTCGGCGTAGTCGGCGAGTTCGGTGAGGTACCGGCGGGCCTCGTCCCAGCCGTAGTGCTCCTCGACGGCGGCGAAGGCGACCGGTGCGGCCAGGTACGACGTGACGTCGAGGGTGCCCTGGTGGTCGAAGCGCTCGGGGAACGGCAGCCGGGCGCCCCAGGAGTCGATCGTCGGGTGGAGGGCGTCGGTGTGCGGACCGGAGGTGACCAGGGCCGCCGTGCCGCGCGGCGCGCACGAGAACTTGTGCAGGTTGCCGACCCAGAAGTCGGCGTCGACGCCGGCCAGCGGCGCCGCCACGAGCCCCGGCGCGTGCGCCGCGTCGACGAGCACGGGGATGCCGAGCCGGCGGCCGTGCGCGGCGACCCGGCCGGCGGGCAGTTCACGGGCGGTGGCGGAGGTGATCTGGTCGATGACGACCAACGCCACGTCCGGCGTCATCTCGGCGGCGACCGCTTCGTAGGCCTCGTCCTCGGTGGCGTCGAGGGGGATCCGCACGGTGGTCACCGAGCCGCCCCAGCGCCGGGCCAGGCGCTCCGCGCCCATCACGACGGCGCCGTAGCCGTGGTCCGTGGTGACGATCCGCATGCCCGGCCGGGCCGGCACCCCGGCGAAGACCACGGCGGCGCCCGCGCTGGCGTTCGGTACCAGGGCGGTCGCGGCGGTATCGGCGCCGAGGTGGGCGGCGATGTCGGCACGGGCGGCGGCGACCCGTTCGTGCAGCATCGGGAACCAGCCGCACGGATTGGCGTCCATCGTCGCCCGGTACGCGGCCTGGGCCCGCTGGGCCGCCAGCGGGACGCCGCCGAACGAACCGTGGTTGAGGTGCCGGACCGCCGGGTCCAGCGACCAGTCGGTGATGGCGGGCAGGCCGGACGGTGTCAGCAGCGGCTGCGGACGCGGGCGGGCGCCCGGGGCGGTCTGCGGCGGCGTGCTGGTCTGCGAGGCGGGCATGTCGGCATCGTAGCTTCCCGCTCAGCGCGTGCCGGGGGGCCGGCCACCGCGTCGCGGCCCGCGGTCGGTGCCCCCGCGGACGGTCCGGCCCCTGCCCGCAAGGGCGGTCAGTCCGCCGGGCCGGAGGGTGCGGCGCGCGGGCGCAGCGGGGCGGGTGCGGTGCCGTGGCGGTCGTCGGTGGCGCCGTCGGCGGTCCAGGCGAGCAGCATCTGCAGGGCGTCGTGGTGGGGGGTGCCGCGCGGGGCGGCGTAGGTGATGAGGGCCTGGTCGGGATCGTCGGCGGCGCGCAGGGTCTCGTAGGTCAGG
Organism: Kitasatospora sp. NPDC057015; assembly: GCF_042673745.1. Taxonomy (NCBI): domain Bacteria; kingdom Bacillati; phylum Actinomycetota; class Actinomycetes; order Kitasatosporales; family Streptomycetaceae; genus Kitasatospora; species Kitasatospora sp. NPDC057015. Next base: position 25,394 of record NZ_JBHUSG010000052.1, read on the forward strand.
TCGAGGTCGCCGACCAGGGGGTGGCGGAAGTGCTTGACCCCGGAGGTCTTGTCCTGAACGGGGTGTTCGGCCCACCAGCGGCGGAAGTCCGCGCTCTTGACGGACAGTTCGCCGATCAGGGCGGCCAGCTGCGGATCGTCGGGGTTGCGGCCGGCGTCCAGGTGCAGGTAGGCGACGTTCCCCCGGGCGCAGTCGGTCCAGTCGGCGTAGAGCTCGCGGGAGGCGGGATCGAGGAAGGTGATCCGGGCGAGGTTGCGCCGGCCGGGTTCGAGGGCGGAGTAGTCGCCGAACAGGGCGAGGGCGGCGGAGTTCCAGGCCAGGATGTCCATCCGGCGGCCCATGACCAGCGCGGGCAGGTCGTGCAGTTCGTCGAGCAGCCGCCGCAGCATCGGGCGGACCTGCTGCTCGGGCCGGGGCTGCGGGGTACGGCGTTGGGCGGTGCGGGGCCGGGCCAGGGTGTGCAGGTGCCGGGTCTCGTCCGCGTCCAGGCACAGCGCGCGGGCCAGGGCGTCCAGGACGGCCGGCGAGGGGTTGGGCACCCGGCCCTGTTCCATCCGGGTGTAGTAGTCGACGCTGACGCCGGCGAGCTGGGCGATCTCCTCGCGGCGCAGACCGGCGACCCGGCGCCGGCCGCCGAACCGGGTCAGGGCGACGTCTTCGGGGAGCAGGCGGGAGCGGCGCGTCAGCAGGAAGGCGCCCAGGCCGGTCGTGGAGGTGCTCATGGGGCCATTCTCCCCGGCCGTGCCGGTCCGGGGCCTGGCCCTGTCAGGGCCAGGCTCGGCGTTGTCGGCGGCCCTGGACGGGTGGGCGTTCAGGTCACGGTGGGCGGCTCGCCGCCGCCGGCTCGGGCTCGGGGTCGGGCGGCGAGACGGCCGCGAGGTCGTCGAGCAGGCCGCTCAGCCAGACGCTGAGGTCGGTGGCGTCGAGCAGCAGCGGGTCGGCGGGCGGATGGGCGGTGAGGGTGCGTTCGCCGAGGAGCACCTCGCCGGCCTCGGTGATCCGCAGGTCCGCCCGGTCGGGGCGGCGCTTCAGCAGCAGCCCGCGGCTCTGCTGCTGGAAGGCGGCCGCCACCCGCCGGGCGTCCTGCTCCAGCTGCCCCACCGTCCGGGGCCAGGGGGCGAGCGAGCCGGGCGGGCAGCGGGTGAGGAGTTGTTCGGCGCCCCGGCTCGTGTGCTGGCAGGCGACCAGTGCGGCCTGCCAGTTGGGGCCGTCCATCGCCGGGTCGTGGCGTTCGGCCTGGAACTGGGCGTACGACGCCTCGGCGAGGAACAGCGTGTGCTGGGTGCGGCGCAGCGCGCCCGTCCCGTCGGTGGTACCGGACACCAGGGCGACGGTCTCCCGCAGTGCCAGGGCGCTGTCGGCGAGCAGTCCGGCGATCGAGCGCCGCAGCTCGCTGCCCGCGCCCCGCGGCCAGGCGCAGAGGCCGGCCAGGGTGCCCACGGTGGCGCCGATCAGCACGTCGATCAGCCGGGTCTCGGCCAGCCGCCAGCTGGTCGGGGCCAGCTGGGTGAAGATCATCGCGACCACCACGGTGAACAGCCCCTGCCCCCAGGCCACGCCGAGCAGCGGCCCGGCCGTGAAGGCCGCCAGCATGACCAGGGGCAGGGCGGCCGCGTAGAACGCCGGTTGCTCGCCGACGGCGAAGAGCAGCGGAGCCGTGGCGAGGGCGCCGAGCAGCGTGCCGGTCAGCGCCGGGCGCAGCGTCATCCGGGTGTCGGCCGCGCAGGTGCGCATCAGGGTGAGGGTGGCGAGCAGGGCCCAGAAGCCGTGGGAGAGGTCGAGGGCGCCGGCGACCAGCCGGGCGGCGGCCAGGGCCAGCGCGATCCGCAGGGCGTTCTGGAAGTACACCGACCGTGGGGTCAGGTGCCCCCGGAACCGGTGCCACCAGAGCATCGGCGCCGACACCCGCGCGTACCAGAACGGGCTGCGCCGGCGGTCGGTCGGGTGCGGGCCCGGCGGCACGGGGGCGCCGCGGCTGATCCGGACGGCGAGCAGCAGGAAGCGGGCGCCCTCGGCGGCGTCCAGGGCGATGCAGCCGAGCCGCAGCTTCGCCTCGGCGGCCTCGGGCGAGGCGGGCCAGGAGGCCTCGGCCGGCGCGGCGCGGGCCGTCTCGAAGACGGTGATGGCCTCTTCCAGCCGGTCGGTTCGGGGCGGCGCCGCCTGGGCGCGGACGCCGGGTGCGGCCTCGCGCAGCGCCTCGGCCGTGGCCCGCAGCAGGACGGCGGTGTCCGGGGTCGGGCCGCCCGCCGCGTCCAGCGTCACCACCCGGGCGAGCTGCGTCCTGGTGTAGCGCAGGGCGGCGGCGCAGTGGGTGAGGGAGCGGTCCACCGCGCCCGCGGACGCGGGGCGCTCCAGGACGGGGACCCGGGACGGCCGCAGGCGGTCGACCGCCGTCCGGCTCGCCGCGAGGGGTTCGTCCGCGCCCTCACTCGCGCGCCGGTTCCGGCCGGTTTCGGCGGGGTCGGTGCGGTCGGTCGGCGCGTCCGGCGCGGTGCAGGCCCGGGCCGCGCCGTCGGCGAGGCGCGCCACCGCGTACGCCGCGCGGGCCACCCGGTCGCGGTAGCGCAGGGGTCTTCGCTCCGGCCAGAGGGCGAGCTCCGCACCGGCCAGCAGCACCAGCCCGATGGTGACCCCGGCCAGCCGGGAGGCGAGCGCCTGCGGCGCGTAGGGCGGGAAGCAGGGCAGGATGTAGAAGAGCTGGAGCCCGTTGGCCAGTCCGACCAGCCGCGGCCCGCCCACCGACCCGTACGCGACGGCGAACCCGATGACCAGCATGCCGAGCGCCGCCGACCAGGCCCGTACCGCCAGCAACGTCCCGGCGGTGACCAGCAGGTACGAGGCCGGCAGCACCGCGAGCAGGGTGCGGGCGCGGTCCGCGGCGCCGCCGCCGAGCTGGGACAGGACACCGGCGGCGACCACGGCGAACAGCCCGTAGGTGGCCATGGTGTCGTCGTGCAGGCCGTACCGGCAGGCGTAGAAGGCCGCGCAGGCCACCAGGGTGACCCGCAGGGCGCGGTGCACGGCGGTCAGCCGGGGATCGCGGCGGCGCAACCACGCGCCGACTGCGGGTGACCGGTCCATCGGCGCCACGCTCCCTGCTGCCGCCCCGGTGCCGGACACGCTCCGTCCCGATGGTCGGCGTGCTTCGCCCTCATGCCCCGTCGGAGGCTCCCGGGGCGCGGGGCCGGATCCGGCCGAACCGGGCGGTGGGCGGACTCCGCCTCGGAGCGGTGTCCGTCCGGCTTCGGTGCCGGCCGTCACCCGTGCGGTTCCGTCGGCAACGGCGCCTTTGCGCCCGGCCGTTCCGCGGCCGGCCCCGCTCACCACGGTACGACCCGTCGCGGCCCCGGCGCCTGCGCTGGGGATCGGCGGCGCCCGGGACGCGGGTTCGCGGGAAGCGCACGGGCCTCCGGGCCGTGGACGCGGATCCCACGGCCCGGAGGCCCTCAACTGATGCGGCGGTGCCGCGGTACGGCGGTTACGGCGCCGGGGCCGTTACGGGGCCGGGGTGTTCGGGGTCCCGGTGATCACGAACTGCGAGCCGGGCTCGATCAGGACGTTGCCCTGGGCCGAGTTGGTGATGGTGACGTTGCTGAGCGTGGCGGAGCCGCGGGCGCCGCCGTGGGCGAGGATGCCCGAGCCGTTCACGGACTTGTCGATCCGCACGTTGCTGACCTGGACGTTCGGCGTGGAGCCGCCGCCGGTCTTGAACTGGATGCCGTCGTAGGTGGAGTCGTAGATGTCGGTGTCACGGATGGTGACGCCGGGGATGTCCTGCGAGGAGGCGAACAGGGTGATGGCGCCGAACTCCTGCTGCTCGCCCCAGAAGGCGCCGCCCGTGCGGTACAGCGCGTTGTTGGCGATCAGGGTCTGCCCGGAGAAGGGCAGCGGGTCGTGGTCGGTGGCCAGCATGATGCCGGGGTAGTTCATCGTGTCGGAGACGATGTTGTTCTCGATGGTGTTGCCGTAACCGCCGTACACCGCGATGCCGTTGGCGCGCCACGGCAGCTGGACGGTGTTGTTGCGGAAGTGGTTGTCGTGGCCGATGTCGACCGACTGGTCCTTCACGGCCTTGTTGGACCAGACGGCGAGCGAGTCGTCGCCGGTGTTGCGGAACGAGGAGTTGAAGACGGTCGAGTTGCGGGTGCTGTTGGCGAAGTTGATGCCGTCGGCGTAGGTGTTGCGGATGCGCATGCCGGTGAACTCGAGGCCGTCGCCCGGACCCCACAGGGCGGGGATGTTGTCGTAGTCGCGGCCGACCCAGACGGCGACGTTGGCGTGCTCGATCCAGACGTTGCTGATCTTGGTGTTCTTGCCGAACCGGCCGTTGAGGCCGACGCCGCCCTCGGCGTTGCCGTCACCGCCGCGGATGGTGCCCGAGCCGAAGATCGCGATGTCGGAGATCTGGGTGTTGTCGTCGATGTCGAAGCCGAAGTTGCCCTCGTGCGGGTGGTTGATGCCGTGCGCGTCCTGCGGCGCCGTCAGCGTGTAGAGCTGGGTGTGCCACATGCCCGCGCCGCGGATCGTCACGTTGCTGATGCCGACCTGGTTGAACTGGCCGCGGTTCAGCGGGTCGTCGGTGAGGATCTTCTGCTCCTGCCGCCACTGGCCGGCGGGGATCCACACGCAGCCGATCTCGCCCTTCTGGTCGGCCGTGACCGCCCGCTGGATGGCGTCGGTGTCGTCGATGCCGTCGTTGGGCACGGCGCCGTACGCGGTGATCGAGGTGCAGCCGGCCGGCTGGGCGGCGGCCGGGGCGACCTGCTCCAGGTCGACCAGGTCGATGATGTAGTAGGCGGCGCTGTCACCGGCGTCCCGCTGGAGGCGGAACTTCGTGCCCGGCGGGTACGACTGCGGCAGCAGCGCGTTGGCCTCGTCGAACAGTCGGCGCGCGTCGCCGCCGGGGGTGTTGGTGAGCCCCTCGGGGCTGTCCGTGCTGCCGTACAGCCAGCTGTACTTGGAGGACAGGGTCAGCTTCCGGTTGAACGTGCCGTCGATGTAGAGGCTGATCGTCGCCGACTGGCCCCCGCCGCCCGCGGCGTCCGGGATCGAGTTGCGCACGACGATCGAGTTCGAGGCGTTGGTGGAGGTGAACTCCACGTACTGGCCCTGGGAGTTGAGCTGCACCGACCGGCGGCCCGAGGACTCGGTGGCGAAGTTGGTGTGGCTGAACGTGCGCTTCTGGTCCGACTGCAGCAGGACGCCGTTGTACTGCGCGTCCTCCGCCTCGTACTCGGTGTACGGCAGCGCGGCGCCGCGGCCGACCACGACCGAGCGTGCGAAGACGTTGTTGTTCTCGTTGGTCTCGGCGACCAGGCCGGTCGCGTCCGCCGTGGCGGTGAGCGTGGCGCCGCCGCTGGTGGCGGTCCAGGTGCCGCTGACCGGCACCTGCGCGGTCGCGCCGGCGGCGATGGCCCCCGTCGTGCCGTTCAGCGTGGTGGAGCCCACGGTCAGCCGGGTGACCGTGCCGGCGGCCACGGCGGTGGTGCCGCGGTTCTGCACCGCGACGGTGAAGCCGACCGAGGCCCCCACGGCCGGGGAGGCCGGGTTGGTGGCGATGCCCGTGACCGTCAGGTCGGGGCCCGGGGCCTGGGTGACGGTGAGCTTCGCCGCGCCCGTCCGGCTGTTGTTGGAGTTGTCCTGCTCGGCGACGGTGTCGGTCGGGTCGACCACCGCCGAGACGGTGTAGCTGCCCTGCGGGCGCTTGCCGACGACGACCGGCACGGTCGCCGAGGCGCCGGCGGCCAGCGCGCCCACCGCGGCCGAACCGGCCACGACGCCTTCGAGGCTGACGTTGACGGTCGTCGCGGGGGAGGCGGCGGTGCCGGCGTTGCGCACCGTCGCGTTGACGGTGACGGTGTCCGCCTCGCTCGGGGCGGTGGGCGACCAGGTCAGGTCGGTGACGGTGAGATCCGGGTTGGGCGCGGCGGTGCCGACCACCTGGAGCTCCGCGACCTGCGCGCCGGGGGCGCCGGTGTTGGAGGAGAAGGTGAGCCGGACGTCGGCGTAGCGGCCGGTCACCGGGATCGTCACGGTGTTCTGGCTGCCCGGGCTGAACGCGTAGTCCGCCCGTGCGCGCAGCGCCGTGAAGGCGGTCGCCGACTGCTCGCGGCCCTCGACCTGGATCGCCTGCGTCCTGGCCCCCCAGGCCGGGTCGGGGTTGAGCTTGACCACGACGGCCTCGACGTCCGCGTTGGAGCCGAGCTTCACCGTCAGGGTCGACGGGAACCCGGCCGACTCCCAGTAGGTGGCGGTGTTGTCGTCGACGGCGTTGGCGGCGGTGTAGCTCTGGGTGGTCGAGGAGGCCTCGATCGGCTTGTTGCGCGCCAGGTTCGAGCCGGTGACCGGCGGGTCGACCGGGCCGCCGCCCTGGCCGTAGACCTCCAGCTCGGAGATCTGCCCGGCGTTCCACCCGGTGTTCCCGGTCACCTGCACCCGTACGTAGCGCACGGTGGCGGACGGGAAGGCGATGCCCACGGTGTTCGCTCCGGACGGGTCGAACACCCGGCCGGAGGAGGCGGCCAGCGTGCTGAAGGCCGCGCCGTCGGTGCTGCCGAGGACGCTGAGCGTCTCGGTGCGGGCGCCCCAGGACGAGGGGAGCTTCAGTGCCACCTCGTTCACGCTGATGCTGCTGCCGAGGTCGACCTGCACCCACTGCGGGAACGTGCCCGAGGGGCTCTCCCAGTAGGAGGCCTGGCTGCCGTCGGTGATGTTGCCGGCCGGGTAGCCGCCGTTGGCGCCGCTGGCGGTGGCGGGCTTGCCGAGCGCGAGGTTGGGACCGGTGGCCGCGTGGGCGGCCGTCAGGGGCGTCAGCCCGAGGGTGACCAGACCTGCGACCAGCGTGCCGGTGATCAGCCGCCGGCCGTGGTGTTTCCATCTCATGGTGTGGGAGTCCTCTGGTTCGTGTGCCGGGCAGTCGTGCGCCGCGCCCGTCGGGTGACCGGGCCCGCCGGTCGCCGAGGGCTTCGGGCCGGGGGAGTCGGGTGACGGGACGGGCGTTGCGGTGCGCCGGTCTGACGGGGTGGGAGAGGGCCCGCCGAGCCGTTTGCCAGGGGTTCGGCGGAGAATGACAACGCTTGCGAAAGCCTTTTGCGTTCCTTGGTCAATTATTTGCGCTGTCAGGGTGACAGGTTTCTATCAAGTGACCACTTTGTCAACGGTCCTGACTCGACGACTGGTGGGAGGGTGCAACCCCGAGGCCCCGCGCGGCGGGTGGCGGATGCCGCGGCGGGCCTCCCGCCCGGCAGGCGGGCCCGCTCCGGCCCCGGGTCGCCGAAGGCCGCCGACGGACCGTCAGGATCCTTCGCCGGTGCACCCGAGGTGATCCGACGGCCCGGTGATCGCCGCACGCCGACGGCGCGCGGCCCTTCGTGCACCCGTTCGGCTACTCGGCAGTACACGTGCCGTCGCGATCGCGGGCCGCCGATCCTTCGGCAGGGGTCAAGCCCGCCCTAAGGGCGCCTTAACGGGCTGCGTTTCAACGGTGTCGTCGCAGGTCAGCGGCCATGCGTCAGCGAACGTCGGCGTTGTCCCGGCCGACCGGCCGTGCGTAGCATCTGGGCCCACGGAACGGGTGGAGCCGATGAGAGAGCGCTCTCACGGCGGCGGTCCCTGTGCGGCGGCTCCCTGCCCCCTCGGTGGACCCACCCGGAACCGTCCTGGACGAATCCCTACGAAAGGGTGCGCACTGCCATGGCTGCTCATCGTGCACGTCGATGGTCGCTCGGGGGAGTCGTGCTTGCACTGACCTCCGCACTGGTGCTGGCGGGGGCCTACTCCGCATCGAGCCCCGGTACCTCGCAGGCCGGCGCGGCCACCACCGCGCAGACCTGGTCCGACGAGTTCGACGGCCCGGCCGGCCGGGCTCCCGACTCCGCGAAGTGGACGCTGGAGACCGGGGGTTCGGGCAACGGCAACCACGAACTGCAGTACTACACCAACCGCACCGACAACGCCGCGCTCGACGGCCGGGGCAACCTGGTGGTCACCGCACGCCCCAACTCCGACTCCGGGCTGACCTGTTGGTACGGGCCGTGCACGTACACCTCGGCCCGGCTGAACACCGCCCGGACCTTCACCCAGGCCTACGGCCGGTTCGAGTCCCGCATCAAGATCCCGCGCGGGCAGGGGATCTGGCCGGCCTTCTGGGCGCTCGGTGACGACCTCGGCAGCGCCGGCTGGCCGAACAGCGGCGAGATCGACGTGATGGAGAACATCGGCCGCGAGCCGGGGACGGTGCACGGCACGATCCACGGGCCCGGCTACTCCGGCGCGGGCGGCCTCGGCGCCGCCTACACCCTGCCCGACGGCCGCGCCTTCGCCGACGACTTCCACGTCTTCGCCGTCGACTGGAGCCCCACCGCCATCACCTGGTCGGTGGACGGCGTCGCGTACGAGACCCGCACCCCGGCCGACGCCGCGGGCCACACCTGGGTCTTCGGCCACCCCTTCTTCCTCGTCCTCAACCTGGCCGTCGGCGGCGACTGGCCCGGCAGCCCGGACGGCTCGACCTCGCTCCCGCAGACCATGACCGTCGACTACGTACGAGCCTCCGCCTGGAACAACTCCTCGACGGCGCCCGCGAGGACGGGTGCGATCCGCGGCATCGGCGGCATGTGCGCCGACGTGGCCGGCGCCTCCAGCGCCGACCGGACACCCGTCCAGCTCCACGGCTGCTCGGGCAACCCGGCGCAGCAGTGGACCGTCGGCACCGACGGAACGGTCCGCGCGCTCGGCAAGTGCCTCGACGTGGACGGCGGTTCGACGGCGGACGGGGCTGCGGTCCAGCTCTACACCTGCAACGGCACCGGCGCGCAGAAGTGGACGTACACCGCCGCGCACGACCTCACCAACACCGGCTCGGGCAAGTGCCTGGACGCCCGCGGCAACTCCTCCGCGGACGGCACCCGGCTGCAGATCTGGACGTGCACCGGCGGCGCCAACCAGAAGTGGACACTCGGCTGATCACCGGCGGCGCCGGCCCCGGCCGGCCCGCCCCCGTCCGCACCGCCCTCACCTGCATCGCCCAGGCGCACCACCCGGCCGCCGGACCCCACACCGGCGCCGCGTGGCCCGCGGTTCCACGCCCTGCGCCCGACACCCTGCGCCCGACCCCCAGACCTAAGGAAGCGCCTGCCATGACCGCCCGTCACCATCGGCCGCTGTCCCGCCGAAAGCTCCTCGCCGGCGCCGCCGCCCTGGCCCTCTCCGTGCCCGCGGCCGCCAAGTGGATCGAGTCGTCCGCCACCGCCTCCACACTCACCACCCTCCCGCTCGACCTGGTCAGCACCACGGGCAGCGACACCGTGTACGCCTACGTACTGGGCCGCGATCCCTCGGCCGGCGGCAACTGGGCCTTCATCCAGTCCGACGGGGCGACCCTGCACCACCCGCCGGCCCCGGCGAACGACGGCACGCCGCTGGGCGTCGACTGCGCGATCGCCCTCAACAAGCCGGGGGCCGCCGCCCGCAGGGTGACCCTGCCCCGGCTGGACAGCGGGCGGATCTACTTCTCCGTCGGTGCCAAGCTCACCTTCCTGACGAACCGCGGGGGCGGGCTGGCCCTGCCGTCCGTCAGCAACCCCACCGATCCGAACGTGGACGTCCGGCACGACTTCTGCGAGTTCACCTACAACAGCGACCAGTTGTACGCCAACATCACCTTCGTCGACATGGTCGGCCTCCCGATCTCCTTCCGCCTGGAGACCGGGGAGGCCACCCAGACGGTTCGCGGCCTCCCCGGCGACGGGATCGCCCGGGTCGCCGCCGCGCTGCGCGCCCAGTCCGCCGCCGACGGCAGCGACTGGAGCCGCCTGATCGTGACCAGGAACGGCGCCGACCTCCGGGTGCTCAGCCCGAACCTGGCGATCCGGGGCAACACGTCGCTGTTCGCGGGCTACTTCGACAGCTACGTCGACGACGTGTGGAACCGCTACCGCTCCACCGACTTGCGGATCGACACCCAGTTCACCTGGGGCGCCGTGACGGGCCGGGTGAACGGCGACACCCTGACCTTCCCCGGGGTCGGCAGCTTCGGCCGGCCCTCCACCCGGGCCATCTTCTCGTGCAGCGACGCGCCCTTCACGACCGGCAACGACGTCATGGGCAACCTGAGCGCGCGGCTGGCCGCCGCTTTCAACCGCACCACCCTGCTGGACAACCCGAACCAGCCCACCGCCGAGAACCCGGCCGCCTTCTACGCGCGCCCCCGCACCAACCACTACGCCCGGATCCTGCACACCACGACCCCCGACGGGCTGGGCTACGCCTTCCCGTACGACGACGTGCATCCCGGCGGCGTGGACTTCGAGGGCAAGGTGCAGTCGGGGAGCCCCCGCCTGTTCACCATCTCCGTGGGCGGCGCGGCGGCCGGCGGCAGCACCCCGGCGCCGACGGCGACCGCCACCCCCGCGCCGACCGCCACCGGCACCCCGGGCACCGGCGGCGGCACCGGGGTGGGGGCGTTCAGCACCATCCAGGCGGAGGCCTTCAGCGCGAGCTCCGGAGGGCGCGCCGAGCCCTGCTCGGACAGCGGCGGCGGCACCGACATGGGGAGCCTGGCCAACGGTGTCTGGTTCAGGTACGCGGCGGTCGACTTCGGCAGCGCCGGCGCCACCCGCCTCAACGCGCGGGTCGCCTCCGGCGCCGCGGCCGGCGTCAGCGGCCTGGTCCAGGTCAGGCTGGGCAGTCGCACCGCGCAGCCGGTCGGGAGCTTCGCCGTCGCCTCCACCGGCGGCTGGCAGAACTGGCGCACCGTGCCGGCCGACATCGCCCGCACCACCGGCGTCCACGACGTCTACCTGACCTTCGACAGCGGGCAGCCCGCCGACTTCGTCAACCTCAACTGGTTCACCTTCGCCTGACGGTGCAGCAGGCCGGGCCCGCCGTCGCACCGGCGGGCCCGGACGCTCACCCTCGCCGCCGGGCCCGGCACCCGATCGCCGGGCCCGGCACCGGTGTTCGGCCCGGCACCGCGGGCTCCCGGGCTTCCGGCCGGACGGGCTCAGCCGGCGGGCCGACCCGCCGTGAAGCGGTGGACGCAGACGTCCCGCAGGAGCCGCAGCAGCGGCCGGAGCCGGCGGTCGGCGCGGTGGGCGGCATCCTCCAGGGCCGGCAGGTCGGCCGGGGTGACCGCCGCCGCGGGCCGGGCGAGCCAGGCCAGCGGGTGCCGCAGGTCGTACCACACGGTGCGCGGCCCCTCCTGGGCCTCGGACTGCGGGGGCCAGCCGCCGTGCGCGACGAACCGGCCGTCGGCGGAGGCCTTCCAGGTCGTGCTCAGGTCCTGGAACCCGGCGGTCGCCGGAGGCTCCGGCACCGGCTGCAGCGTCCGCGAGTCGAAGAACTGCGGCCGGTCGAACGTCCAACCGCCCACCACCCGCCAGGCGGGCACCGAGAACAGGGACTCCAGGATCGGCGTCGCCACCTCGCCGGCGGGCGACAGCTCCCCGTCGTGCAGCTCCCACCGGCGCAGCCCGCCGTTCGCGCCGGCGGTGAGCAGCCCGTCGGTGCCGAGGAAGAGGGGCTCCGCCGGGCCGTCCACCTCGGTGGCGGCGACGACCCGCGCCTCGGGCAGCGCGGCGACCACGATCCGCCGGCCGTCCGCGAGGGCGATCCGGGTGCCCGAGGGGTCGACGGCGATGCGGTCGCAGCGGTGCAGCCCGGTGTCGGCCAGCGGGATCGACACGGGGAAGTCCTCGCCGGTGCCGACCAGGACGGCACGCATCAGGCGCAGGCCCACGACGTACCCGTCCGCGGTGGCCGCCACGCGGGCACCGCGCAGGGCGTCCCCCCAGGCGAGCCGCTGCCCGCCGCCGCGACCGAGCAGGACGAGTTCCTCGTCGGGGGGATCCGGCAGGCTGCGCAGGGCGACGGCGCGGCGCGGGCCCAGGCAGGCCACCGACGTCCATTCGTACCGGTCTCCGCGGTGGAGCCGCTTCAGTCGGCCGTTGGTGAGGTCGAGGGCGTTGAGCGCCCAGGCGCCGTCCGACTGGACGCCGTGCAGGGTGAGTGCGGGCCGGCCGTGGGCGAAGGAGATGCCCGTGCCGCTGCCGTAGTAGGGCGGCAGCGCCGTGCGCGGCGCCGCGACGCCGGCGGGCGGCGGGAACGCGGGTGGTTGCGCCGCCGCCAGCCGCTCCGCCAGCGACCGGGCGGTGGCGTCGGGCGTGGGCAGGCGGTGCAGGAGCGTACGGGCGAGCCGGATGCCGTCCGCGAGCGGGACGGCCAGGGTCAGCGCCCAGAGCCCGGCGAGGTCTCCGGCGGTGGTGAGGCGGTGCGCCTCGCGGTCGACGTCCTCGGTCGTCCCCCAGGGGATCCGGTCGGCATGGCGCCGCCGCTCCTTCTCCTCCTCGACGACGGCGATCCGCGCCGCCCACCGCTCGGACTCCTCGGCGGTCCGCGCGGCGGCCTCGTGCAGGCCCGCGGTGCGCTGGATGGAGCGGATCACGGCCAGCGCGCGGACGAGGCCCGGGCCGTACGCCGTGAGGTCCCCGTCCGCGAGCTGCCGCCAGCGGGGGAGGACGGCCTCCCGGTCGGGCAGCCCCGCCCGGTCGAACGTGGCGGCGGCGGTGACCTGTTGGAGGGCCTCGGCCAGCCCGTCACGGTACGTCTGCGGGTCGGTCTCCGCCAGGTAGGCGAAGAGGGTGACGCCGGCGCGGACGCCCGCCATCGTGTGCGCCCGGTGGTCCGCCGGTTCCCACTCGGCGGTCGGGTTCTCCGCGGTCGGGTCCTCGGCGGTGGCCGAGTCCGGTTCGGTGAGGCGGGACCGCACCAGGGTGCTCTCCGCCAGCGCGGCGGCGGCCTCCGCGGGTCGGTCGGCGGCGACCAAGGCGCTGTACAGCACCTGCAGCCCGTCGGCCAGTTGGAGCTCCATGACGGCCGGATTCGCGGGCACCAGGCGCCGGTCGACGGCCACCGCCTCCGCGGCGAGGTCCACCGCCCGCTGCCGCCAGCCGGGGGTGACGGGCGGGCCGCCGGCCCTGCCCGCCGTCGCCGCGGCGAACCCCTCGGCCAGCTTGTGGTAGCCGACGGTGCGGCCGGCCAGCACCGTCAGGGCGTACGCGAGGCCCGCCTCGTGCTGGCGCGGATCGTCCGCCGCGAGGCGTCGGTTCAGCCGGACGGCCTGTTCGAGGGCCGCGAGCGCGCCCCCGCCGCGGAGGTAGTTCAGCGGCAGCAGCGAGGCCAGATTGACCAGGCAGGGTGCCAGGTGGACGGCCTGGGTCGGGTCGGTCGCGGACAGCCGCCAGAAGATCTCCAACGCCCGGTGCTCGGTCTCCAGGGCCTCCACCGTGCGGCCGGCGGCGCGCAGCCGGCTGGCGAGGTTGACCAGCAGCGCGCCGCCGGCCGACTTCGGGGCGTCGGCGTCCAGCAAGCCGGTCCGCCGGGCGATGTCGACGGCTTCGCGGGAGACGGCGAGAGACTCCTGCTGCCGGCCGTACCGCCCGAGGCGGGTACCGAGGTTGGACAGCACCATGGCGAGCTGCGGTTCGAAGGCCTGCGGATCCGCCTCCGCGAGCGGTCGGTAGAGCCTGACCGCCTCCTCCAGGGCGGTGAGGTTCTCGCGGTAGCGGCCCGCGCCGACCAGGGCGCTCGCGAGGCGGGCGTGGATCGCGGCCCGCGCCGCCGGGTCCTCCGTCCGGGCCAGCCGCCGCCGGGCCAGCGCGCAGGCCAGGTCGGCCACCCCGGGGGCCAGGTCGGTGCGGTCGCGGGCGGGGAGGCGCGACTCCACGGCCTCCAGCACGTCCAGCGGGGCGTCCGGCAGCGCGGCCAGCGCACTGAGGGCGGAACTGCCGGCCTCGACGGCGAGTTCGGGCCGCTCGCGCAGCAGCGGGAAGAGGTGCCCGGCCCCGACGTGCGGCCAGCGGTCGGCGGCCGCGGCCAGCAGGTTGACGGTGCGCCGGGCCCAGCCGGGCGGCGGCAGCCCTTCGGTGAGCACGTGGAGGGTGCGCGGCGCCCACGGGCCGGCCGGATAGTCGGCGAGGTGGCCGGGGAGGGTGAGGGCGCCGAAGTCCTCGGCGAGGCGGTCGGGGTAGAGCGGTTCGAGCACGGTGGCGCGGGCCGGATCGGCGGGTGGGTAGCAGCTCGCGTGGTCGGCCAGCACGCGTTCCGCGGGGAGGGCCAGGTCGAGGCGTCCGATCACCTGCTCACCGGCCGTCGGCGTCAGGGGGCCGGTGAGGGCGGCCGTGAACACCACCTGGTTCATCACCCCGGGCGGGGTGGCCCAGGGCGCCCCGGGTGACGTCCGGCCGCCGAGCCGGTGGGTGCCGTCGCCGTACCGGCGGGCCCAGTGCAGGTGTTCGCGGTCCAGCAGGTAGAGGGTCAGCCCGGCCAGGTCGGTCGGTGTCCGCCGCCCCGTCGACCGGGCGTCGACGGACACCAGCGCCGCCATGTGCACGGCCAGGGTCAGCCCGAACTCCGGTCCGTCCAGCCAGGGTGGCGGCCCCCCTGGCGGCGCGGCCCCGTACCTTGCGGCGAAGCCGTCCCGGGCGGCCGTGAACATCCGGCCGCGCAGGCCCTCGGGGTCGTCCCCCTCGCCGAGCGCGGCGAGCGCCTGGGACGAGGTGCCGGCCCGGTGGTCCGCCAGCGCCGCGCGGACCGCGGGCCAGGGTCCGGTGTCGCGGGCGATCATCAGAACCCGCGCCGGGACGGACGGGTGGTGCAGCAGCGCGTTGCTGAGCAGCCAGGTCAGGTGGGACAGCGGCCACCGGTCGGCGTACTCGACGAGCAGCAGCAGGCCGGCGGCGCCGTCCAGGCGCAGATCCTGGCTGCCCGGCGGCGGCAGGACGGTGCCCGGGCCCTCGGTGGCGGTGACGATCTTCCAGCTCTCCGAGGCCAACTCCCGGGCCAGCTGGGCGGCCAGCCGGGTCTTGCCCTGCCCCCCGGGCGCGTGCAGCCACCGGACGGCCAGCCGGGGGCCCTGCGCGCACCAGGTCCGCAACCCGGCGAGCTCCTCGTCCCGCCCGGTGAAACCGACCACCTCCCAGCGGGCGTTGAGCATCCGGCTCGGCAGCTCCCGCAGCCAGTCGCCGTCCGGGGGATCCTCGGGGTGCCAGTTCTGCAGCAGGTAGACGGGTGTGCCGTCGCCGAAGACGTGGATGTCCGCGCCGATCGCGCCGTAGGCGAAGCCGGCCTCCGCGACCACCCGTTGGTCCATCCGCTGCGGCGGCCCGTCCGGCGGGCCGGAGTCTCCCGGCATCCTCACGACGACCCCTCGGCCGCCCCCTCGGGTGACGGCGGCCGGGGCGGCTCGGCCCGCCCCGACTCGTGCACCACCACGTTGCCGCCGAGCGATCCGTAGGCCCGGCCGTGGTCCCGGGCGGTCACGTTCAGGGTCCAGTGCTGCGCGGCCCGGGGGAGGGAGGCGACGGTACGGGCCACGAACGCCCGCAGTTCCTCCGCGAGTTCGGGGCGCTCGGTGAGCAGCGACTCCAACTCGACCTGCCAGGCGGGCGCCAGGGCGCCGCGTACCCGGTCCGGGTCCGCGGCCCGTACGACCAACTCGGCGTCGTGGTCCAGCCGGGTCGCGACGGCGTGGTGCCGGCCCTCACCGTCGCGCCCGAAGAGCCCGGCCGCACCCGACCTGACGGACTGCCAGGCATCGGTGGCCATCGCCCCGACCAGGGCCGTACCTCCCGCACCGGCCAGCGCCACCAACGACTCGGCGAGCATGCGTCCTCCTCGGTTCCACGCCACCTTCGACCTCTGACATGGTGCCATCACCGCCACCGGGCGGGTAGCGAACGGCTGTTGCGCGGCCCGGCCGGGGCAGGCCCGCGCGCCCGCCGTAGGAGGGGCCCGGCAGGCGGCGGCCCCGAGGTCACCCCCAGTGCGCCAGGAACGGCCGGGCCCAGTCGGCGAACGGCCCGCCGAACTCGGCCTGCGCCGCCGCGACCACCTCGTCGGGATCGTCGGCCGGCGCCAGCCCGAACCGCTCCTCCAGCCAGGCCAGGTAGGCCGGATGGCCGTCGCTCGGCTCGTGGTCGTCGAGGCGGTGGAAGTACGCGCTGTCGTGGTCCACCGAGATCTCGGTGTCGTACCCGAGCAGTCGCAGGAACTCCCGCAGGTCGCGCGCGACCACGTGCTGCCCGCCCTCGTCCCCGAACACCACCACCGGCAGGGCGGCCAGGTCCGAACGGTCGTCCACCCGCCAGAGCGCGTAGATCGAGCCCGAGCCGTTGGCCTGGGCGAACGGGACCAGTCGGGACAGGAAGGCGGGGTCGGCCGACCAGCCGGCGGTCAGGCCGGAGTCGTCGCGGTAGTCCGTCAGCGCGAAGCCCTCGGCGGCGTAGGAGCCGTCCAGTTCGCGCTCCAACTCGGCGATCAGGTTGAGCTCCGGGACGTCGGAGTACGGATCCTGCATGGCGGCCTGCCGATCGGTGGAGGGGGTGCGGTACGCCGACACCCTACGCACCGCCGCCGACACCGGGCGGTGCGCAGCGGGGCCCGGGCCGGGAGCGGGGCCGAGGGCGGGGGCGGAGCGGGCGGCGTCAGGTGTCGTGGCGGTAGAAGTCGACGGACACCTTGACCGGCCCGTCGCCCGTGCTGGTGGCGAGCACGCGGACGACGGCGAGGTCCCGGCTGCCCTGGGCCCGGACGCAGAACGTCCGGCCGGGGCCCAGAGTGGTGAAGGGGAGTGCGGCGTCGGGTCGGCTCTCGACGCCCCGGAGGCAGTCGGCGGGGTCGAGCCGGCCGCCCGGTGGCGCGATGAACGCGTCGCTGTCCTCGGGGACGTAGAACTCGGTGGCGCTGCGTCCCACGTACCAGGCCGCGGTGTCCTGGGGCGCCAGGCTGCCGGCCTTGATGTCGAACTCGTAGGAGTGGTCGGGGGAGGTGAGTTCGGTGCCGGTGTAGACGGCGGTGTAGCCGGGCGGTGCGGCGGGCGGCGCGGCGGGCGTGCCGCCCGTCGGGGTGGCCGGCCCGGTCGAGGCGGGGGCGGTGGCGGACGGGCCGGTGGCGGGCGGACGGGCGCCGGCATCGGTCTGCTCGCCGTCGTCGGCGCCGGGGTCCAGCAGGACGTAGGCGCCCACGGCGCCCGCCAGCAGGGCCGCGGTGGCCGCCAACGCCATCCGGGCGCCGGGTCGCTTCGACCCCGCACGGCCGTACGGGTGGGGTTCCGGCTGCCCGGCCGGCGCCGCCCTGGGGACGCGGACCGTGGGGAGGTCGGCCGTCGCCGCCGGCGCCGGGTCGAGGACGGTCGGGGGCGCCGCCGGGGCGGTGGGCAGTTCGGTGCGGCGGTGGATCTCGGTGCTGATCTGCTGCGGCAGCCAGTCCTCGGCGAAGCGGAGCTGCCCGCCGAGTGCGTGGTGCGCGGCCTCGATCACCTGCGCGGTGGTGGGGCGCTGCTCGGGATCCTTGGCGAGACAGTGCCGGAGCAGTGCCCGCAGTTCCCCGGGCACCCGGTCGAGGTCCGGCTCCTCGTGCACCACCCGGTACAGGGCGGACTGCGGGACCGTCCCGAACGGCGTCGTCCCGGTGGCGACGTGGACGGCCAGCGCGCCCAGGGCGAAGACGTCGGTGGCGGGCGAGGTCGGCCGGCCCAGGGCCTGCTCGGGTGCCATGAAGGCGGGCGATCCGATCCGCAGGCCGACGGCGGTGAGCGCGCTGGCGTCCGCCGCGCGGGCGATGCCGAAGTCGATGACGCGCGGGCCGTCGGCGGCGATCAGTACGTTGGCGGGCTTGAGGTCGCGGTGCACCACACCGGCGGCGTGGATCGCCTGGAGGGCTTCGGCGATGCCGGCCGTCAGCAGGAGCACGGTCTGCTGCGGCAGGGGGCCGTGCCGCAGCACGACCTCGTGCAGCGAGGGGCCGGCCACGTAGGTGGTGGCCAGCCACGGGGTCGCGGCCTCGACCCCGGCGTCGACGACCTGGGCCGTGTAGAGGCCGTGGATGCGCCGGGCGCTGGCGACCTCCTGGGCGAACCGCTCGCGGAACTCGGTGTCCTCCGCCAGCTCCGGCCGGACGACCTTGAGCGCCACCGGCCGCCCGCCCGGGGTGTACGACAGGTAGACCCGCCCCATTCCGCCGACGCCGAGCCGGGCGAACACGCGGTAGCCCCCGACCTCCCGGGGGTCGTCCGCCGACAGCGGCTGGAAGGTCGGGGCCAGGAGCGCGCCGGGACGGTCGGTGGTCATGGTGGCTCTCCCGGCGATTGGGGACGGTGCGGGGCCGCCCCGGCTGGTGGTGGGCACGGGCGGCGCGATCGGGCCTGTTGGGCGGGATGGCACCGGATCCTATCCGACTGTAGTTTCAGTCAGGAACGGGGTTCTGTCCCCGACCGATCCCCGGGTAGGGTGTTGGCCTGTGGCTGACCGTCGAACGACAATCATGGAAGCGGCCGCCCGGGTCATCGCCCGCCGCGGAGTCCGGGGCCTGCGCGTGGAGGAGCTCGCGGCGGAGGCCGGCGTGTCCACCGCGCTGATCTACTACCACTTCAAGGACCGCGCCGGGATCCTCCACGCGACGCTGGAGTTCATCAACGACCGGGCCGGGCGCTACACCACGGAACGCGGCCCCGACGAACCGCCGCTGGACGCCCTGGGCGAGCTGCGGCAGACGCTGCTGCTGGAGTTCCAGGACACCCCCGAGGTGCGCGAGAACAGCACGGCCTGGGGTGAGCTGCGGGCGAGCGCCGTCTTCGACCCCGAGCTCCGCGAGGACCTGGCGCGGGCCACGCTGGTGTGGGTGCAGGAGGTCGCCGAGCTGCTCGGACGCGTCCGGCCGATGGGCGGGGCCGCCGCGCTGGCCGGCTCCGCGGAGCGCCTCACGGCGCTCGTCGAGGGCCTGAGCGTGCGCTGGCTCAGCGGCAGCCTGCCGCTCGCGCACGCCCGCGACCTGATGGCGGAGGCCGTCGACGCCGAGCTGGAGCGGCTTCGCGGGTAGGGCGGTGAGGGCGGATCGGACGCTCCGGTCCGCCCCGGACCCCGTGTCCCCCTGATCCGACGACCCGACCGGTCGGTGTCGCCGAGGCCCGCCCGCCGGGGTGCTGCAGCTGCGCACTCCGCGGGCGGGCTCTCGCATGCCCCTCACCTTGACTGAATTTTCAGTCAATGTCAGAGTGTGGACAGGGACGGGCCAGGTCCGAGTGGCCGGGTGCCGCCGGTGACGGCGCGCGAGCCGGCCGGAGCCCGTCGGCGCGATAATCGATCTGGAGACCCTCATGAGTGACTCGTACGGTGTCAGCCGCTCGCTCGGCAGCCGACTGTTCGGCGACCGGCCCTCGCGCAGGGGCGTCCTCGCCGCCGCCGGCCTCGGCGTGGCGGGGGCGGTGCTCGGGACGGCCGTGGGCTCCTCGCAGCCGGCGGGTGCGGCGACCCGGCGCTGGTGGGTGGACACGGACGACGTGCCGCACGTGCGGACCTGGATGTCCTGGCCCTCCCGCAAGTCCGTCTGGGGCCGCCAGCTGAGCGGCGTGCAGCAGGACATCGCGCTGATCGCCCGGACGATCGCCCGCTTCGAGCCGGTGATCATGTGCGCCCCGGACCAGGAGACCGCCGCGACCGCCAGGTCCTGGTGCGGCCCCGGGGTCACCGTGATCACCTCGATCCCCACCGACGACCTCTGGATGCGCGACATCGCACCCGTCTTCCGGCGCGACGGCCGGGGCGGGCGCGACGCCATCGGCCTGAACTTCAACGGCTGGGGCGGGAAGCAGACCCACCGCGACGACGCCCACGTCGCCTGGGGCGTCGCCGACCGCGAGGGCCTGTCCTTCAGCGCGACGGAGTTCGTCGGCGAGGGCGGGGCGATCGAGACGGACGGCGACGGCACCGTGATGGCCACCGAGAGCAGCCTGGTCAACAAGAACCGCAACCGGGGGATGAGCCGGGCCGAGATCGAGGACGCCGTCCTGGACGCCTACGGCGCCGACAAGATGATCTGGGTGCCGGGCATCAAGGGCAAGGACATCACCGACGACCACATCGACGTCACCTCCCGGTTCGTCCGCCCGGGCGTGGTCATGGTGCAGGTGCCGCCGGCGGGCCGCGACGACGTCTGGGCCCGCGACGCCCGCGAGCAGTTCGCCCTCCTGACCGCGGCCACCGACGCCAGGGGCCGGCGCCTGCGGGTGATCCGGGTCGAGGGGCCGGACACCGTCCGGTCGAAGGACGCGAACTTCGTCGACTCCTACCTCAACTTCCACGTCGTCAACGGCGCGGTGATCACGGCGCAGTTCGGCGACCGGCCGAAGGACGCCGAGGCCGCGCGGGCGCTGGCGGCGGCCTATCCGGGGCGCGAGGTGGTGCAGATCGACGTCGACCGACTGATGGCCGGCGGCGGCGGGATCCACTGCTCCACGATGCACGAGCCGCTGCCGTAGCCGGCGGTCCGGCGGGCCCGCCCGAAGGCGTGCAGGCCGGCAAAGGCCGGCACCCGTGCGGCGGTTCGGTTGCCCGCCGGCCGGACGAGCCGGGGCGTGCCCGCCCCGCGACGACCATCCACCCACCCTCCGTCGGAGCGTTCCGTGTCAGACTTCTCCCCCTCCCGCCGAACCGTGCTGCGATCCGCGGCCGGTGTCGGCCTGCTGGCCCTCGGCGGCGCGGCGTGCGCCCCGTTCGACGACGAGCCGACGGAGCAGCCGCCCCCGCAGGGCGCGACGCCCGGGCGCCGGTTCGGCGCCGAGTGGGAGAGCCACGCCCGTACCTTCATGGCCTGGCCCGCCTCGACCGGCATCTGGGACAGCCAACTCCCGGACGTCCGCCAGGACATCGCCGGTCTGGCGCGCGCCGTCGCCGGCTACGAGCCGGTCGTCCTGTTCGCCCGCCCCGAGCAGGCGGAGGCCGCGCAGCGGGCCTGCGGATCCCAGGTCGAGGTCGTCCCGCTGGCCGTCGACGACCTGTGGGCCCGCGACACCGTGCCGGTGTTCGTCGAGGACTCCGGCACCCTCAAGGGCGTCGACTTCAACTTCAGCGGCTGGGGCAACAAGCAGAAGGAGCACGGCAACGACACCAGGCTCGCCGCCGCACTCCTGGAGAGCCACCGGATCCCGCGGATCGGCACCCCGGTCGTCGCGGAGGGCGGCTCGTTCGAGACCGACGGTCAGGGCACCCTGCTGGTGACCGAGAGCTCGGTGGTCAACGAGCGCCGCAACCCGGGCCGGAGCCGGGACGAGATCGAGGGCGAGCTCAAGAAGGCGCTGGGCGTGACCAAGGTGATCTGGTTCGCGGGCGTCCGCGACCAGGACATCACCGACGCGCACGTCGACTGCCTGGTCCGGTTCGCCGCTCCGGGTGTCGTGCTGCTGGACCAGCCCTTCCCCGGAGCACCCGAGGACGTGTGGTCGCGATCCGCCGCGCAGGCCAAGGAGGTGCTCCGGGACGCGACCGACGCCAACGGCCGGCCGCTGGAGGTCATCGAGCTCCCCCAGCCGGATCCCGACCGGATCACCGGCCGCGGCGACGCCTTCGTCTCCTCGTACATCAACTTCTACGTCGCCAACAAGGCGCTGTTCGTGCCCCGCTTCGGTGACGGCGACGCCGACGCACGGGCCCAGCAGATCCTTCGCGACCACTTCCCCGGGCGGGACATCGTCCCGCTGAAGATCGACAACATCGCCTCCGGCGGCGGCGGGATCCACTGCTCGACCCACGACCAGCCGGGCACACCCGCCTCCTGACCCGCCGGGCCCGACGGCGGGTCAGGGCCACGACCGACCCGGTGCACGACGGCGCCCGACACGAGTGTGTCGGGCGCCGTCGGCGTACCCGGCGGTGCTCCTGATCCCTCGGGTGCTCACCGGGACACCCGCCGTGCCGGTGCTCCGGACGGTGACCGGGCCGAGCGGTTCGACGCCACCGTGGTGGTGCTCGAAGGCCGTTGGTACGGAGCCGGACCATGGGGGAGCTGATACTGGTCAGGCACGGCGAGACCGAGTGGAGCCGAACCGGCCGGTACGCCGGCAGGACCGATGTGCCGATGACGGAGGCCGGGCGGACTGCCGCCCGCAGGCTGGCTCCCGTGCTCTCGGCCCGGCGCCCGATCGCGGCCTTCACCAGCCCGGCCGGCCGGGCGGTGCAGACCGCGAGCCTGATCGGCCTCGCCGAGGTGCGCACCGACGCCGACCTGTGGGAGTGGGACTACGGCGGCTACGAGGGTCTGACCGAGCAGCAGATCTCGGCTGCCCGGCCCGGCTGGAACCTCTGGCACGACGGCGTCGTCCCCGGTGAGGCCGGGTACCCCGGTGAGAGCGTCGCCCAGGTCGGTGCGCGGGTGGACGCCGTACTGGACCGCGTCAGACCACTGCTGGCCGGTGGCGATGTGGCGTTGGTCCTGCACGGGCACCTGCAACGGGTGCTCGCCGCCCGGTGGCTCGGCCTGCCGCCCGAGGCCGGGCGGTTGCTCCGGCACCCGGGCACCGGGACGCTCAGCACGCTCGGCACCGAGCACGACGAGCCCGTGATCGGCACCTGGAACGTGCCCGCCGCCGTGGCAGCCGCGAGCGCGGCGGCGGACTAGCGCGATTGCGGTCCGCCGCCGCTCGGCTCTGCTCCGCACTGCTCGGCGCCGACCGGCGATCGGGCGGCCCGGTCCGGTCAGGTGGTCCGGGCGGACCGGTGCGAGCCCTCCGCCGGGGCGGGAGCCGTCGGCGCACCGGCGGGCGTCACCGCGGGCCGGGCCGACTCGGCCGGCGGGGGAGTCGCGTCGTCCGCCGCGGCGCCGTCCTCGCGCAGGGCGGAGGTCTCCGCCTTCAGGATGCGCATGGACTTCCCCAGTCCACGGGCCATGTCGGGCAGTTTCTTCGAGCCGAACAGCAGGATCAGGACGGCCAGCATGATGAGGGCGTGCCAGGGCTCCAGACCGTTGCGGAACATGTGGTCCCACCTTCCTTCGTGAGATGAGTCGGATTCGTCGGTCGGGTCGGTCGCGTCGGTCCCGTCGGATTCGCGGCTGAGGCGATGTCGGGCGGGTCCGTCCGTCGAGGCCGGGCCCGCCCGAGGAGGTTGGCCCGCCCGAGCAGGTCGGCCGGCCCCGCCCCGGGTCGCACGGGGAGTGCCGGGCCGACGGCAGCGACCGAAGCCCACACGGCTTTGCCGTGCGGGCTGATGGGCGTGACCCCCCAGTCGTCGGCCAGGGCTTCGATCAGCACCATGCCCCGGCCCGTGGTCCGGGTCGCACTGGCGGGTTTGATCTCCACCCGGCCCGGTGAACCGTCCGCCACCGCGATCAGCAGCCGGCCCGCGCGCAACTCCAGGAGCACCGTTGCCCCGCGGCCGTGCAGCAGCGCGTTGGTGAGCAGTTCGGAGAGCAGGAGGCACGGCGTGTCCGGGTCGATCCCGCCGGCGACGAGCCGGTCACGGAGCAGCCGTCGTACGGTTCCCACCCCGTCGGCCGTCATGGCCGGGCGGAGGTCGAACCTGAAGTCGGACGTGCCGGCGTCGGGCGTGTTCACCACAGGAGAGAGCATCGGAGGGTCTCCGTTCCCGGTGTGTTCGGCCCCCCGCGGCGGGTCGCCGCAGGCTCCACTCTCGCACTGACTAAAAAGTCAGTCAATATCACGGGCGAAGGGAATGCGGGTCGAGGCGCGACCGGTGGCCGGGCTGGGCTCAGGCGCGGTGCAGCTCCGCACCGATCGCGTCCGTGAGCAGCCGGCGCGCGTGTTCCAGGGGCAGTGAGCCGCTGAGCCAGCGGACGCTGAGGCCTTCGAGGAGGGCGGTCAGGCGTTCGGCGGACGCCGCGTGCGCGGGTGCCGTGCCCATGGGGTGGGCGCGGCCGAGCAGCTCGGCGATCTCGTGCACCCAGGTGTGGGTGGCCTTGGCGAGGTCCTCGCGCAGATCCGGGTCGAAGACGGCGCTGGCTCGCAACTCACCCCAGGCCGTGCTGTTCTCCCGCACCTCGGGGGTGTCCTGGAGCTCCAGGAGCAGGACCTGCTCCAGGTCGCTCCGCGGGTCGGCCGGCTGTGCCCCCGGGTCCCGTTCGGCGGTGTAGCGGTCGGCGCGATCGCTGATGAACTCCAGGGTCTGGCGAAGGATCCCGGCGCGATCGGTGAAGTGGTAGTAGATCAGCGAGGTGGAGACCCCCGCCTCGCTCGCCAGCTCCCCCACGCGCAGTCCGCGCACGCCGCGGCGCGCGATGACGCGGGTCGCGGCTCTGAGTATCTCTGTTCGACGGTCCGACACGAGCGGTCACTCTACCGGCTCCGGGGGCCGGCGGGGGCATTTCCTGACGTAAAGATCAGCCGGTGGTCGCATCGCTCTCCGTGCGGACGTGCCCGCTGAGCAGCTGGTCCGGAGTCGGCTGCGGTCGGTGCGTACAGAGCCGACCCGGGCAGGTTGGCGATCGTCCGCGTGAACGGGGGGTTTCCCGACCGCGAAGCCTTGACTGAATTTTCAGTTCGGTGAAAGATGCGGGGCACACCACATCTCCCCGTCCCTCACTAGGGAGTCATATGGACATGCCAGTCACATCCCGACGCGGTCTGCTCAAGTTCGGGGCGGCGGCCCTGCCCCTGATGGCCTTCGGTGCGGCTCTGCCCGCGGCCACGGCGGCTTCGGCCGCCACGGCCGCCGAAGCCGCCGGTACGCTGCGGATGCCTGCGGAGGGCGACCGCCACACCCGCACCTTCATGGCCTGGCCGGCGCTGTCGTCCGTCTGGGGCAGCCGGCTCGACGCCGTGCGAGGCGACATCGCGAAGGTCGCGTACGAGATCTCCCGCTACGAGCCGGTCGTGATGCTCGCCCGTGCCCACCAGGCCGACGACGCGCGCTACGTCTGCGGCAGCGGCGCCTACCACGGCATCACCGTCGTCGAGATCGAGAACGACGACCTCTGGATCCGCGACTTCGGCCCCACCTTCGTGGTCGGCCCCGGCGCCATCGCCGGCGTGGACACCAACTTCAACGGCTGGGGCAAGACCGGAACGCCCTACTACCAGCCCTTCGCCAACGACGCCGCGGCTGCCGCGACGATCCTCTCCCAGTACGGTGTGGACCGCGTCCAGGCCTCGTTCGCGGGGGAGGGCGGCGCCCTGGAGACGGACGGCCAGGGTACGCTGCTGGCCACCGTCAGCTCGCTGGTGAACGCCAACCGCAATCCGGGGATGTCCCAGGGCCAGGTCGAGCAGGCGTTGAAGTCGGCGCTCGGCGTCGAGAAGGTCGTCTGGCTGCCCGGTCTGGCCGGCCAGGACATCACCGACTGCCACATCGACTGCCTGGCCCGTTTCACCGCGCCCGGCCAGGTCCTCCTGGACAAGCCGGGCCCCGGCGTCGACCCCAAGTGGGTCGCGGTCTACGACGAGGCGAAGAAGGTGCTGGCGAGCGCCACCGACGCCCGGGGTCGCCGGCTGACCGTCACGGAGCTCCCCAACCCCGATCGCGCCAAGATCCGCGGGCGCGGCACGGAGTTCCTGTCCAGCTACACCAACTACTGCGTCGTCAACGGTGCCGTGCTGGTGCCGCAGTTCGGTGACGGCTACGCCGACGGCCTGGCGTACACGATCCTGCAGGCCGAGTACCCCGGCCGCGACATCGTCCAGATCGACATCGACAACATCGCCGCCGGTGGTGGCGGCATCCACTGCTCCACGCAGTCGCAGCCGGCCGTACCCGCCTGACCGGGAGGCCCCCGCCGTGTGTGCCCCGCCGCTGTGGGGCGGCGGGGCGCACGCCCAGGGCCCCGGTCGGACCGCTGCCGCGTCCGGGCGGACCCCGGCCCATCACCCTGACTGAATTTTCACTGAAAGAGGATGTCCCATGACGTACCGCATGCCGGCCGAGTGGACCCAGCACGAGCGCTGCCTGATGGCCTGGCCCACCCGGCCCGACCTGTGGGGTGCCACCTTCGAGGAGATCAAGCGGGAGTATGCGCTGGTCGCCCGGGCGATCGCCGAGTTCGAGCCGGTCACCATGGTGGCGCTGCCCGGGCGGGGCGAGGAGGCACGCGACCTGTGCGGTGACGGCGTCGAGGTGGTGGAACTGCCGATCGACGACTCGTGGTTCCGCGACTCCGGGCCGATCTTCGTCCTCGGGCCCGACGGGCGGCGTGCCGGCGTGGACTTCCGCTTCAACGCCTGGGGCGGCAAGCACCACCCCTACGACACCGACGACAAGATCGCCGCCGCCCTGCTGGAGCGCTTCGACGTCGAGCGCATCGACTCCCGGATGATCCTCGAAGGCGGGGCGATCACCGTGGACGGCGAGGGCACGCTGATCACCACCGAGCAGTGCCTGCTCCACCCGAACCGCAACCCCGGGATGAGCCGGGAGGAGATCGAGGCCGAGCTGATCGCCCGGCTCGGGGTCACCACGATCATCTGGCTGCCCTACGGCGGCCTGGAGGACACCGAGACCGACGGGCACGTGGACGGGGTCTGCGCGTTCGTCGCCCCCGGCAAGGTCGTGGTCCAGCTCCCGAGCGACCCCGCCCACCCCGACTACGAGCGGATGCGGGCGAACCGCGCCGTCCTGGAGGCGGCGACCGACGCCCGCGGACGCAGGCTGGAGATCCTCGACCTGCCGCAGAGCGCGTTCGTCGAGGTGGACGGCCGGAAGACCGAGGTGGGCTACCTCAACTTCTACATCGCCAACGGCGGGGTCGTCGTGCCGGTCGCCGACATCCCCGAGGACGAGGGCGCGCTCGCCGTCATCGCCGCAGCGCTGCCCGGCCGCAAGGTCGTCGGCGTCCGCAGCCGCGTGATCGCCTACGGCGGCGGCGGGGTCCACTGCATCACCCAGCAGATGCCCTCCGCGGACACCACCCGGCAGGAGCCGTCCGCGGACGCGGTCGGGTAGCCCGCCCCCGGCCCGCCGTCACACCCCCCGTTCGACCACGGAAGAGAGAGCACCGATGCCCACCACCCCACGCGGGCCCAGTGTCCGCAGATCCCCGCGCCGCCGACACGCCCTGCCCCTCGCGGCCCTCACCGCCCTGGCCCTGGTCGGGGCCTGTTCCGGGCCCCCCGGAGCCGGGAGCACCGGCGCGGACGCCGCCGTCAAGCTCTCCGCGGACACCCCCGCGGCCAAGGGCGAGCTCGACTCCTTCAGCTGGGCCGTCTACGCCGAACCCCCCACGCTGGACTACATCGCCGCCTTCGACTACCCGCAGAACACCGTGCTCTCCAACGTCTGCGAGAGCCTGATGCGGTGGACCCCGCAGCTGACCCTCGCCCCGGGCCTGGCGCAGAAGGCCACCAACCCGGACCCCACCACCTGGGTCTACGACCTGCGCCCGGACGTGCACTTCCACGACGGCACCGTGATGACCGCCGACGACGTCGTGTACAGCCTCGGCCGGCAGACGAACCCGGACAACGGCGCCGCCTGGGCCCAGGTGTTCCAGAACGTCAGCACCGTCACCAAGACCGGGCCCCTCCAGGTCACCGTCAAGCTGACCCAGCCGGACTCCCAGTTCCCCCAGTACATGGCGACCGCCGCCGGCGTCGTCGCCGCCCGGGCCGGGGTGGAGGCCGCGGGCAAGGACTACGGCACCAGCGGCGGCCTGGACTGCACCGGCCCCTTCAAGCTCGGCGCCTGGAACAAGGGCCAGTCGATCGAGCTGGACCGGTTCGACGGCTACTGGGGCACCAGGGCCAAGTCGAAGAAGGCCGTCTTCACCTTCCTCACCGACCCGTCCGCCCGCACCAACGCCCTGCTCACCGGCGAGGCCGACGGCGGATACCTCATCCCCACCGAGAGCTACGACCGGCTGCGGAGCAGCGGCGCCGGCACCCTCTACTTCGGTGAGGGCCTGAGCACCGTCAACGTGAACGTCACCAACATGCAGGGCGTACTCGGCGACGTCCGCGTGCGCCGCGCGCTGTCGCTCGCCCTCGACCGCGCCGGCTTCGTCAAGACCGGCCTGGCCGGCGCGGGCAGCGTCACCGGATCCCTCACCACGCGCGCCGCCTGGGCGGCGGCCCCGGACGACGTCAGGAAGGACGCCTTCGAGGGCCTCACCCCCACCACGCAGGACGTCGAGGCGGCGAAGGCCCTGATCAAGGAAGCCGGCGCCGCGGGAAAGACCGTCACCGTGGCGACCAGCTCGATCGGCCAGGACGTCTCCCTGCTGGCCACCGCCGTGCAGGCGGCCGGCGCCAGGATAGGCCTGAACGTCGAGCTGAAGACGATCGCGCCCAACGCCTTCACCTCGCTGTTCACCGACGCCAAGGCGCGCGAGGGCATCGACATGTTCCCGGAGACGTACTACGACTCCGTCACCGACCCGCTGGACCTGCTGGCCAACTTCAAGACCGGCGCCTTCCAGAACTACGCGGGCTTCAGCGACCCGGCCTACGACGACCTGGTCAAGCAGGCCACCACCGCCTACGACCCGGCCCGGCGGACGGCCATCGAGGCGCAGCTGCAGAAGATCGCCTCCACCGAGCTGCTGTGGATCCCGGTCGCCGAGTGGCCCACCGCCGTCTTCCTCAACAAGAGGATCACCGGCGCGCCGACCACCATCTCCTACATGTACTACCCGTGGGCGGCCGATGTCGGGGCGGCCCGGTGAACTTCCTGAGATTCGCCGCTCGACGGCTGGCCGAGATGGCCGCCACCCTGCTCGGCGCCTCCTTCCTGATCTTCGGTGCGATGTACCTGGCGCCGGGCAACCCGGCGAGTTTCCTGCTCTCGGGGCGGTCGGCCTCGCCCGAGGCCCTGAGGGCGATCAACGACCAGTACCACCTGGACGACCCGTTCGTGGTGCAGTACCTGCGCTGGCTCGGCCAGGTACTGCACGGCGACTTCGGCCGCTCGATCACCTACCGCACCGACGTCTCCCGGCTGCTGGCCGACCGACTGCCCAGCACCCTGCTGCTGGTGGCCATGGCGCTCGTCCTGGTCCTCGTCGTCGGTCTGCTGCTCGGCCGGATCGGCGCCGTCCGCGGCGGCGCCGTCGACTCGACGATCCTGGTCACCACCACCTTCGCCGTCGGCACCCCGTCGTTCGTGGCCGCCGTCCTGCTGCAGGGCCTGTTCGCCGTCAAGCTGGGCTGGTTCCCCACCAGCGGCACCGGTGACGGCCTCGGCGACATGATCTGGCACCTCACCCTGCCCGCCGTCGCGCTGGCCCTCTACCTGATCGGCATGCTCGCCCGGGTCACCCGCGCCGCGATGCTGGAGATCCTCGGCCAGGAGCACGTCACGGTGGCCCGCAGCCGCGGCGTGGCCGAACGCCGGGTGATCAGCCGGCACGTGTTCCGCAACGCACTCGGCACCGTGCTCACCACCGGCGGCCTGATCGTCTCCACCCTGCTGATCTGCACCGTCCTGGTGGAGTCCGCGTTCAGTGTCGGCGGCATCGGCCAACTCCTCGAACTGTCCACCACGACCAAGGACTTCCCGACCGTGCAGGCCATCTCCCTGATCATGGTGGGGCTGTTCATGACGGTGAACCTCGTCGTCGACCTGCTCCACCCGCTGGTCGACCCACGAGTCACCCTCGGATCGAGGAGGTCCGCCGCATGAGCGACCGAAACGAGCGAATCACCGCGAGGCGCGGATGAGCCTCACCGCCCTGCGCCGGCCCGGCCTCGCGCGGATCCGCACCACCCGCGCACCGCTCTACCTGCTCTGTCTCGCCTTCGTGGCCCTGATCGTCCTGACCGCGGTGCTCGCCCCCTGGCTCGCCCCCGCCGACCCGAACGCCGTCGACCTCGGCAACGCGCTCGCCGGACCGTCCCCCGACCACCTGCTCGGCGTCGACGCCTCCGGGCGGGACACCCTCTCCCGTCTGATCGTCGGAGCCCGTACCTCGCTGCTGGGCCCGCTCGGCGTGGTGGCCTTCTCCACCGTCGCCGGCGTCGCCGTCGGCGTCACCGCCGCCTGGCGCGGCGGCTGGCTCGACTCCGTGCTCTCCCGCAGCACCGAACTCGTCTTCGCCTTCCCCGGCATGCTGCTCGCGATCCTGATCGTCGCCGTCTACGGGGAGGGCCTGCTCGCCCCGGTGATCGCCCTCGCGATCGCCTACCTCCCCTACGTCAGCCGACTCACCCGCTCGCTCGTGCTCGCCGAACGCCAACGCCCCTACGTCGAGGCGTACCGGGTACAGGGCCACTCCGGCCTGCAGATCTGCCTGCGCCACGTCATCCCGGGCATCGCCCCGATCGTCCTCGCCCAGTCCACCATCAACTTCGGCTACGCCCTGATGGACCTGGCAGGCCTCTCCTTCCTCGGGCTCGGCGTCCCCGCGCTGACCCCCGACTGGGGCCGCATGGTCTTCGACGGCCAGTCCGCCATCCAGCACGGCTACCCCCTGTCGGCGATCCTTCCCTGCGTCGCCATCGTGCTGACCGTCGTCGCCTTCAACGTCGTCGGAGAGCGCTGGGCCGACCAGGTCGCCAGGAGGGACCGATGAACGCCGCCCGCCCGAGAGCCCTCGACATCCAGAACTACCGGCTGCGCCTGCCCGACACCGCCAGGCCCGTCCTGGGCGGCGTCGACCTCACCGTGGACGCCGGGGAGACCGTCGCCCTGGTCGGCGAGTCCGGCTCCGGCAAGAGCCTGACCTCCCGCAGCGTGCTGGGCCTGCTGCCCGCCGGCGCCCGCACCGAGGGGACGGTCCGGGTCAACGGCGACGACGTCCTGACCATGGCCCCCGAACAGCTGCGCCGCCTGCGCACCGCCACCGCGGCCATGGTCTTCCAGGACCCCAGGGCCGCCGTCAACCCGCTGCGCCGGATCGGCGACTTCCTCACCGAGAGCCTGCGGCTCAACGGGGCGATGGGCTCCGGGGCGGCCGCCGAGCGGGCCGGCGACCTGCTGGAGGCCGTCGGGCTCACCCCGGCGGCCCTGCGGAAGTACCCGACCCAGCTCTCCGGCGGCATGCTGCAACGCGTCATGATCGCCGCGGCACTCATGGGGGACCCGGCCCTGCTCCTCGCGGACGAGCCCACCACGGCGCTCGACGTCACCACCCAGGCCGAGGTGGTCGCCCTCCTCGGCGACCTCCAGGAACGCTTCGGCACCGGCCTGCTGTTCGTCACCCACGACCTGGGCCTCGCCGCCGCCATCAGCGACCGGGTCTACGTGATGTACGCCGGACGGATCGCCGAAACCGGCCCCGCCGAAGCCCTGTTCAGCCGGCCGCGCCACCCGTACACGGCCGCGCTGCTCAACTCCACCCCCCGCCTGGACGCGCCCCGGGGCAGGCTCGCCGCCATCGACGGACAGCCGCCGAGCCTGCGCGAGGAGCTGACCGGCTGCCCGTTCGCCCCCCGCTGCGCGCTCGCGACGTTCCTCTGCACCCAGCAGGCACCGGCGCTGCTCCCGGTACCGGGCGAGCCGCTCCGCCTCGCCTCCTGCCACCACGGCGACCGGCTCGCGGAGGTGACCGCCGATGCCTAGGACCGTGCGGGAGCCCGCCGGCGCGCAGAACTCGAAGGGAAGTCCACCGGTGAGGAAGACCGTGCTGGAGGTCCTCGGCCTGCACCGGGCCTACGGGAGCGTGCAGGCCGTCGACAACGTCTCGTTCACCCTCGCCGAGGGCGGCTCCCTGGGCATCGTCGGCGAGTCCGGCTCGGGCAAGACCACCACCGCCCGCATCGTCGTCGGCCTGGAGGACGCGGACTCCGGCAGGGTGCTGGTCCACCGGCAGGACCGGACCGACCGGCGGCGCGGGCGCGCCCGACGGCTGGCCCGGGCCCGCGAGGTCCAGATGGTCTTCCAGGACCCGTACCTCTCCCTCGACCCCCGCACCACCGTGGAGAGCGTGCTGCACGAGACCCTGCGGCTGCACTTCCCCGGCACCGACCACGCCCGGCGGACCACCGAACTGCTCGACCAGGTCGGCCTCGGCCGGCGGGAGGCCACCGCGCTGCCCCGCCAGCTGTCCGGGGGCCAGCGCCAGCGCGTCGCGATCGCCCGCGCGCTCGCGGTGGAGCCGGCGGTCCTGGTACTGGACGAGGCGGTCGCGGCGCTCGACGTCTCCGTCCAGGCGCAGATCCTCAACCTGCTCGCCGACATCCGGGAGCAGACCGGGATCGGGTACCTGTTCATCACCCACGACCTCGGGGTGGTGCGCTGCGTGACCGAGGACGTCATCGTGATGCGTCACGGAGCCGTCGTCGAGTCGGGGCCCACCGCCAGTGTCCTCGCCAACCCCCGGCACCCCTACACCCGGCTGCTGCTGGACTCCGTCCCGCGGCCCGGTTGGGACCCGCGCGGCATCGCCGCGGCCCGCCGCGCCCTGTAGCGGGAGCCGCCCCGGACCCGGGGTCGGACCGCCGCCGCTCCCGGCGGCGACGGCCCGGCCCCGAATCGCCCGGACGGCACTGTGCGCCGCCCGTGCTCCCGCCCGTTTCGTCCGTATCGTGCGGAGACGCCCACTCCCGAAGCACCTACCGAAGTCGAGGTCCTCATGGGGAACCGCCTTCCGTCCCGCCGCACCCTGCTGCGCTCCGGGGCGGCCCTCGCCGCGTGGGGGCTGATCGAGGGCTGCTCCTCCACGGGGACCGAGGAGGGCGCCGGCCCGACCGCTTCGAGCTCCGCGGCGCAGCCCGCCGGCACGGGCGCGCCGACGTCGGCGCTCCGGCAGACGATGCCCGCCGAATCGATGCCGCACACCCGCACCTTCATGTCCTGGCCGGCCCTGGAGGAGGTGTGGGGCGACCAACTCCCCGGTGTCCGCGAGGACATCGCCGGTCTCGCGCAGGCCGTCGCCGGGTTCGAGCCGGTGGTGCTGATGGCCCGGCCCGACCAGGCGGACCAGGCCCGGCAGATGTGCGGGTCGTCCGTCGAGGTCATCGACCTCATGGTGGACGACCTGTGGGCCCGCGACACCGGGCCCACCTTCGTGATCGGCGACCAGGGGTTGGCCGGCGTCGACCTGAACTTCAACGGCTGGGGCGGCAAGCAGGTCCACACCGCCGACGCCCAGGTCGCCCGGACCCTCCTGGAGCGGTACGGGATCCCCCGGATCCAGGCGCCGGTCACGGGTGAGGGCGGCGCGATCGAGGTGGACGGGGAGGGCACCCTGATGGCCACCGAGAGCTCCTGGGTGAACGAGAACCGCAACCCCGGCAAGTCCCGCGACCTGATCGAGGCCGACCTCAAGGAGCTGTTCGGCGTCCGGAAGGTCCTCTGGGTCGAGGGCGTGGCCGGGCAGGACATCACCGACTGCCACATCGACGCCCTCGCCCGCTTCGCCGAGCCCGGTGTCGTCGTGCTGCACACGCCCGCACCGGACACCCCGCCGGACGTCTGGACGACCGCCTCCGCACAGGCGCGCCAGGTCCTCGGTTCGGCGACCGACGCCGAGGGGCGCACGCTCCGGATCGTCGACCTCCCCGAGCCCGACTTCGACCTCGTCGAGGGGCGGGGCAAGGACTTCCTGGCCACCTACCTCAACTACTACGTCGTCAACGGGGGTGTGATCGTGCCCCGGTTCGGGGACCGGGCCGCCGACGACCGCGCGGTCGGTGTCATCGGTGATCTCCACCCCGGGCGGAAGGTCACCCAGGTGTCCATCAACACCATCGCCTCCGGCGGCGGCGGAATCCACTGCGCCACCCAGCAGCAGCCGCAGCGCCCTCCGACGTCCCCCTCCGCGGCGCCGTGACCGCCCGGCGGGGCGGGGCGGCGCGCGGTTCGCCGCGAGGGGGTGGAGACTGACGATCCGTCAGGCGTCGGGCGTGGTCAGCTCCGGGCGGCCAGTGCGCGGACGAGGGTCCGCAGGACGGCATCCGCGTCCACCGTGCCGTCGAGGGACTGGATGGCGGCCAGCCCGTCGACCGCCGCGGCGACGCACTCGCCGAGCACCTGCGGGTCCGGGCCGCCCCCGCGTTCGTCGTCCAGCACCCGGAAGAGCCGGACGAAGCAGGACCGCCAGCGCCGGTACTCCGCCTCCAGGCCCGCCCTGACCCGCTCGTCGTTGAGGGCGTGCCAGTGCAGTGCGGAGTGCAGGTGCGCCAGGTCCGCGCCCTCGGGCTGGGTCAGCAGGGCGATCACCCGCTCCGCCCGCTCCTCGAAGCTGCCGGGGGAGTCGACGGCCGCTTCCAGCGGTGAGATCCACTCGGGCCGGATGTCCTCGATCACCGCCACGACGAGATCGGTGCGGTCCTGGAAGTGGTAGTGGCACATCCCGTGCGAGACGCCGCACAGCGCGGCGACGTTGCGGGTGGTGAAGCGCTCGCCGCCGTCCCCGGCCAGGAGGGTGCGGGCGGCGGCGATCAGCCGGGCGCGCGTCTGCTCGCCCTTGGCGGACGCACGGGAGCGGGCGGCCGGTGCCGTCGGGGGTGCGGGGCTCTGGGAGTCCTTCGTACGGGTCGCCATGGCGTCACTCTAACGAGTCCCGCGGCTGCCACCTGCGGGGTTTCGCAGATCTCGGCCGGTGCGGACGGGCCGGTCGCGAGCCGATCCGAGGAATCCTTTGCGCGAAATATTGACCGAGCGCTTGGTCAGTTATAGCTTTCCGCTCAACCCGCTTGAATCCCCGGGTAGTTGACAGGAGACACCAATGAACGATCACGCTGAATCCCAGCCCGAGACCCGCCGGGTGCTCGGCAGACGCCAGCTTCTGGCCGCGGCCGGGATCACCGCGGCCGGCGCCGCCGTCGCAGCGGCCACCGGCGGGAGCGCGCTCGCCGCGGGCCCCCGGGCGCCGCGCACCGCAGGGGCGGCCCCCGGCGCCCAGGCGGCGGCCGGAGCGTACGTGGTGCCGGCCGAGGACGTGCCGCACACCCGGACCTGGATGGCCTGGCCCGACAGCACCTCGATCTGGCGGACCAAGCTCAGCGGCGTCCAGTCGAACATCGCGCTGATCGCCAAGACCATCGCGAAGTACGAGCCGGTCATCATGTGCGCCAACCCCGCCAGCGCCTCCAAGGCCCGCTCCATGTGCGGATCCGCCGTCACCGTGATCACCACGATCCCGGTCGACGACTGCTGGATGCGCGACACCGGCGCCGTCTTCCGCACCAACGGCGCGGGCGGCCTGGACGCGGTCGGCCTCAACTTCAACGGCTGGGGCAACAAGCAGACCCACGCCAAGGACGCCCTCGTCGCCGGAAAGATCGCCGCCTACGTCGGGGTCCCCTTCACCTCGGCCGCGCTGACCGCCGAGGGCGGCGCGATCGAACAGGACGGCATCGGGACCCTGATGGCGACCCGGAGCAGCATCATCAACACCAACCGCAACCCGGGGAAGACCCAGGCCCAGATCGAGGCCGCGATGTGCGCCGCCTACGGCGCCTCCAAGGTGATCTGGTTCAACGGGATCGCCGGCCAGGACATCACCGACGACCACGTCGACGCCACCAGCCGCTTCCTGGCCGCCGGCGCCGGCCTGGTCCAGATGCCGGTGGCGGGGGACACCGACGCCTGGGCGAACGACGCCCGCCAGCAGTACCAGATCATGTCCGCCGCGACGACCGCCACCGGCGGCCGGATCGCGGTCACCCAGCTCCAGGGGCCGGACTACAACCTCATCCGGTCGGCCAACCCGGACTTCGTCGCCGCCTACGCCAACTACTACGTCTGCAACGGCGCCGTCATCTCGGGCCAGTTCGGCGACACCCGCGCCGACGCCGCCGCCAAGGCCACCCTCACCCGGCTCTTCCCCGGCCGGACGGTCGAGCAGCTCAACATCGACTCCCTCGGCGCCGGCGGCGGCGGAATCCACTGCGTCACCCAGCAGCAGCCCGCCGCCTGACGCGTCCCACGAGTACGGCCGGGCCGGGGATCCCGGCCCGGTCGCCACCGGCCGGCAGGAGTGACGCCACCCGCGTCCACTCCTGCCGGCCGGGCCCTTTTCGGCGCCGCGGCGAGAGGGCCGGCCGGAGTCCTGCGCCCGCCGCGGACCGCCCGGCCGGTCCGAGACCAGCGCGTCGACTACGGCGCAGATCATCGTGCGGGCGCCTCGGTGGAGTCCTCCTTCAGTCACGGCGGAGTACGGGGCCGGTGACCAGCTGGACGTGGGGGAACAACTCGCGGGTGGTGCGGACCTGGTCGGTGAAGCGGAGCCAGCCGGCTTCGAGGCCGTGCGGTACGGGGGTGGTCTCCGGGGCGGCGACGGCGAGTGCGCGCATGGGTGTCTCAGTCGCAGGTGCGCACCGAGCCGGCGCGCACCGAGCCGGCGCGTACCGAGCCGACGGGCGTCGACCCGCCGCGTACCGACCCGCCGCGTACCGACCCGCCGCGCACCGACCCGCCGCGTACCGCGCCGACATGCGGTGGTCGCGCGCCGCGCCGGAGTGCGAGAATCCAGCGGTGTTGGTCGTGATGGCCGGGCTCCCCGGCGCGGGCAAGAGTGCGGTCGCCGACGTCCTCGGACGGGAGCTGCCCGCCGCGGTGCTCTCCGTCGATCCGATCGAGGCGGCCATGCTGCGCGCGGGGGTGTCGCGGGACCAGCCGACCGGGCTGGCCGCCTACCTCGTGGTCGAGGCGGTGGCCGACGGCGTGCTCGCCTCCGGCCGGCCGGTGGTCGTGGACGCGGTGAACGCCGTCGAGGTCGCCCGCCGGCAGTGGCGGGAGCTGGCGCTGCGCCACGACGTGCCGGTGGCCTTCGTCGAGGTGGTCTGCTCCGACCCGGTCGTGCACCGGCGTCGACTGGAGGGCCGCTCCCGAGGGATCGAGGGGTTCGACGAGCCCACCTGGGCGGCGGTCCAACGGCTGCGGGGGGAGTACGCGCCCTGGTCGGGCCGCCGTCTGGTGCTGGACTCGATGAACGACCTGCGGGCGAACGTCGCCCGGGCGCTGGAGTTCCTCCCGAACCCGCGCTGATCCACGGCGGCTCCCCGCCGTCCCGCCCGGGCACCACCCTGGCCCGGGCCTGCCGGGCCGGTGCACCGTCCCCGCCCGGCCGCGCTCGTCGCCCGGCCGCGCTCATCGAACGGCGGCGCACCCCGAACGGCGGCTCACCCCGCCTCGTCGCCGGTCCGTCCGGTCGACCCCCGAGTACTCCCAGGGCCACGGGCCTGATGCCTCACCCGCATCCGACCGTGGCCCTCGGCATGTCCTGGCCGCCCCCCCCGGTAGGCCGTTGCGCCCTCCCGGTCGTGCTCTTCGCATGCCCGGGCATCTTGCTTGAAGCTGATCGCAAGTGCTACAAATCAAGCATCTTCGAGCAATGAATGTGCTTGATCCTCGCCATGGGAGTCATCGCATGACCATCACCGGCCCCTCCCGCACCACCGTGGAGATCGCCTCCCAGGCCGCCTGCTGGCGGCAGGCCGCGCAGACCCTGCCCCGGCACGCCGCCGCGCTGCCCCGGCGCGGCGAGAACGTCGCCGTCGTCGGCTGCGGCACCTCCTGGTTCATGGCCCAGTCCTACGCGGCGCTGCGCGAGAGCGGCGGCCACGGCCGTACCGACGCGTTCGCCGCCTCGGAGTTCCCGAGCGGGCGCGACTACGACCGGATCCTCGCCATCACCCGCTCCGGCACCACCACCGAGGTGCTGGAACTGCTCGGCCGGGCCCGTGGTACGACGCCCACGGCCGCGATCACGGCCGACCCGGCGACGCCCGTCATGACGCTGGCCGACGAGATCGCGCTGCTGGACTTCGCGGACGAGGAGTCCGTGGTGCAGACCCGCTTCGCCACCACCGTGCTCGCGCTGCTCCGGGCCCACCTGGAGGCCGAGGGCGCGCTGCCGGCCGGGGTCCGCACCCTCGCCGGCGCCGCCGAGGACGCCGAGGACGCCGTCGCGGAGCCGCTGCCGGCCGGCCTGCTCGACGCCGAGCAGGTCACCTTCCTCGGCAGCGGCTGGACCTACGGGCTGGCGCTGGAGGCGGGCCTGAAGATGCGTGAGGCGGCCGGCGCCTGGACCGAGGCGTACCCGGCGATGGAGTACCGGCACGGTCCGATCGCCGTCACCGGCCCCGGCCGGGCGACCTGGATGTTCGGCACGCTGCCGGCCGGCCTCGCCGGCGACGTCGCCCGCGTCGGCGGGACCCTGGTCGCCGGCTCCCAGGACACCGCCGGGGGCCTCGACCCGCTGGCCGACCTGATCCGGGCGCAGCGCCTGGCCGTCGCCGTCGCCGAGGCCCGCGGCTTCGACCCGGACCGTCCGCGCAACCTCACCCGCTCCGTCGTCCTCGCGAACGTCGATGCCTGAGGACGAGCGGACGGGCGAGTGCGTGATCGCCCTGGACGTCGGCGGCACGGGAATGAAGGGCGCACTGCTGGACCGGCGGTTGCGCCCGCTGACCGCGGTCCGCCGGGCGACGCCGCGCACGGTCGGCCCGGACGCCGTGGTCGCGGAGATCTCCGCCGTCGTGCTCGAACTCGCGCAGGCGGCCACCGACGGCGGGCTGACGGTGCGCCGGGCCGGCGTGGTCGTGCCGGGGGTGGTGGACGAGGAGCTGGCCCGGGCCGTCTACTCGGCGAACCTCGGCTGGCGGGACCTGCCGCTGGCGGACCTCCTGGAGGACCGCACCGCGCTGCCCGTGGTGCTCGGCCACGACGTACGCGCGGGCGGGGCCGCGGAGTGGCTGCTCGGAGCGGCCCGCGGGGCCCGGGACGTCCTGTTCGTGGCGATCGGGACGGGCATCGCCGCGGCCGCGGTGAGCGACGGCCGGCCGCTGCGGGCCCGCGGCTACGCCGGGGAGCTCGGCCACCTCGTGGTCGACCCGGCCGGCGCGCCCTGCAGCTGCGGCGGCCGCGGCTGCCTGGAGACGGTGGCCTCCGCCGCCGCGATCGCCGCCGCCTACACCGCCCGCTCGGGCCGGCCGGTGAGCGGCGCCGAGGAGGTGGCCACCCTGCTGGCCGGGGGCGACACCGACGCGCAGGCGGTCTGGGACCGCGCCACGGACGCGCTGGCCGCAGCGCTCGCGAGCGCCACGACGATGCTCGCCCCCGAGCTGATCGTGCTCGGTGGCGGGCTCGCCGAGGCGGGCGAGCTCCTGCTCGGCCCGGTCCGAAAGCGGCTGGCCGAGCGCCTGACCTTCCAGCGCCGCCCCGACGTCGTCGGGGCCGACCTCGGTGACGAGGCCGGCTGCCTGGGCGCCGGGCTGTACGCCTGGCGCGGGGCGTGCGACCTGAGCGCCCGCTCCGGCGGCGACGACCCGGGGACCTGGTCCCTGTGATCCTCACCGTGACCCTCAACGCCGCCCTCGACGTCACCTACCTCGTCGACCGCCTCGTCCCGCACGCCTCGCACCGCGTCGACACCGCGTACGAACGGGCGGGCGGCAAGGGCGTCAACGTCGCCCGCGTCCTCGCCGCCCTGGGGCACCCGGTGGTCGTGACCGGACTCGCCGGAGGCCCCACCGGCAGCGCCCTGCGCGGCGAACTGCACACCGCCGGGCTGCGGGACGAGCTCACCCTCGTGGCCGGCGACTCCCGACGCACCGTCACGGTCGTCTCCCGCGAGGACGGCGACGCCACCGTCTTCAACCAGAGCGGCCCGCGGGTGGCACCGGACGAATGGGCGGCCTTCACGGCGCGTTACGTGCAACTGCTCTCCGGGGCCGCGGTGGTGGTCCTCTCCGGCAGCCTCCCCCCGGGCCTGCCCTCCGACGCGTACGGGCGGCTCGTCTCCCTGGCCGCGACCGCGGGCGCGGCCACCGTGCTGGACACCTCGGGCCCGGCGCTGCCGGCCGCGCTCCACGCCCGGCCCGACGTGGTCAAGCCCAACGCCGCCGAACTGGCCGCCGTCACCGGCCGGCAGGACATCGCCGCCGGCGCCGCCGCCCTGCGGGCCCTCGGGGCCCGGGCGGTGGTGGCCTCCCGCGGTCCGGACGGGATGCACGCCGTCACCGCGGACGGCAGCTGGCGCGCCGTGCCGCCCGA
Source organism: Kitasatospora sp. NPDC057015 (assembly GCF_042673745.1). Lineage (NCBI taxonomy): Bacteria > Bacillati > Actinomycetota > Actinomycetes > Kitasatosporales > Streptomycetaceae > Kitasatospora > Kitasatospora sp. NPDC057015. The sequence goes on from NZ_JBHUSG010000052.1 coordinate 65,044, forward strand.
ACAGCTCGACGGCAACCCGACGGGTGCCGGCGACGCCTGCGTCGCGGCGATCGCGGCCGGCCTCGCCGCCGGCACACCGTGGCCGCACCTGCTGCGCGAGGCGGTGGCCCTGTCGGCCGCCGCCGTCCCCTGCCCGGTGGCGGGCGACTTCGACCGGGACGTCTACCACCGGTTCCGTACAACCACCCTCGTGGAGGAAGTCCATGCCCCTCGTATTCACCGATGAGATCGTTCAGCACGCCACCGAAAGCGCCGTGGGCGTCGGGGCGTTCAACGTCGTCCAGATCGAGCACGCCGAGGCCATCGTCGCCGGGGCGGAGGCCGCCGGACTGCCGGTGATCCTCCAGATCAGCGAGAACACCGCCCGCTACCACGGCTCGCTGGCACCGATCGGGCTCGCCGCCCTCGCCGTCGCCCGGGCCTCGCGCGTCGCGGTGGCCGTCCACCTGGACCACGCCGAGTCGGCCGACCTCGTCCGCGAGGCCGTCGAACTCGGCTTCACCTCCGTCATGTTCGACGCCGCCCGGCTCCCGTACTGGGAGAACGTCGCGGCCACCCGGGACATCGCCGCGTACTGCCGCACCCGGGACGTCTGGGTCGAGGCCGAACTCGGCGAGGTCGGCGGGAAGGACGGTGCCCACGCCCCCGGCGTCCGCACCGACCCGGACCAGGCACGGGAGTTCGTCGCGGCCACCGCCGTCGACGCCCTCGCGGTGGCCGTCGGCAGCTCCCACGCGATGCTGACCCGCGACGCCGCCCTCGACTTCGCCCTCATCACCCGGCTGCGCGCCGCGGTGAGCACCCCGCTCGTCCTGCACGGCTCCTCCGGGGTCGGCGACGCCGACATCGCCCGCGCCATCGCGGCCGGCATGACCAAGGTGAACATCTCCACCCACCTCAACCGGACGTTCACCCGCGCCGTCCGGGCCTGCCTCGACGCGGACCCCGCGCTCGTCGACCCGCGCAAGTACCTCGGCCCCGCCCGCGACGCCGTCGCGACCGAAGTGGCCCGTCTCCTGCGGGTGTTGAACCTCGACCGGGCAGTCTCCACCGATTTTCCGACGGAGCGGCAGGGCGAGCTGGAGGGCGCGGTCGTACGGCAGGGGTGACGGCCGGCACGGGGGGAGGCACGGCAGGTGGGCCCGGACGGGCGCCCACTCTTCGGGAGTTCGGGTCGGCGGTCTGGGTGGTCTGGGTGGTCTGGGCGGTCCGGGTGGCCGGCGGTTACGGCCGTCCCGCCGGTCGCACGCCGTTGTGGCCGGAGCCCGATCGGGTGGGCACGCCGTCGGCGGCTAGCCGGGAACACGGTGATCACCCTGAAGCGTCGAAGGTGCCGGCGGACGTGGCCGGCCCGGTCCGGAACGGTACCCCGGCCGGGTGCGGAAGGGGCGGGGCCCTGCGGATCTCCGCAGGGCCCCGCCGGTCGTGCCGGCCACGTCCGCCGCTGTGGGCGGGCGGCCGGTCAGTGCGGGGTCAGTTGATGCTCCAGCGCTGCAGGGCGGCGCCGGTGTCCGCCTGCTGGGTGACCAGCGCGCCGTCGGAGGCCGAGGCGGTGGTCAGCAGGAGACCGCTGCTCTTGGAGGCGACGGTGTAGCCACCGGTGACGGCGGTGACCACCCAGCGCTGGTTGGTGCCGCCGGTGCAGGACCACTGGATGATCGGCGCGCCGGCCGAGCCGGAGCCGCCGCTGACGTCCATGCAGAGGTTGGAGAGCCCGTTGACGATCTGGTAGCTGCCGTCAGACTGCTGGGTGAAGACCCAGTTCTGGTTGCTCCCGCCGTTGGGCGTCCAGGTGACGAACTGGGTGCCCTGGCCGGTCGAGTGGTTCGGGTCGTCGAGCGCCTTGCCCGAAGTCACCAGTGTGTGCGTGCCGTTGAGCGCCGGGTTGACGGCCCAGCTGAAGGACGTGCTGCCGGTGGCGGTGCCGGAGGAGGCGGTCACCGTGACCGTCGAGGACCCGGCGGTGGTGGGGGTGCCGGAGATCAGGCCGGCGGAGCTGATCGACAGACCGGCGGGCAGGCCGGTCGCCGAGAAGGTCAGGGCCTTGCCGGCGGTGTCGGTCGCGGCGAGCTGGAGCGAGACGGCGGTGTTGACCTTGCCGGACTGGTTGCCGGGGCCGGTGACCGTGACGGTCTCGGGCGCCGAGCCGACGGCGGTGAGGGTCAGGGTCTGCTCGCTCGCGGCGCGGGTTGCGCCGACCGCGTTGCCGGTGGTGTTCGTCCAACTGCGGGTGGGCGTGGTCTCGCTGAGCCGGCCGGCGGTCCCGGAGAGGCCGATCACCAGTCCGCTGTAGCGGTTGACGAGGCGGACGGTGCCGGTGGGGGTGTTGCCGGCGGAGGTGCCGGGGATCACGAACCACTGCTGCCCGACGCTCGGGCCGCCGGCGCCGGCGGCGGTGACGGTCGGCTGGGCGCCCCAGGCACGGCCCGCGGTGGCGGCGGAGTCGACGCCGAGCAGCCGGCCGGTCGAGGAGTTGGCCACCCGGTAGGAGCCGTCGCCGTTCCCGGTGAAGACCCATGACTCCAGGGCGGAGCCGGTGGCGGTGGCCAGCGAGGTGGTGGCGGAGCTGCCGGAGACCTGCGCCAGGACGCGGCCGGCGCCGCTGCCGATCAGGTAGGTCCTGGTCTCGTCGACCGGTGCGGCGGCGGTGGCGGAGGCGCCGAGGGTCACGTCGACGTACTCGCCCGAGGAGCCGTTGGAGCAGCCGAACGAGCAGTAGGACCGGAAGGTCCTGCCGACGATCGTGGAGTTCGTCCGGTTCTTCCCGTCGAGGAACCAGCGGTACCAGGAGGCGGTGTGGTAGCCGCCGGTGTCGCCGAGCAGGAACCACTTCTGGGTGGAGAGGTCGTCGGTGGCGTAGAACTGCTGGGGCGCCGAACCGCTCTGGTCGACCGCCTGGGGCTCGCCGATGTAGAGCTTCAGGTAGGCGTTGTAGGTGATGTTCATGACGAACAGCGGCGAGGTCGCGGGCATCTTGCCGGCCGCGACCTGCTGGGCCACCGTGCCGGTGTTCGCCGGGTCGTACTCGCCGGACACCGGGGTGTAGCCGGTGGTGCTGCCGGAGCCGGTCGGCACCATGTTGCTCTCCCGGCCGCCCACGCCGGGCTGGGACCAGGCGCCGTCGTACCACTTCTGCCACGAGTCGGGTGCCATCTTGGCGGAGATCGGGGCGCGGGCCACGTGCTCGTGGAAGGCCTTCCAGCCGCCGCTCTTCTCGACGATCCGCGAGCCGTAGAAGACGTAGAAGTACCCCGAGGCGGTGTCCACGTACAGCCGCTGGTCGCCGTCGCCGTAGTCGTAGGTCTGGTTCGGGAACGCGGCGGTGTCACCCCGCTTGGTGCTGTAGGGCGAGGTGATCACGTGGCTCTTGATCGTCCACGTCCTGCCCTGGTCCTTGGACACCGTGTAGTCGATGGCGTCGTAGTGCAGGCCGTCGCCGAAGGGATCCGGGGTGAACTCGTTGTGCACCAGGCCGTACCAGTCGCCGGTGTCCGGGTCGACCCAGACCCCGGCGAGGTCGCAGAAGTTCTTCTGGGAGTAGCTGGAGCCGGCGGGCGGGTAGCTGGCCTCCAGGCCGGTCGGGCTGTTGTTGCACCGCCAGGTGGTGTCGTTGTTCCGGTCGTTCGCGTTGGCCGGGTTCACCGCGTCGCTGATCGCGCCGGACCGGGTGGCGGTGTCGAAGTCGGTGCCGGTGAAGAAGTCCCAGTAGCGGGGCTCGGTGCTGCCGTACAGGGCGGCGGACTGCTGGAAGTAGAAGGTGCCGTCCTTGTCGACGTACGGGGACGCCTGGGTGTCGGTCGGGTGCGTGTACGCGACCGGGCTCCCGACGGTGACCGAGTACGTGGCGGCGGGCGGGGTCGCCGAGGCGGGGGACGCGACGGCGCCGGAGAGGGTCAGGACGCCGGCGGCGAGGACGGCCGCCAGCGTTCTGCGGGGAGGAGTGGACACGGGTACTCCTTCTGCAATGCGGGTGTGGGGATCCCGTGAGCGGCGACTTCGGCCGTCCGGGAGTGTGGGGGAGGGATCGGACGCAGCGGTTTCGCCGGTCTGGAACTGCGGGCCGATCCGCGACGTCGCCGGGGCGCCGCCGGTACGGGTGGACCAGCGGGCCGTGGCCGCCGCCGGCCGGCCGTGGGGGCCGGCACTTCGCGGCACGTGCGGGCTTGCGGGCCGGGCACGACGGTCGTGCGCCGACCCTGCGAGCACCCAGAAGATGCCGATGGGTGCATGAAGTTGCATATTCCGACGTGGATTAGAGCAACTTTCAGCAAACCGTGGCAGTAGTCGAAGGCGAAGTCAAGAGCTCGGTCGCAGCTGCTCCGGCGGCGGGCGGCGCGCCGGCCGGCCCCGCCCGCAGCAGCGGCCCGCGGCGGGCGGGGCCCACGGGCCGCGCCTGACGGGGCCGGCGGCGCGGGGTCGGAGTGGGGTCGGAGCGGGGTCGGAGCGGGGTCGGAGCGGGGTCGGAGCGGCCTCACCGAAGTGCGCCGCGGTCAGCGGATCGGCGCGGCCGGGGCGCCGGACGTGCCTGTTCCGGGCAGGCCCGATCGACCTCCGGCCACCCCGCTCGGTGGGGGGTGAAGGGCGGTGACGGGCAGGACGATGCGGGCGCCGGCTCCTGTGGGCCGGCGCCCGCGTGGGGGAGGGGCGCGTCGGTCGGCCGTCAGCCGTGCCGGGCCTCGTCGTAGGCCGGCTCCGGCCTGAAGGGGACGTCGGACGGGTCCTGGAAGATGCCTTCGAGGGTGAGGTGCGCGCCGCCCCGGGCGGCGTTGGACAGGCCGAGCGTCGAGGCGGAGACGACGACCGGTTCGGTGCCGGGCACGATCCTGCGGTCATCGAGGACCTGCTGCACCGGGTCCACCAGGTAGCGGCCGAAGACGGCGAAGTAGCCGCCGAGGACGATTCTGGGCGGGTTGAGGACGTCGACCAGGATGCCGAGGCCGAGGGCCAGGTCGTCGGCGACGGTGGCGAGTGCGGCGAGGGTGCGCGGTTCCCCGGCGTCGGCGCGGTCGAGCAGGTCGCCGAGCCGCTCGGCGAGGTCGATGGACAGGTCGTGGACCCGGTCGGAGGGGTCCGCGGCGGCGTCGAGGAACGCCTGGAGTCCGACGGCGACCTCCCAGCAGCCGGTCCGTCCGCAGGGGCAGGGGCGGTCGAGCCGGTCGAGCTTCATGTGGCCGATCTCGGAGCCGCGGATCAGCTTGCCGCCGGAGATGCTGGCGCCGCCGACGCCGATTCCGCCGGTGACGTAGACGAGTTCGCGGGCGTCGGTGCCGGGGGCGGCGAGGTATTCGGCGAGGGCGCCGGACTCGGCGTCGTTCTCGACCAGGACGGGAGGGGCGTCCCGGCCGAGCCGCGCGCGCAGTTCGCGCACGGCTCGTACGTCGCGCCAGCCGAAGTTGGTGGCCACGGTGACGGTGCCGGAGGCGGCGTCGACCGAGCCCTGGGTGACGAGGGTGACGCCGATGGTGTGCATGCCGAGTTCGGTCACGGCGCTCAGGCAGTCCGCGACGAGGTCCGCGACCTCGCGCAGGGCGGCCTGCGGGGTAAGTGCGGGCACGTCGAGGGCGAGGCGGTGCTCGTGGACGACGGTGCCGCGCAGGTCGAGGGCGAGCACGGTGATGTGGTCGGGGCCGATCTCGGCGCCGATGCCGCAGATCCAGCGGCCGTCGAGTTCGACCATGCGGTGCGGGCGGCCGACCGCACCGGCGCGGTCGAGCTCGCCCTCGCGGACCAGGCCGCGCTCTATCAGGTCGGCGACCAGGACGGAGACCGTGGCCTTGGGCAGGCCGGTCGCGGTGGCCAGATGGGTGCGCGACTGGCCGCCGTTCTCGCGCAGTTGACGCAGTATCACGCCCAGGTTGGTGCGCCGCAGCGAGGCCTTGTCGGCGGGCTCGGGGTAGCCGGCCATGATGCCGCCCGCCCCGGGGGAGGCCGTGGCGGTGCTGCCGCGGCCCGCGGCGCCGCCGCCCGTGCCGGTGGTGCCGCGCTGGTCCTGCCTCACGTGGTCTCCTCGTTCAGGGGCCGGCCGCAGGTCGGTGCCGACCTGGCCCATGTTAGTTCACGCACTGGTGGAATTAACAGCCAGGCGGCCTCCGGTGCGGGTGTCCGGCCGGGCCACGGAAGCCTACTGATGGATGGTCCGGCTTGCGAGCAGTCCCGCGTATTTGCTGCTGGGGGCGGTCAGTTGCCGGAGTTCGCCGAGCTGTGGGCGTGTCCGTTCCGTTAGTCAAAGGGTCCGCCGAAACTCTTGACAGCCACACTCTTAATTAACACACTAGCCGAACTAACCCGCAGTGTTCGGCGGGCCCCCACCACCGCGCCCGGACCCAGTCCCCTTCGCGCGGTAGGCAGAGATGAGGACCTCCCCATGAAGTCGCGCCCGTTCAGAGCGGCCACCCTCGCCATGGCAGTCACCTCGCTGGCGGCCGTCGCCGCCTGCGGATCCGGCGGATCGGGCGGGTCCGCCGACAAGGCCTCGGGGCCGGTCAGCATCGAGTTCTGGGGCTGGGCCCCCGGCTACGAGAAGTCCGTGGAACTCTTCAACGCCACCCACCCGAACATCCAGGTCACCTACAGCAAGATCTCGCCCGGCTCCAAGGGCGGCTACACCAAGATGCTCAACGCGGTGAAGGCCGGCAACGCCCCCTGCGTGGGCTCGGTCGGCTTCGAGACCCTGCCGACCTTCGCCGCCGCGGGCGCACTGCAGGACGCGACGGCGGACGCCGCGCCGTTCGCGAAGGAGTACGCGCCGTGGGCGTTCGCCCAGTC
>NZ_JBHUSG010000053.1:0-68853 GCF_042673745.1 Kitasatospora sp. NPDC057015
CGCCAGCAGCGCCGGCAGCACGCCCATCGTGCCGTCGGTGGACGCCATGCCGCCGATCACCAGGTCGAAACCGGTCTGCTCCAGCGCCTTCGCGACGATCGCCGAGGTGCCGATCACGTCGGTGCCGTGGATGTCGTCGTCGTTCACGTGGACGGCCTTGTCCGCACCCATCGACAGCGCCTTGCGCAGCGCGTCCTTCGCGTCGTCCGGGCCCACCGTCAGCACCGTCACCTCGGCGTCGCCGTGCGCCTCCGCGATCCGCAGCGCCTGCTCCACGCCGTACTCGTCCAGCTCCGACAGGAGGCCGTCGACGCCCTCCCGGTCGGTGGTGTGGTCGTCCGCGAAGCGACGGTCACCGGTCGCGTCGGGCACGTACTTCACACAGACAACGATCCTCAAGCTCACGGCCTGTCTCCTGTGGCAGATGTCGGTCGGACTGTTCGATCTCGCGGAGCGCGGGCCGCCGGGGCGCGGGCCCTGCCCGGCTCGGCGGGTCGGTGGCCCCGGGGGGCGCACTCGGCCGGTCGGCCGGGGGCCGCGTGACCCGGAGGTCGAACGTACCTCCGCAGAATATGGCACTCAGTACCCTCTGTAAAGGCACTGAGTGCCACCGAATGGTGGATATTTCGCCCCACCCGGCAAGCTCACGGCACTGAGTACCCGCTTATGGAGGTACTGGCCGTCCGGGTGATCATCGGCGGCTCACGGCACATTCTGTTCCGCCCAGATGATCTTCCCGCTGCCGGTGTAGCGGGTGCCCCAGCGCCGGCAGAGCTGGGCCACCAGGAAGAGCCCGCGCCCGCCCTCGTCCGTGGTCCGGGCGTGCCGCAGGCGGGGCGAGGTGCTGGTGCCGTCCGAGACCTCGCAGATCAGCACCGCCTGGTTGATCAGGCGCAGGGTCACGGGCGCGGAGCCGTAGCGGATCGCGTTGGTGACCAGCTCGCTGACGACCAGCTCGGTGGTGAAGACCAGGTCGTCCAGGCCCCAGGCCGTGAGCGCGCCGGCGGCGAGGCTCCGCGCCTCGGCCACCACCGCGGGGTCGCTGGGCAGCTCCCAGGTGACCACCCGGTCCGCGGCGAGCCCGTGGGTGCGGGCCAGCAGCAGGACGGCGTCGTCGTCCGGACCGTCCGGCAGCATGGCGGCGAGGATGTCGTCGCAGGCGTGCTCCAGACCGGGCCGGACGTTCTCCAGTGCCGCCCGCAGCCGCTCCCCCGCGACCTCCGGGGCCAGGCCGGCGCCGGACAGCAGGCCGTCCGTGAAGAGCGCCAGCACACTGCCCTCCGGGAGGTCGAACTCGGCCGACTCGAACGGCAGGGTGCCCACCCCCAGCGGCGGGCCGGGCGGCAGGTCGGCGAAGGTCACCCGGCCGTCCGGAGTGATGATCGCCGGCGCCGGGTGGCCGGCCCGGGCCATCGTGCAGTGCCCGGTCGCCGGATCGTGCACCACGTAGAGGCAGGTGGCGCCGTGCGCGGTGGTGGCGGTCTCGGCGTCGCCCTGCTGCGCCGAACGCTCGTCCACCAGGCGCAGCACCAGGTCGTCCAGGTGGGCCAGCAGCTCGTCGGGGGGCAGGTCCATGTCCGCGAGGGTGTGCACCGCGGTGCGCAGCCGGCCCATGGCGGCGGCGGCGTTGATGCCGTGCCCGACCATGTCACCGACGACCAGCGCGACCCGGGCGCCGGACAGCGGCAGCACGTCGAACCAGTCGCCCCCGGCGCTGCCGTCGGCGGCGGCGGGGAGGTAGCGGTAGGCAGCGTCGATGGCGGGCAGGACGGGCAGGAACTGCGGCAGCAGGCTCCGCTGGAGGGTGAGGGCCATCCGGTGTTCCCGGGTGTAGCGGCGGGCGTTGTCCAGGCAGACGGCCGCGCGGGAGACCAGTTCCTCGGCGAGCGCCAGGTCCTCGGACTCGAAGGGGTCGGAGCCGCCCGACCGGATGAACACGGCCACCCCGAGCACCGTCCCCCTGGCCCGGACCGGCACGGCCATCAGCGAGTGCAGGTCCCAGGTGGCGCGGCTCTCACCGCGCACCGCGTCCTGCTCGGTCCAGGGCTGGCCCGCCAGGCTGGGCTGCAGGACGGGCCCCTCCTCGGCCAGGCACCGGATCATCGGCGAGGAGGCCGGGTAGCACGGGTCGCCGCCGATCGCGACCACCACCTCAGGGTTGCCGGTGCGGACCGAGAGATGCGCCATCCGGCGCAGCGGCGGCGGATCGTGCCGGCCGGGCGGGGCGGGCTCGTCGCCCTGGAGCACCGGGTCGAGCAGGTCCACCAAGGCGAGGTCGGCGAGGCCCGGCACGGCGACCTCGGTCAGCTCCCGGGCGGTGGCCTCCAGGTCGAGGGTGGTCCCGATCCGGGTGCCGGACTCGGTGAGCAGGGTCAGCCGTTCGCGGGTGCGCCAGCGGTCGGTGATGTCGACGCTGATGTAGCAGACGCCCAGCACCCGTCCTGCGTCGTCGTCCAGGCGCAGGATCGAGGTCGAGAAGGCGTGCTCGCGCCCGGGGTCGATCGGGACGTACCCGCGGTACTCGAAGTTGAGCACCGGGACGCCGGTGTCCAGGACGGACTGCAGCTGGCGCTCCACCTGGTACGGCGAGAGTTTCGGCAGCACCTCGCGCATCCGGTGGCCGAGCCGTTCCTCCAGGCTGACGCCGGCCATCCGCTCCAGGGTGCCGTTCAGCCAGACGTACCGGAGGTCGGTGTCCAGCACGGCGATGCCGTACGGCGAGCGGGTGAGGAAGCGCTCCACGACGGAGTGGCTGGCCCGCCACCAGGGCGCGCCGCCGAGGTCGATGGCGGACAGGTGCCAGCGGCGGGAGCCCGAGACGTCCGCCAGTGCGCTGGCCTGCACCCCGAGGGTGAGCACCCGGCCGTCGCGGTGGACGGCGCGGACCACCGCGCCGCTGCTGAGCCCCGCCGCGGAGCGCTCGGAGCCGCCGCGGGGCGGGAGGAGGCCGTCCTGTCCGGGGGCGAGTAGCGCGCTGATCGGCCGGCCGAGCACCTCGCCCGCCGTTCGGCCCAGCAGCCGGGCCGCCTCGTCCGACCAGCCCACCACGGCCCCCTGCTCGTCCACTACGGCGGCGGCGGTCGGCATCAGGTCGAACGGAACGGCTCGGCCGGCGCCGGCGCGGCTGTCCGAGACGGGCATGTGCGGGACCCTCCTGCAGGGGTACGCGGTCCATACTCCTCCGCACCCCTGGGCCCTGCCACCGCGTGCGCGCCATCCGGCGGGGCGTGCCGCCGGATGGCCGCGCCGGCGGGCCGGGCGGTGCCGGGCACGGATGCGGGACTTCCGTGCTCCTGCGATCGTTCCTGCCAGGACCTCGGCGTGCCGCCGGGTCGCACCGAGCCGAGGAGGCACCGTGGACCTGCACCTGTCGGGCAAGGTGGCCGTGGTGACCGGGGCCAGCAAGGGTATCGGCCTCGCGGTCACGCGGGCGCTGGCGGCCGAAGGAGTGCGAGTGGTCGCCGCCGCCCGGACGGCGGGGGCACTCGACGACCTGCCGGAGGGCGATCGGGTGCACCCGGTCGCGGTGGACCTCAGCACCCCGGACGGACCGGATCGCGCGGTGCGGGAGGCCGTCGAGCGCTTCGGCGGGCTGGACATCCTGGTCAACAACGTCGGGGCGGTCCGTCCGCGGGTCGACGGCTTCCGGTCCGTCACGGACGAGGACTGGCTCTGGAGCCTGACGGTCAACTTCCTGGCCGCCGTCCGCACCACCCGGGCCGCCCTGCCGCACCTGATCGAACGCGGCGCCGGCTCGATCGTGACGGTCAGCTCGGTCAACGCCTTCCTGCCCGATCCCTCGATCGTGGACTACTGCGCGGCGAAGGCGGCCCTGAGCAACTTCTGCAAGGCCCTCTCCAAGGAGGTCGGCCCGCACGGCGTGCGGGTCAACACGGTCAGCCCCGGGCCGGTCTCGACCGCACTGTGGCTCGGCGAGGACGGCGTCGCCGCCACCGTCGCGCGGAACGCCGGCGGCCGGCCCGAGGACGTCGCCCGGGGCGCCGCCGCGCAGTCCGCGACCGGCCGCTTCAGCACCCCCGAGGAGGTCGCCGACCTCGTCCTGCTGCTGGCCGGCGACCGTGCCGGAAACGTCACCGGCAGCGACTTCGTGATCGACGGCGGGCTGGTCGGCACGCTCTGACGTCGTTCGGGCGGGGCACCCGGGCCGCCGCCGGCGGGGCACGGCACGGGGACGGTACCCGCGCGCAGCGGGGCACGGCACGGGGACGGTGCCCGCGCGCGGCGGGGCGGGCAGTGGCCAATCTCACGCACCGCGACCGGGCACCTACGGTGGCGTAGGTTACTTGAGGCAGTGAAGTATCTCTGTCCATGGCCGACCACCAGGAGATCCCTGACCTTCGTTCGTACACCGCCCTGGGCGACAGCTTCACCGAGGGCCTCGACGACCCGGGGCCGGACGGCGGGTACGCCGGCTGGGCCGACCGGCTCGCCGGACTGCTCGCCGCGCGCCGCCCCGCCGGCGAGTTCCGGTACGCCAACCTCGCGGTCCGCGGCAGACTGCTCGACCAGATCGTCGCCGAGCAGGTGCCCGAGGTCCGGCTGAGCAGGCCCGACCTGGTCACCTTCTGTGCCGGCGGCAACGACATCCTGCGCCCCGGCAGCGACCCGGACGAGGTCGCGGAACGCTTCGAGGCCGCCGTCCTCGAACTGCGCGAGGCCGCGGGCACCGTCCTGATCTGCACCGGCTTCGACACCCGGGGCGTGCCCGTCCTGCGGCACCTGCGGGGGCGGATCGCCACGTACAACGGCCACCTGCGGGCGATCGCCGACCGCAACGGCTGCGCCGTGGCCGACCTCTGGTCGCTGCGCTCGATGCACGACCGGCGGGCCTGGAGCGAGGACCGGCTGCACCTGTCGCCCGAGGGACACCAGCGGGTCGCGCTGCTGGCCGCCCGCGCGCTCGGCGTCCCGGTGGAGCAGGACCCGGACGCGCCCTGGCCGACCTCGCACGCCCCCACCCCGGCCGAGCAGCGCCGGGAGAACCTCCAGTGGGCCCGCAGCTACCTGCTGCCCTGGGTGGGCCGGCGGCTGCGCGGCGAGTCCTCCGGGGACCACGTCGAGGCCAAGCGCCCCGACCTGCTGCCGCTCTGACCGCGGGCCGGCCCGCCGGGGCTCCACCCGGCGCCGGCCGCGGGCACCCCGACGGGCGGCGATCCCGGCCCGTCACCGGCCCGGCCCCACGATCCCGCCCCGACGGCGCGTCAGGACCGGGGCGGAGTCGGTGACGGCCTAGGGTCGGCCCCGGGGCCGGTGCCCCGTCCCCGCGAGCAGGTCACCCGAGAGGCGGCGCGAGATGCCGGCAGAGCCCACCCGAGAGCACGACGTCCTGGTGGTGGGCGCGGGGGTCGCCGGCCTCAGCTGCGCGCTCGACCTGGCCGCCGCCGGTCTCGACGTGCTGCTGGTCGAGGAGGGGGACGCCGTCGGAGGGCGGGTCCGCACCGACCGGCGGGCCGGGTTCCTGCTGGACCGCGGCTTCCAGGTCTTCAACACCTCGTACCCGCAGGTGAAGCGGCGGCTGCGGCTGCGCGAGCTGCGACTGCACCCGTTCACCCCGGGCGTCCTGGTGCAGACCGACCGCGGCCGGCTGCGTTTCACCGACCCGACCCGGCGGCCCGGCCATGCCGGCGACCTCCTGCCGGGGCGGCTCGGCTCCGCCCGCGACCTGGCGGCGCTCGGCCTGCTGAGCGCCCGCGACCTGCTGCTGCCCCCGGCCGTGCTGCGCCGCGGCCGGGACACCTCCACCAGGGCGGCGCTCGCCTCGGCCGGGGTGTCGCCCGCCCTGGTGGAGGAGTTCTTCCGGCCGTTCCTGTCGGGAGTCTTCCTGGAGGACGAGCTGGAGACCTCCGCGCGCTTCTTCCACCTGGTCTGGCGCAGCATGCTGCGCGGCACCCTCTGCCTGCCCGCCGCAGGCATCGGCGCGGTGCCGGCCCAGCTCGCGGCCGGGCTCCCGGCCGGCGCGCTGCGGCTCGGCACGCCCGTCCGGGAGCTCAGCGAGGCGGGTGCGGTGCTCGCCGACGGCCGTGAGCTGCCGGCCCGGGCGGTCGTGGTGGCCACCGGTCCGGGCGCCGCCGGCGCGCTGCTGCCCGGACTGCCGGTACCGCCGACCCGTACCGTCAGCACGCTCTACCACGCGGCGCCGCGGACGCCGCTGGCCGAACCGACCCTGCTGGTGGACGCGGCCCGCCGGGTGCTCAACACGGTGGTGCTCAGCGAGGTGGCGCCCGGCTACGCGACCGACGGCCGGGCGCTGGTGTCCACCTCCGTCCTCGGGGCCGCGACGGAGGGTCGGGAGGCCGAGGTGCGGTCCGCGCTCGCGGAGCTCTACGGCACCGACACCGCCGACTGGGAGCCGCTCGCCACGTACACCGTGCGCGAGGCGCTGCCGGCCATGCCGGCGCCGTGGCCGCTGACCCGCTCCACCCGCTTCGGCGAGCGGCGCTACGTGTGCGGCGACCACCGGGCGACCGGCTCGTTGCAGGGGGCGATGGCCTCCGGGACGCGGGCGGCGCGTGAGGTGCTGCAGGACCTCGGCGCACCGGCGGGCGGCTGACGGCCGGCGGGCCGCCGCCTCCACGGGCGGGTGGGCGCGGCCGGTGGGGTCAGGGCCCGGCGGGTGGGGCCGGCTCGGCGGCCGTTCCGGTGCGACGCTCCCGGCGCAGCGCCGCCAGCTCCTCCGTCATCCGGCCCAGGAAGCGTGCCACCACCTGTAGTTCGGCCGGGGTGAAGTCGGCCCGGACGACGTCGGTGCGCTCCGCGACCGGGGTGAACCAGGCGGAGGCGATCCGGCTGGCACCGGGGTTGTAGTGCACGCGTACCTGGCGGCGGTCGGCGCTGTCGCGGCTGCGGTGCACGTGGCCGGCGCGCTCCAGGCGGTCGAGCACGGCGGTGACCGCACCGGAGGTGATCCCCAGCTCCTCCCGGAGCAGACCGGGCGTCACCGCCGGGCCGTCGTCCTCGTCCGCTGCTCCGGCCGCGCCCCCGGCCGGGCCCGGGCCCGGGCCGCCGGCCCCGGTCTCCCCGCCGGCGCCGCGCATCACCGCCAGCAGCGCCTGGACGTCGGTGGCGTGCAGGCCCTGCGAGGCCGCGAAGTCCTGACCGAGCAGGTTCATCTCGGAGGCCAGCCCCTGGAGCAGCCGGCCCAGCTCGCGGCGTTCGGTCGGCCGGTCGTCGCTGCCGCCCTCACTGGATTCGGGTGCGGGTACCGGCGCGTGCTGCTGGGGCAAGGTCACCTTCCGTCCGTACGGTCGCAGGAGCCGGACGCGCCCGCCGTGGTGCCCAGCTTAGGCGCCGGCCCGGACGGTGCCCGGGTGCGGGCCCCGGCGTCGGGCACCGCCCGTTCGGCCGCTGCCGGGGCCGGGTGGCGACCCCGTCGGCCGTCCCGTAGAACTTCACTGATTAAGTCTCTCAATCATTGAGATATTATCCCCGTGCCGGGCCCACCGCCCGGCCCCGCACGGACACGCACGAAGGACTCCCGCCATGACGAGATCCACCCGCCGTACGCGATTCCTGGTCCCCCTGCTCCTGCTCGTCGTCTGGCTGGGCCTCGGCGGCGCCTTCGGCTCCTACGCGGGGAAGCTGGGCGAGGTCTCGACGAACGACAGCGCCGCCTTCCTGCCCACGAGCGCGGAGTCCACCGAGGTGGCCCGGCTGCGCAAGGCCTTCGAGCACGACGCCACACTGCCCGTCGTCGTGGTCTGGCAGGCCGTGGACGGCGGGCAGGTGACCGAGGCCCAGCGGGCGGCGGCCGGCTCGGCGCTGCGGGCCGCCGCCGCCGTCCCCGGCGCGACCGGCGCCGTCTCGCCCGCCCTGCCCTCCGCGGACGGCCGGGCGCTGTCCGGCGTGGTCGCGCTCCGGGCGGACCTGGGCCGGACGGTCGGCGACAGCGTGACCGCCGTCCGGGCCCAGGTCGAGGGCGTGGCCGGCACCACCGTCGGCCTCGCCGGGCCGGCCGCGCTCCAGGCCGATCTGGGCGGCGCCTTCGCCGGGATCGACGGCATCCTGCTGGGGGTGGCGCTCGGCGTCGTCCTGGTGATCCTGCTCGCGGTGTACCGCAGCGTGGTGCTGCCGCTACTGGTGATCATCGGCGCGGTGTTCGCGCTGGCCGTCTCCTGCGCGATCGTCTACGTGCTGGCGCAGCACGGCTTCGTCCGGGTGGACGGCCAGGTCCAGGGCCTGCTGTCGATCCTGGTGATCGGCGCGGCCACCGACTACGCGCTGCTGCTGTCCGCCCGGTTCCGGGAGGAGCTGCAGCTGCGGCCCGACCGCTGGAGCGCGATGCGGATCGCCTGGCGCCGCTCGGTGGAGCCGATCGCCGCCTCCGGGCTGACGGTGGCGCTCGGCCTGCTCGTCCTGCTGCTCTCGGACCTCACCAACAACCGGGCGCTGGGGCCGGTGGGGGCGATCGGGATCATCTGCGCCGTCCTGTCTGCGCTCACCTTCCTCCCCGCCGCGCTCGTGCTGCTGGGCCGGGCCGCGTACTGGCCGGCCCGGCCGCCGGCCGACGGCCGCACCCCGGTGCACGGCATCTGGAAGCGGGTCGCCGCGCTGGTCGGACGCCGCCCCAGGGCAACCTGGGCCGCCGCGCTCGGCGTGCTCGCGCTCTGCGCCGCGTTCGCCCCGACGCTCAACGCCCAGGGCGTGCCGCAGAGCGAGCTGTTCATCAAGAAGCAGCCGTCGGTGACCGCCCAGCAGATGCTGTCCGCGCACTTCCCCGGCGGCTCCGGGAACCCGGCCGTGGTGATCGCCGAGGTGGCGACGGCGGAGCAGACCGCCGCGGCGGCCCGGGCCGTGCCGGGCGTGAGCGGCGTCCAGGCCTACACCGGCGGCGCGCCGGGCGCGCCCGCCCGGGTGGCGGACGGCCGGGTCCGACTGGACGTCACCCTCGCCGACGCCGCCGACAGCGACGCCGCGATGGCCACCGTCCAGCGCCTGCGCGCGGCCGTGCACGCGGTGCCGGGCGCGGACGCCCGGGTCGGGGGGTACACGGCCCAGCAGTTCGACACCCGGACCACCGCCCGGCACGACCGTACGGTGATCATCCCGGTGGTCCTGCTCTGCATCCTCGTCGTCCTCGTGCTGCTGCTGCGCTCCCTGGTCGCACCGCTGCTGCTGGCCGCCACCGTGGCCCTCTCCTACCTGGCGACCCTCGGCGTCTGCGCGATCGTCTTCCCGCACGTGTTCGGCTTCTCCGGCACGGACCCGTCGGTGCCGCTGTACGGATACGTGTTCCTGGTGGCGCTGGGAGTGGACTACAACATCTTCCTGATGACCCGGGTCCGCGAGGAGTCCCAGCGGTACGGCACCCGCCAGGGCGTGCTGCGCGGGCTCACCGCCACCGGAGGAGTGATCACCTCCGCCGGTGTGGTGCTGGCGGCGACCTTCGCGGCACTGGGGGTGATCCCGCTCGCCTTCCTGGCCCAGATCGCCTTCATCGTGGCCTTCGGCGTCCTGCTCGACACCCTGCTGGTGCGCTCCCTGCTCGTCCCGGCCCTGGTGTACGACCTCGGCGGGCGCACCTGGTGGCCGGCCCGCCTCGACGCCGACCACCGACCCGACGGACCGGACGGACTGGACGGACCCGAAGGCCGACCGGCCCCGCAGGACCGCGACGGCGAGGGCGACCGGGCACCGGCCGCCGGGCTCGCCGACGGGAGCGCCGGCTAGCGCCGAGCTCCGGTTCCCGTCCGGCACCGGAACAGGCCGTGGGGCCCTCCGCTTCGTTGCGGAGGGCCCTTCGGTTTCCCGCC
Source organism: Kitasatospora sp. NPDC057015 (assembly GCF_042673745.1). Taxonomy (NCBI): domain Bacteria; kingdom Bacillati; phylum Actinomycetota; class Actinomycetes; order Kitasatosporales; family Streptomycetaceae; genus Kitasatospora; species Kitasatospora sp. NPDC057015. Next base: position 9,771 of record NZ_JBHUSG010000053.1, read on the forward strand.
CCGGCCCGGCGGCGCCCGCCGCCCGGGGGCCCCGGCGTCAGCCCCGCGTCCGACGGCGCGCGAGCGTGCGGCCCAGCCCGGCGTTGAGCCGGAGCAGCCCCGGGATCAGCAGATAGGCCGCGACCGGGACCACGACGGCGGTGAGGACCAGCGTCCGCAGGACCAGCGGAAGGCCGGCCAGGGCCGGGCCGAGCACGGCCAGGGCGAGCGTGATGGCGGGGTAGACGGCGAGCCAGGTGATCAGCGCACGCCGGTGGACGGAGGGCGCGCCGGAGGCGGTGGGCGCGGCGGGTGATGCGGGTGATGCGGGGACGCCGGGTACGGGGCCGCCGGATGCGGCGGCGGTCGGCGTGCCGATGCTGGGCGCGGACGCGGTGGCCATGCGGTACCTCCCGAGGACGGCGGTCGGAGACTTCTCCAACCGGTTGGTTGGATTTTGGCACGCTCGACGGCCCACGTCCAACCATTTGGTTGGAATCCAGGGGTAGACTCCGGTCATGGCCTGGGACACCGCGAAGACCAAACAGCTCCTCCTCGACGCCGCCGTCGAGGAGTTCGCCGAGCACGGCCCGCAGGGCGCCCGGGTCGACCGCGTCGCCAAACGGGCCGGCGTCAACAAGGAGCGGATCTACCAGTACTTCGGCAACAAGGACCAGCTGTTCACCGCCGTGCTGGAGGCCGAACTCGCCAAGGTCGCCGCCGCCAACCCGCTCACCCCCGAGCAGGCCGCCGACCTCGGCGAGTACGCGGGCCGGATGTTCGACTACCACAGCACCCACCCGCACTTCCTGCGCCTGCTGCGCTGGGAGGGGCTGGCCGGCGACGAGTCGGCGGTGGCGGCCGGGGGCGAACGGGCCGCCCACTACGCGGACAAGGTCGCCGCGGTCGCCGGTGCCCAACGGGCCGGGGAGCTCTCGGCCGACGTCGACCCGGCGCATCTGCTCTACTCCGTACTCGCCCTGGCCGGCTGGTGGTTCACCACACCGCAGGTGGTCCGGATGGTGCTGGCGGCCGGACCGGCCGACGACAGCCCCGAGGCCAGGCGCGAAGCGCTCGTCCGGCTGGTCCGCCGGCTCGCCCACTGACCCGCCGGGTCGCCCACCGATCCGGGGGGCCGGTCACCCCCGGCTCGACCGCGGACCGGTCATGGCCTCCCCGCGCCGACGGCAGCGGTCACCGGCGCGGCGCCGGCGCGGGAACGGCCGCCGGCCCGGGTACGGCCGCCGTCGCCGGGACGGCCTCCGATGCGGGAACGGCCGCCGTCGCCGGCCGGAGCGACGGAGTGACGGTGCACACGAGGGCGGCGGTGTGCACGAGAGCGGCGATGGCCGCGCCCACCGCGTACCAGAACAGGTCCGGCGCGTTGAAGGTGGAGCCGAGCACCAGGCGGGCGAGCGTGCTGCGTGCCGACAGGTCGGCCGGCAGGCCGGTGAGCTGCGCGAACTCCACCAGCCAGCTGACCGCCAGCGCGATCCCGGCGGCGGCCGTCGGACGCGTCCTGGGTGCGAGCAGCACGACGAGTGCGCAGAGCAGCACCGTGTAGAGCGCGTCGCCCACGTACTTGGCCGTCTCACCGACCGTCAGCGCCCGCACTCCCAGACCGGCCGCCACCGTCAGCACCGCCGCCGCGCCCGCCGCCCAGCGGCCCCGTGCGCGGCCGAACTTCCCCCGAGGACCGATCATGTCCCCCACCCTACGGTGCCGCCGGCCGGCCCTACCCGGCGCAGCCCGCCTCCGACCTGGGACTCCGGCTGTCGGTGGCCCGCCGCAGGTGGGTAGCCTTCATCGCGACAGGGGCGGCCCGCCGACGACGGCGGCGCGGACACGGAACGGGGCGGTTGCGGTGGGGCTGACGGAGACGACGAACGTGGCGGACGGGGTGGCGGACGCGGACGGGTCGGCGCCGCACGGGTTCGCGGTGGCGGGTTTCGCACCCAGACCCAGCGGGTCCGCGGCCAAGCGCAGGGGCAAGGTGCTGCGGCAGAACGCGACCCGCGAGCAGCAGGCCGAGTTCGCGCCGGCAGCGGACCGGCCGAACGCCGTGGACACCATCGAGGCCTCCAACGCGGGCCGGCTCGACCACCTGGTGCCGATCCGGCTGGGCCGGATGTCGGCCACGCCCTTCGCCTTCCTGCGCGGCGCGGCCGGCCTGATGGCGGCGGACCTCGCGCACACCCCCACCAGCGGGATCACCGCCCAGCTGTGCGGCGACGCGCACGCGGCCAACTTCGGCCTGTACGGCGACGCCCGGGGCCGGCTGGTGATGGACATCAACGACTTCGACGAGACCGTGCCGGGCCCCTGGGAGTGGGACCTCAAGCGGCTCGCCGCCAGCCTGGTGCTCGCCGCGCGCCAGGTGGGGGCCGACGAACAGGTGGCCCGGCAGGCCGCGTTCGAGTCGGCCGGCTCGTACCGGCGGACCATGCGCGCGCTGGCCAAGCTGCCCGCGCTGGACGCCTGGAACGCGGTCGCCGACGAGCACCTGGTGGCGGTCACCGACGCCCACGAGCTGACCGAGGTGCTGAACAAGGTCTCGGCCAAGGCGCTCGCCAACACCAGTGCCCGCTTCGCCGCCAAGTCCACCGTGCGCGAGGCGGAGGGCCGCTGGCGCTTCACCGCCGCTCCCCCGGTGCTCAGCCAGGTGCCGTACGAACTCGCCGCCTCCGTCGCCGCCTCGCTCGCCCCGTACGCCGAGACGGTGCCGGCCGAGCTGCGCCCGCTGCTCTCGCGTCACCACGTGCAGGACGTGGCCTTCCGCGTGGTCGGCACCGGCAGTGTGGGGACCCGCAGTTACGTCGTACTGCTGACCGACCACCGGGACAGGCCGCTGGTGCTGCAGGTCAAGGAGGCCCGCCCGTCGGTGCTGCTGCCGCACCTGGCGAGGGCGGGCTACCCCGTCCGTGAGGTGCCGGCGCACGAGGGGCAGCGGGTGGTGCTCGGCCAGAAGCGCATGCAGGTGGTCAGCGACACCCTGCTCGGCTGGACCACGGTGGACGGACTCCCGTACCAGGTACGGCAGTTCCGCAACCGCAAGGGCAGCGTCGACCCGGCCGCGCTGCTGCCCGGCCAGCTGGACGACTACGCCCGGATCACCGGCGCGCTGCTGGCCCGGGCCCACGCGCACACCGCCGAGCCGGAGTTGATCAGCGGCTACTGCGGCAAGAGCGAGGCCCTGGACGAGGCGATCGCCGCGTTCGCGGTGGCCTACGCCGACCGGACCGAGGCGGACCACGCGGATCTCGTCGCGGCGATCCGCAGCGGCCGGCTGCCGGCCGAGACGGGAGTCTGAGGGCCCGGCCGAAACGGGTCACACCGCCCCGCACCCTCCTCGTCAGCGCCGCCCGTCGGGGCGGCGCACCTCCGGACGGCCGTCGCCCATGCGACGGCCGTCCGGCCGCTGTTGACCGCGGACGGGGGATCCCGATAGCGTCCCGGTGTCCCGGAGAACGCTCTCCGGCTCTTCCGCCACACCACGGCCGGGTGGACGCCCGGGTAGACCGGACGCCGGATCCGACCGGCCACGGCACGACGGGGAACGCCCCGGACGGGCACCGGTACGGAGGGCACCGGGCCGACCCGCGACGGCCCGGGAGTGCGCGGACACGGGCCGGGGCACCAGCCGCGAGAGGGCCCCATGCACAGCGCCACCAAGCAACGCCTCGGCCCGGCGGAGATCCGCGCCGTCGTCGCCGCCTCCTGCGCCCCGGGCACCCGGGTGACGGACGTCGAGGAGCTCACCGGCGGCACCTTCAACGCCGCCTACCGGATCACCCTCGACCCGCCGGAGCGGGTGGCGGTGCTGAAGATCTCCCCGCCGCCCGTGGTGCCGCTGCTGACCTACGAGCACGGGCTGATGCGCACCGAGACGGAGTTCTACCGGCTGGCCGCCGAGCAGGCCGGGGTGAGTGTCCCCCAGGTCCTGGCGGCCGACTTCGAGCGGCGGATCGTCGACGGCGACTACCTGCTCATGTCCCATCTGCCCGGCGAGAGCTGGGACCGGGCCCGCCCGCGCATCGAGGCGGCCGACCAGGCGCGGCTTCGGCGGGACTTCGGCGAACTGACCGGCCGGCTCCGTGCTGTCCGCGGCACCGGCTTCGGCTACCCCCAGCACGGCACCCTGCCCACCTGGCGGGCCGCCTACGGCCGGATGCTGGACGACGTGCTCGCGGACGCCCGGCGGTACGGCGTCGTGCTGCCGGTCGACCCGGAGCAGTTGCTCGGGACGGTCCGCGCACGCGCGTGGCTGCTCGACGCGGTGACCGTGCCCAGCCTCGTCCACTTCGACCTGTGGGAGGGCAACGTGCTGCTCGCCGAGCGGGCCGGACGGCTGGAGATCAGCGGCGTCATCGACGGCGAACGGGCTTTCTGGGGTGACCCGTTGGCGGATCTGGTGTCCCCCGCACTGCTCGGTGACATCACCGCCGACGCCGACTTCCTCGCGGGGTACCGCTCGGTGGTCGGCCCGTCGTTCGAGATCACCCCCGAGGCGGCCCGGCGGATCGACCTCTACCGGATCTACCTGGACCTGATCATGCTGGTCGAGGCCACCCCGCGCGGCTACGACCCGGCGGAGCACGAGCCGTTCGCCGCGCTCGTCCGGGCCGACCTGCGCGCGGCGCTCGACCGGCTGCGGGGGACCCCGGCCGAGCCGCCCGCCGCGAACTGACGTCCCACCGGCACGCGTTCGGCCGGCGGCGGGCGACGGCGAACGGCGACGGCGGCGAACGGCGACGGGGTGGGGCTGAAGCCGACCGCTGCCCCGCCCCGCCCGCCGCCGCGGCGCTCAGGCCGCGTAGCCGCCGTCCACCGACACGGCCGCGCCGGTGATGTAGCGCCCGCCGTCGCCCACCAGGTGGGCCACCGTCGCGGCCACCTCCGACGGCGTCCCGAAACGCCCCAGCGCCGTGAAACCACGCTGCAGCTCGGCGGCCGGGCCGTCCGCCGGGTTCATGTCGGTGTCGGTGGGGCCGGGGTTCACCAGGTTCGCGGTGATGCCCCGCGGACCGAGCTCGCGGGCGAGCGACCTGGTCAGGCCGTTCAGCGCGCTCTTGCTCATGCCGTACAGCGACCCGCCGGGGAAGGCGAAGCGCTCGGCCATGCAGCTGCCGATGGTGACGATCCGCCCGCCCTCCGTCATGTGGCGCAGCGCCGCCTGCGAGGCCACGAACGGCGCCCGGACGTTGACCTCCAGCACCCGGTCGACGTCCTCCGGGGACAGATCCTCGATCGGGCCGACCACCCCGACACCCGCGTTGTTGACCAGGATGTCGAGCCGCCCGAACTCGGCGGCGGCCAGGTCGACCGCCGCGCGGACGGCCGCCGGGTCGGCGCTGTCGGCCTGCACGGCCAGCGCCCGGCGGCCGAGCGCCTTGATCCGGTCCACCACCGCTGCCGCGCGTTCGGCGCTGCCGAGGTAGGTCAGCACGACGTCGGCGCCGTCCTCGGCCAACCGCAGTGCCACCGCCTCGCCGATGCCCCGGCTGCCGCCGGTCACCAGGGCCACCTTGCCGTCGAGTACCGCGTTCATGATCGCTCTTCTCTGCCTCGGTTTCGCTGACGTCCCGATACTCGTACGCCGCCCGGGCGGAGTCCGGCGGCATTCGGACGCCACGTTCGGCGGCCCGACCCGGCCCGGCCCGGCGGTTCCCCGAGCGCGGGACGGCCCGGGTCGCGGGCCCGCGCGGACCCTGCGCGGGGCCGGTTCGGGCGGTCAGGCGCCGCGGCCCGCGGGCGCCCGTACGGTGCCGGCCGACCGGGCCGTCGGCTCACCCTCCCCCGCGCTCGGGGAACCGCCCGACCGGGCCGCGAACACCGCCACCAGGACGGCCAGCGCCGCCACCGCCGCACAGGTCGCGCTCGCCTGGAAGTACGCGGCGCGGTGGCCCTCGCCGCCCGCGACGGCGGCGCCGCGGAGGTAGATCCCGGACAGCGCCGGCACCCCGACCGCCGCCGCGATCCGCTGCGACATCTGCAGGATCCCGCCGCCGACCCCGGCCGCCTCGGCCGGCGCGTGGCGCAGCACGGCCGCCTGGTTGGGCGCGTTCACCAACCCGACGGCGATCCCGACGAAGACCTGGACGAGCGCGAGCGCCCAGGGCAGCGACCCTTCCGGCGTCCGGAGGGCGACCAGGCCGCCCGCCAGCATCGCGGCGGCGGACAGCGCCATCCCGGCCGTGACGGTGTGCCGGCCGAACCGCCGCACCACCCGCCAGGCCAGCGCGGAGGAGATGCCCATCGCCAGCGGCGCCGGCAGGCTGACCAGGGCGGCACCCACCGGCGACATCCCGAGCCCGTCCTGGAGGAACATGATCAGTACCAGGCCGGCCGCGATCGAGGACCCGAACTGCGCCATCGCCACCACGGTGCCCAGCGCGAACGGCCGGGAGCGGGCGAGCGCGGGATGCACCAGCGGGTGCCGGCCCCTGCGGACGTACCGGCGCTGCCAGTGCACGAACAGGGCGGTGAGCGCGCCGGCGGCGGCCAGGTAGGCCACCGCGCCCGAGCCGCCCGGCGGCAGGACGAACGGCACCATCACCACCAGGGTCAGCGCGGCGACCAGCAGCAGCCCGACCGGGTCGAGGTCGGGGTGCCCGGTGCTGGAGCGCGGCGGCGGCAGGTGACGGGCGGCGAGGACGAGGGTCAGCAGGCCGAACGGGACGTTGAGCAGGAAGGTCAGCCGCCAGCCGTCGTGCTCGCCGGCGAGGGCGAGCACCAGACCGCCGATCGGCGGTCCGAGCGCGGTGGCCAGCCCGCCGGTGACGGCGTACAGACCGAGCGCGCGGGCCCGCAACTGCCCGCCGAAGACGTCCTGGATGGTGCCGATCATCTGCGAGTTGACCAGCCCGGCGCCGACTCCCTGCAGCAGCCTGGCGGCGACCAGCGTCCACGGGTGGGCGGCGGTCGCGGACAGCAGGCTGAAGCCGGTGAAGACCGCGAGCCCGGTGAGGAACAGCGTCCGGCGTCCGCGGACGTCGCCCAGGCGGCCGCCGGGCACCAGCGCGAGCCCGAAGGCGAGCGAGAAACCGGCGACGATCCACTGGATCTGGGCCGGCTGGGCGTGCAGCGAGTCCCGCAGCGCGGGCACCGAGGTGTTCAGCAGCGACTGGTCGAGCAGGGTGGTGAAACCCGCAGTCATGCAGACCGCGAGCACCCGGCGCCCCGCGGGGTCGAAACGCTCAGCCACGTCGCACCCCGCACGGCCCGGCCGGCTGAGGAGCGGGCCGGGGAGCGGGCCTCGCCGGCCGCCCGGTGCGCTCCCGCGGGCCGTCGCCGACCGGGCGGCCGCGGGCGGCGCACTCGGCGGCGCTGTAGGAGCTGGCGGACCCGGCCTGCGAGCCGGGATCTGGCGTACCGTCGGGTGTTCCCATTGCTGTGATGGTATCCGCCCTCCCCGCGAGCCCCCGGAGCCCCAGGGGTCCCAGTGCCCCCGGAGCCCCAGGGCGCCCGATCACTCCGGTGTCCCGGCCGGGGGCGGCCCCGGGCGGCCCGACGGGGGCGGACGGCCCGGCCGGGGGCGGGCCGTCGGCGGGGTGCGCTGATCGTACAATTGGCGCTCGATCAGCCGGGCCGGCGGCCCGGGGCGTACGAGGGGGATCATGTTCGGCATCATCAGACCCTGTCGGCACGGGCTCTCCGAGCGGCTCCGGAGCTCCTGGACGGCGCACCTGTGCGGGCTCTGCCTGGCCCTGCGCGACCAGCACGGGCAGCTGGCCCGGACGGCCACCAACTACGACGGGCTGATCATCTCCGTCCTGGTCGAGGCCCAGGCCGCGGCGACGGACGGTTCCTGGCGCCGCACCGCCGGGCCCTGCCCGCTGCGCGGCATGCGGACCGCCGAGGTCGCCCGGGGCGAGGGCGCCAGACTCGCCGCCGCCGTCTCGCTCGCCCTCGCGTCGGTGAAGATGCGCGACCACGTCGAGGACCGGGACGGCGTGTTCGCCCGCCGCCCGATAGCCGTCGGCGCCCGGGCGGTGACCCGGCGGTGGGACCGGCAGAGCGCGGGCAGCGGCGCGGCCCTGGGCTTCGACACCGGCGTGCTGCTCACCGCCGGCGCCCGGCAGGCCGAGCTGGAACGGGCCGCGGGGCCCGGGAGTTCGGTCCTGCTGGTGACCGAGCCCACCGAGAGCGCGACCGCCGCCGCCTTCGCGCACACCGCCACGCTGGCCGGGCGGCCCGGCAACGCCGCCCCGCTCGCCGAGGCCGGGCGGCTGTTCGGCCGGCTGGCCCACCTGTTGGACGCGGCCGAGGACCGGGCCGCTGACGCCGCCACCGGCGCCTGGAACCCGCTGACCGCCACCGGCACCGACCGGGCCGAGGCCGAACGCCTCTGCCGGGACGCCGTCCACGGCATCCGGCTCGCCCTGCGCGAGGTGGAACTGACCGACCGTTCCCTCGTCCACGCCCTGCTGGGCCACGAGACCGAGCGGGCGGTGGAGCGGGTCTTCGGCCGCCGGCACGCCCACGGCGGCGCCTGCGCCACCGAGCGCGCCGCCGACGCCTCCCTCCTGACCGCCCCGGCGCGCCACGAGCCGCCCCGGGGGCAGCATCCGTACGACCAGCCGCCCGGCCTGAGCCCCTACCGGCAGCCGTCCGACCGCGACTTCGGCCCGCCCCCGGGCGGCGACGGCCGGCCGCCGCGCAACCTGCTGGCCGGCTGCGCACTGTGGACGCTGATGGCCTGCAGCTGCCGGCTGATGTGCTGCGAGCACGAGGACCCGTTCAACCGGCAGCGCAGGGAGGGGTGGTGCGCCCGCCAGGACTGCTGCGAGAAGGCCGAGTGCTGCGGCGACGGCTGCAGCTGCTGCGGGGACGGCTGCAGTTGCTGCGGCGACGGCTGCGACTGCTGCGGCTGCGACTGCGGGTGCGACTGCTGACCGGCCCGGGACGGGCCCGCGACCGTCCGGCCGGGCGAAGCGGCGCCGGAGCGACGGCGGCGAGCGGCGTCAGGCGGCAGGCGGCCCGTCGGGGCCACCGCGGCGCGCCCCGCCGCCCGGCCGCCCCGGTGACCGGCCGCCGCACCGGACCTGCTTGGGTGTGCGCATGCCCTTCACTCTGAGCCACCCGGCCGCCGTGCTGCCGCTGCTCCGGCGCAGCGGGGCGGGCGGGCCGCTGGTCGCCTCCGCCCTGGTGGCCGGCTCGACCGTGCCCGACCTGCCGTACTTCGCGGCCTCGGTACGGCCCGGGCTGTTCGGCTACGGGTCCGCCACGCACGCCTGGTGGGGTGTGCCGACGGTGGACGTGCTGCTGACCGCCGGGCTCGTGCTGCTCTGGCACGCCGTACTGCGCGCCCCGCTGGTGGCCCTGCTGCCGGCCCGTGCGGCGGCGGTCGCCGAGGCGCTCACCGCACCGGTGCGGCCGTGGCGGGCGCTGGTCCGGCTCCGGGCCCTCGCCTGGTTCGCCCTCTCGGCGGCGATCGGCGCGGGCACCCATGTCGGCTGGGACGCCTTCACGCATCACGACCGGGCCGGTGTCCGACTGTTGCCGGTGCTGGCCCGGTCGCCGGCCGGTGTCCCGCTGTACCAGGTGCTGCAGTACGGGAGCTCCGCGGTCGCACTGGTCGTCCTGGCCCGGTACCTGGCCCGGACCGCGCGGACGGCCCGGACCGGGCCGGCGCCGACCGCCGCCCGGCCCCCGCGCTGGCCGCGCGCCCTGGTCCTCGGGGTGACCGCCGGCGCGGCCGGGCTGGGCGCCGCCCACCGGGTGGTCCGGCGCTGGACGCTCCTGCCGGACTCCTCCCTCGCCCAGCTGGTGCCGACCACGGCCTTCGGCGCCGCGGCCGGGGCGGCGCTCGCCCTCACCGGCTACGCGGTGCTCGCGCACGCAGCGCCGCGGCGGGGGCGACGGGCCAGGGGCTGAGCGGACCGGGGGTTGAGCGGACCGGGAGCTGAGCGGGCCGGATCGCCGGTCGCGCCGGCGGTCACCCCGTGGCCGCGTACCGGCAGGCCGCACCGGGGAGCCGTCCCGTCGGGCCGTCCCGTCAGGCCGGTTCGCCGGGCCGGTTCGCCGGGTCGGTTCGGGACGCCGACGGCGGGGCCCCGGCAGGTCGGCCGCGGGCCCGCGGTGCCCCCGCCGGCCCCCGAGCTGGATGCGCCGCGGCCGAAGTCGCCTGATCATGGACAGTGTCGAGTTGCCCCACCGTGAGCGAGGAGGGCCCGGTGCACGCGCAGGCTTCGGACCGGGAGGCCGCCGACGCCCTGGTCGACGCGGCCGCGGCCGCTCTGGCCACCGGCAGCGGAGAGCTGCTGCGCCAGGTGCTGGGCCAGCTCCCGGTCGGTGTCGGGCTGCTGGATCCGGACCTGCGCTGGCAGTACGTCAACGCCGCCTTCGCCCAGGTCACCGGCCTGCGGCCGGCCGAGCTGGTGGGCCGGCCGGTCGCCGACACGCCGCAGGCCGCGGTGGCGCACACGCTGCGCCTGGTGCTCGCCGACGGGCGCCCGCGCGAGGCGGTGGCCGGCGGGCAGCGCGCCCGCTACCAGCGGCTGGAGCTGGCGGGCCGCGCGGCCGGCCTGATCGCCGTCCTGCTGGAGGGGGCCGAGCCCGAGGACGGCGGCCGGCACGAGCTCGAACAGGCCCGGGCCCGGCTCGCGATGCTGCACGCGGCCTCCGGGCGGATCGGCACCACCCTCGACGTCGACACCACCTGCGTGGAACTCGCCGAGTTCACCGTGCCCGGCCTCGCCGACCTGGCCGTCGTCGAGATGCTCCCGGCGGAGTCGGTCGAGCGCGGCGGCGCCACCGCGCCCGGCCCGGCGCGGCTGCGCCGCTCAGCCGTCGCCTGCACCCCCGTGCTGCGTCCGCGGCTCGACCCGCTCGCCCGGCCCGGTGAGTCCGTCCGCCACCGGGAGGCGTCCGCCGCCGCCCGGAGCCTGGCCGCCGGCCGGGCGGTGAGCGCGAACCTGCTCACCGAGGACGAGCTGGCGGGCCCGGCCGCGAACGCCGGCGACCTGGAGGCCTACCGGGCGGCCGGGATCGACTCCGTGCTGGCCGTGCCGCTGACCGCCCGGGGCCGGGTCATCGGTGTGCTGTCGCTCGCCCGGCTGCGCGGATCGTCCCTCGGTTTCACCGAGGACGACGTCTTCCTGGTGGAGGACCTCGCCGACCGGGCGGCGGTCAGCATCGACAACGCCCGGCGGTACGCCCACTCGCAGGGCATCGCGCTGGAGCTGCAACGGGCACTGCTCGCCGAGCCCGGCAATCCGCACCCCAACCTCGACCTCGCCTCCCGCTACCTGGCCTCCGGCACCACCTCGGTGGTGGGCGGCGACTGGTACGAGACGGTGCGGCTGCCGTTCGGCCGGACCCTGCTGGTGATCGGCGACGTGATGGGCCACGGTGTCGAGGCCGCGGTGGACATGAGCAACTACCGCTCGATGCTGCGCTACGTGGCCGCCATGGACCTGCCCCCGCACCGGATCCTGCGCCAGCTCGACGCCCTGATCTCGGAGGACGAGGCCTCCCGGCCCGCCACCTGCCTGCTCGCCCTCGCCGACCCCGGGCGCGGCCGGTGGACCTTCTCCAGCGCCGGCCACCTGCCGCCGGCACTGATCGTCGCGGACCGGCGGACCGAGCTGGTGCCGGTGCCGACCGGCCCGCCGCTGGGCACCGGCTTCGGCGGCTACGAGCAGTCCACCCGCGACCTGCTGCCGGAGCAGACCCTGCTGCTCTACACCGACGGCCTGGTCGAACGGCGGGGCGAGGACATCGACACCTCGCTGGCCCGGCTGGCGGACCTGCGCCTGCCGGCCGCCGGCCCGCTGGACCGGCTGCTGGACGCCGCACTGCAGGGGCTGATCCCGCAGGTGGCCGAGGACGACGTCGCCCTGCTGGCCGCCCGGGTGCGCCGGCGCTGAGCGGCCCGCGGGCGCGCCGCCCCGGCCGGGGACGGTGGGCCCGCGGGCCGGCCGGAACCGTGGGGCCGGGCCGCCGCGGTCCGCGGTCGGCGCGCCCCCCCCGCGGGGGGGGGGGGGGGGCCCGCCGGCCGGGCGCTCCGGGGGGGCGGGGGCGCCGGCGGCCGGGGGGGCCCCCGCCCCCCGCCCGGATCAGCCCGTGACCGGCGCGGTGGACAGGCGGACGTGGTCCACCGCCCAGAACCAGTTGTTGCCCGCGTCGTACATCCGGAACCTCAGCGTCACCGAGGTGGCACCCGCCGGGACGGCGACGCTGCGGGCGACGAACGCGTTCTGGACGTCCTTGCCGGCGTTGTCGTTGCCCGTGGCGTCGCTGCTGTAGGAGAGCAGCCGGGTCTCGGTGCCGTTGTCGAACACCGCCGTGACGGAGGCCTTCTGCGGTGCCTCCTGGCGGTAGTGCGAGTCGAAGCCGAGGTACAGGGTGCCGACGCCGGCCGGGACCGGCACGGCGGGCGACACCAGGGTGGAGTCGAACCGGCCCTTGCCGGAGGGCGCGCCGGTGTCGTCCCAGTCGTCCGGGTCGGCGACGGCGAGGATGCCCAGGCCCCGGGTGAAGTTGCCCCGGTCCTGGCCGGCCGGCGTCGACCAGGCGCGCTTGGTGTGGAAGGTCCACCCCTGGAGGCGGGCGGTGCCCTGCGGCATGCCCGGCGCGTTCACGACCGACCAGCCCTTCGGCGCCTGGGCCGTCCAGCCCGACACCGCGCCGACCGGCTGGAGCACGTCCGCGAGCGACTCGAAGTCCTCGCCGAGCAGGTGACCCGCCATCACGGGGGCCGTCCGGGCGCCGATCTCGCCGTCCGCGATCGCGAACCGGTCGCCGGCCAGGGCGCGCACGGTGACCAGGATCCGGTGGGTGGCCCCGCCCGGCAGCACGGCCGGCGGCGTCACGTCCCACTCGGCGACGGCGGTGGCACCGGCCGCCAGCGCGGCGGGCGCCGGGGTGACGGCCGTGACCGTCCAGCCGGCCGGCACCAGCGGCTGCGCCTCGACCGCGGTGAGGGCGGTCGCGGCGGCGGTGAGGCGGGCGCTGATCCGGGCGGGGCGCCCGGGCAGCAGGATCGCCTCGTCGATGGTGGCGGACGCGGCCCGCAGCGAGACGTCCACGGTGAGCGGGTCGGGCAGGCCCATCGCCGGGTCGGTGACGCCCTGCCCGTCGCCGGGGAAGCGCCCGGCCAGGCGGCGGCGGAAGGCGAGGTCGCCGCGCAGCGCCACCGTGACGTCGTACCAGCCCTCGCGGCCCACCCGGACGTTGACGGTCTTGTCGTCGCCGGCCCCGACCCGGACCTCGCGCAGCCCGTCGCCGTACGCGAGGTCGCCGACCAGGAAGGTCTGGGCGGTGCGGGTCCGGTTGATCACGTCGACCTCCAGCACCCGCCCGTTCTGCTCCTCGGAGATCGAGGCCTCGTACAGGGCGGCGGCGTCGCCGCGCAGGTGCCAGAGCGCGCCGTTCGGGCCGTGCACCCGCAGGTCGTACCCCTCGGCGCCGACCGTCCAGGTGTCGGAGAGCCGGTCCTTCGCGCCGACGGTGTAGTGGCGGGGCGCGGTGCCGGGCGCGGGGTAGACCGCGAACACGGCGCCCTGACGGCCCTGGTTGACGAAGTCGACGGTCAGCACCCCGTCCTTCAGCCGCGACTTGACGGTCAGGTTGTACGGGGTCGGTCGGGCGGTGCGGGAGCCGCGCTGCTGCTGCGGGAGGGCCTGCGGGCTGGGCACGGTGGGCGCGGGCAGCTTGCCCGTGTCGGTGACCTTCTGCCGGTTGCCGCTGGTGTCGGGCAGCTGCGGCCACTGCGGGTCGCGGCCGGAGAAGTCGAAGACGGCAGTGAGGTCGCCGGTGACGGCGCGCCGCCACGGGCTGATGTTGGGCTCCTGGACGCCGAAGCGCTTCTCCAGCAGCCGGATCACCGAGGTGTGGTCGTAGACGGTGGAGTCCACCACGCCGCCGCGGGTCCAGGGCGAGACGACGATCATCGGCACCCGGACGCCCAGACCCATCGGGTACGGGCCGGAGTCGAGGCTCTCGCCGGCCGGCAGGGTGTCGGACCAGGTGAGCGAGCCGTCGGCGGCCTTCACCCGGTACCGGCCGTCCTGGGAGACCACCCGGTGGTAGGTGCTGCCGCCCTTGCTCACCCGGACCACGACCTCGCCGTCGACCGGGACGGTGGACTTGCCGCGCCCGGCGGCCAGCGGCGGCACCGGTGGCAGCAGGTGGTCGAAGAAGCCGCCGTGCTCGTCGTAGTTGAGGATGAAGACGGTCTTGGCCCAGACCTCGGGCTTGGCCGCCAGCGCGGAGAGCAGCCGCGCGGTGAGGTGCTCGCCGTTCGGCGGCGCGTAGTTGGCGTGCTCGGAGAGCGCCGCGGGCGCGACCAGCCAGGAGACCTGCGGCAGGGTGTCGGCCTGGACGTCCGCGGTGAACGCCTCGACCAGGGCGTCGCCCATCGCGAAGGGGTCTGACTTCTTCGCCGGGTCGCCGACCGCGCGCATGCCGCGCTCGTACAGCGGCTCACCGGGCTTGGCCTTGACGAAGGGGGCGAACCAGGCGAGCGCGTTGTCGTCGAAGTTGTCCAGTGCCTGGTAGGTCTTCCAGCTGACGCCGGCCTGCTCCAGCCGCTCGGCGTAGGTGGTCCACTCGTAGCCGCCGGGGATCTCGGTGTTGTCGGTCACCGGCGTGTCGCGGACGGTGCCGCCGCTGGTGCCGGTCATCAGGTGCTCGCGGTTGGTGTTGGTGTTGCACTGCACCGACGCGTGGTAGGCGTCGCAGGTGGTGAACACCGAGGCGAGCGCGTTGTAGAAGGGCATGTCGGCGGGCTCGTAGTAGCCCTGGCCCAGCCAGCCGCCGGAGCGGCGGGTCACCGAGCCGTCGGCGAGGCCGTCGTTCCAGGCCTTCATGGAGTCGACGAACCCGAAGGCCGGGGCGCCCTGCTGGTACGCGTTGGTGTGCGCGGCGTTCATCGGGAACGGCAGCAGGTGGCCCTCCTTGCGGGAGGGGTCGGGCTGGTGGAGGACGGAGCGCCCGTTGACCCCGCGCACGGCCGCGCGGTCGCCGAAGCCGCGGACGCCGGGCAGCGAACCGAAGTAGTGGTCGAAGGAGCGGTTCTCCTGCATGAGGACCACGACGTGCTCGATGTCCGCGAGCTTTCCGGGCCGGGCGGGAGCGGCGAGCGCCTCGCGCACGCTGAGGGGGAGGGCGGACAGCACGGCGGCCGCCGCCGCGCCGCCGAGCAGGGTACGGCGCGAGACTTCGGGGATCGGACTCATGGGGGTGGTGGCTCCTCGATCACGGTACTGGGTGCCTGACTGGTCCAGACCCGTTATGTCTAAGCCGCGAAGATGACCATGACCGGGGTGTTGGGTGACGACTCGATGACCGCCGGCGGTCCCCAACCTGTATAGACATCTACGGAGGCCCCGACGGCCCCTCCCGGGCGCCGCGGACCGCGCGGCGCCCGCCTGCGGACCTCGGCCGTCCGCGAACCGACCGCGCGGGTCGGCCGACCGGCCGCACACACCCACAGACGCGGACACCGCGCACGACGACACCCCACCCGCCGACACCGCGCACGACCCGGTCGGTCACGGCGCCCGGTCGGTCACGGCGCCCGGTCGGGATCGGGCGCGGACAGCCGGGCCTCGACCTCCTCCCAGGGCCGCGGTTCGGTCGCCCGCATTCCCGCGCCGCTGATCTCCTCGTACCAGGCCATCCCCGCGAACCAGGTCTCCAGCCAGCCGGCCAGGCAGTCCGCGTCGACGTACCAGGCGTCCTCCCAGCGGTCCACCACGCCGTTGGGCTCGAAGAGCAGGACGGTGCCCGCCCCACCGAGGCAGTCCACCGCCGCGAACATCCCGCAGCCCCAGTCCATCACCGGCACCACACCGGCCGGCCAGCGCGGACTCTCCCCGCCCCGGACCCGCTCCTGCTCCGCCCGGTGGACCGCGAGCACCGTACGGCCCGGCCCGACCAGCGGCAGCAGCTGGTAGCCGGGGCCGAAGCCCCCGTTGGCGACCTCCCGGTACAGCCGTGCGAGCAGCGGCGGCAGCGCCACGCCGAGCTCGTCCTCCGCGTCCGCCAGCTCCCGCGCGCTCACCGGCGCCGGCAGCGCCTGCTCGCGGGACCGGGCCCGCTCCGCCACTCTCCGAACCAGTCCGCCATGATCTGTCACGCCTGCGATCCTGCCAGTCAGAACCGACAACAGACAGTCTGGGCAAGGGACTTGTGACGGTCAGGCGTCCCCGACCACCCCATCGACGCCAAACCGGTCGACCGGAACTCGACGGCCCACCAAACCGGCCGACCGGACGATGGCGGAACACCGGAACCGACCACGCGGAACACGGCCGCGTCCGCGGTCCCGACGGACGCCCGGGCCCCGCCCCGGCCGCGCCCGACCGGGTGGGACTCCCTCAGAACGCCGCCACCGTGGCCGGTGCCCGCTCGGCCCGGGCCAGGGTACGGAGCAGCGCGGTCGGGCCGTGCCGGCGGACCGAGAGCCGGGTCAGCAGGCGGATCACGGTGTCGAGTCCGGCGGCCGGGATCGGCGGGGTGGGCAGGCCGACGCTGAAGGCCAGGTCGTCGGCGTGCACGGCGAGTTCCATCATGCGGCTGACCAGGAAGTCGTCGAGTCGCAGGGTCCACGGGCCCCACGGCAGGTGGACCAGCCGGTCGGCCGGTTCGGCCGCCAGGGCGGGGCCCAGCGCGGTGACGGTGGCCGCCGCCCGGTCGGCCAGCGCCCGCGGCCCTTCGGCGGCCGTCCGGGCACCGCCCGGGTGGATCCGGATGCCCGCCGCGTCGTCGGGCGCGGAGCCGGTCCGACCGGCGGCGGCGCAGTAGTCGAGCAGCCGCACCGGGTTCGCGCGGTCGGTGGGCAGTGGCTCGGCGAGGGCCCGGGGGACGAGGAAGGTCTGCGCGGCGAGGTGGCCGGCGAGGTCACCGACGGTCACCCCGTCGAGGGCGCTGGGGGCGTGCCAGGCCGCGGCGACCTCGGGCTCGGCGAGCAGCTCCCCGACGGTCCGCGCCGTCCGCAGGTAGGCCCGGCGCACCGCCGAGGTCGCGTCCTTGCCGTCCCTGCCGCCCATGCCGTTCTCCCTGCTCCACACCATGATCACTGCCGATTCTGACCGCGTGGCACCCGGACGGGACAGGTCCAATCCGGTATGAGTGGACTGGAAAATTCCGGTACTGCGGCCCCGGGGGCCGCCCAGCCACGCTTGAGCGTGTCTCCCCCGGCATGTTAGTGCGTATGCGATCCTTATGACCCATCGTCAGAGCCCGGCCGCCGTCAGCCGCCGAACCGGCAGACCGCCGTTGCTCTGGGTCGTGACCACCGTGTCCCTCCTGGAGGCCGCCGTGAACCCAGATGACATCGCCTACTGTGAAATCCACCCCACCCTCGGCGTCGCCCGCGTCGGCAACAGCCCCGACGGCTGGTTCGTCGGCCCGGAGACACCCGGGACGGGCGCGCACCCCGAAGCCGGCTACAAGGATCCCCAGGGCCGGGTGAAACGCCAGGCCGCACGCTTCCGCGTCTACGGCTACGACAAGGACCACAACGTCCTCGGCGAGGTGACCGCCGAGGACGCGGACCTGCAGTGGTCGGTCGAGCTGGCCAACGCGAAGGCCGCCTGGTACCGCTTCCACGGGAGGTTCAACCGCTCCGAGGCCCCGGACAACCTGCGCAACCAGAGCATCGACCCGGCCGACCCGCAGGCCCGGGCCACCCTCGTCATCAAGCCGGGACCGCGCAGCGTGAGCGGCCCGGACGCGGACGGCCGGCAGGCCCGGTTCGACACCGGCACCTTCCTCGGCATCCCCGTCGCACTCGGCGAGCTGCGGACCGACGAGGCGGGCCGGCTGCTCGTCCTGGGCGGATACGGCCACTCGGCCTCCGCCAAACCGGACAACCCGCTCACCACCTACGCCAACAACGACTTCTGGCACGACGACACCTCCGACGGCCCGGTGAGCGCGACCGTCACCGTGGCCGGCGGGCGGAGCATCCCGGTGACCCCCGCCTGGGTCCTGGTGGCACCGCCCGACTTCGCCCCCGACACCGAGAACATCGTCACCCTCTACGACGTCGCCCGGGAGGTCGCCGAGGGCGAGGGTTGGCTGACCGCGCCGCCGGAGGTCTCGTTCACCCGTGACGTCCTGCCGCTGCTCGACCGGATCAGCGGCTACCAGTGGGTCAACCTCAACGCCCTGCGCGGTCACGGCCCCGGCGAGCAGGGCGACTTCCGCGACCCGGACCTGCTGGCCGCGCTGGCCTCGAACGCCCCCGGGGACGCCGTCGCCCGCAACACCGTCTTCCGGCGGCTGCGGACCCCCGGCGCGGAGGACGTCACCCAGGCCAACTACGCCTTCATGCCGCAGCTCGCCGGCGACGACGGCGACCCGATCGAGGGCAAGCCCCGCACCTGGTTCACCCTGCTGCCCGGACAGTACGAGCGGATGCGCCGCTGGGCGGCCGGGGACTTCACCGCCGACCACGACCCGGACGCCTCGACCACCGCCGAACCCGCGCCGCTCGCCGACCTGCCCGTCGCCGAACAGCCGCACGCCCTCGTCCGGGCCGCCCTGGAGCCCTGCGTGGGCGGGCCGTTCTTCCCCGGCATCGAGATGACGTACATCGCCGACGACCCGGCCACCTGGTCCGGCGCGTTCCGGCTGCGGGCCGGCCTGGCCGCCGGGGACGTCACCAAGCACATGGCGGTGCCCTGGCAGGCCGACTTCTACGAGTGCCACACGCACTGGTGGCCGGCCCAGCGGCCGGACGACGTCCTGCCGGAGGAGCAGTACCGCAGCCTGATCCGGGCCGCCGGCAGCCCCTCCCAGCCCACCGAACTCGACGCGTACCGCAAGCCGTGGGCCCGGGGAGTGGGGACCCAGGCGGTCTACCGTCCCGAGCTCGAACGGCGTCAGGGCGAGACCACGCTGGCCTACCTGACGCGGATGAACCGGCGCTGGCAGCTCCTGCGCGATCACGCCGGCGACAACGAGATGGTCGAGAAGTGGAGCAGCCTCGGCTTCGTCGTCGCCCGGACCGGCGCCGCCGGCGAGACGGTGCTGGTGGAGACCGAGCGCGCCCGGCAGGTCGGCCTCACCGACCGCGAGTGGTTCTACATGCTCCAGCACCCCGACCGCTTCCCGCAGCAGGTCGAGGCCGCCGCCCAGTACGTGGAGGGCGTGCTCGCCCATGCGGTGGCCAGACAGGCGGATCCGCTGCTGCCGCTGACCCTGCGCCCGTTCCGCTACACCCAGGAGGCGTTCGAGGCGCGTCTCCAGCTGATCTACACCGACCTGGTGCGGCAGGCCGAGAACTACAACCCGGCGCAGGACCCCATCTTCCGCAACCGGCCCGCGCTGATCGAGCGGATCCGCCAGTTCGCGCCGTTCAACCTCCTCGACGGCGCCTGGCTGCGCAACGCCACCCCGGTCGGCCCGATCAGCGACATCCACGCCCTGCTGTTCTCCATCTGGGTGGACGAGGTCGGCGGCGGCGACCCCGCGCTCAACCACTCCAACCTCTACCACGACCTGCTGCGCAGCGTGGGCCTCTACCTGCCGCCGGTGGACTCCTACGACTTCGCGATGCAGCCGGACATGCTCGACTCGGCGTACACCCTCAGTGCCTTCCAGCTGGCGATCTCGCTCTACTCCGAGCGGTTCTTCCCGGAGATCCTCGGGATGACGCTGCAGCTGGAGTGGGAGGTGGTCGGGATCAAGCCCACGGCGGAGCTGTTCGACTACTACGGCGTCGACTCGCGGTTCTACAAGATGCACGTGGGCATCGACAACGCGGCCTCCGGGCACGGCGCCAAGGCCCGGGACGCGGTCGCGCGGTACCTGGAGGCGATCTACGACGCCGGTGGCGACGAGGCCGTCCAGCAGCAGTGGCAGCGGATCTGGACCGGCTACGTGGCGTTCCAGGACACCGGCACCATCGGCGAGGACATTCTCCGGCTGGCGCTGAACCCGCCCACCGCGGAGGACCGCCTGGTCGAGATGATCACCCGCAAGGCGCCGTACGCCTCGGTGAACCACGACGGGAAGCAGCTCGGGGACAACCGGCTCAACGACTGGTTCCTCGACCCGTCCGGCCTGCTGGTGCAGCTCCAGGAGTCCGGGCTGATCCTGCCGGGCGATCCGGAGGGCAGCCCGTTCTTCGAACTGACCTCCTTCACCGGGCCCATGTACAAGGTCTTCACCGAGAGCGAGCTGGCGCTCTGGCACGAGTGGACGCGCTCGCTCACCGACGGCCCGCCGCCCACTCCCCCGGTGCTCTCGCCGCTCCAGGCGATGATCAAGCTGGTCGAGACCCTGCGGCAGCGCCAGACCGGCACCCCCGGGCACATCGGGTCCGTCATCACCGGCCCCGACCCGATGAACCCGGCCGTGACCCGGAAGGACACGGTGGCCTGGTGGTTCACCCAGCCCACCGGATCGCTGCTGGCCGCGATCTCCCACCCCGACAACCGGCTGATCACACCCGGCCGCCCCGAGCAGAGCAGCTTCGTCACCGACCTGCTGTCCCCCGGCGGTTCGATGGGCCGGGCGTTCGAGGCCGTGGTGCCGGGCACCGGCAAGAGCGGGCGCGAGATCGCCGTGGAGTGGATCACCGCGGGCTGTCCGCTGCCCGACCTGAGCGCCCCGCAGGCCCGGGTGCTGCTGTCCACGCCGTTCCCGGTGCCGGCGGTGGGCGGTGCCGGGGTGGGTGCGGCCGCGCCGGCCGATGCGGCGGCGGGGTCGGGCGCCGGTCCGGAGGGGGCCGCGCCCGGGGAGGCGGACGCCCAGACCGTCCGACCGAGGATCACCGGCATGGGCGCCGTCCACTGACATCCGGTGGCTGACCGCCCGTCCCGGCCGGCGCCGACCGGCCGGGACGGGCCCTGCCCCGCTCCTGACGCGCCGGGGAGGGAGGAAGGAAGGGCGGCTACTCCCCCGTCACCCGGGGGCCCGGCTTGAACCCGTGGGCCCGGGCGTTGCGGACCACCGCGAGCGCGAGCAGGGCCAGCACCAGCAGGATCCAAGGGAACGAGGCCGCCCCGGAGGACTCCAGCAGGAGACCGCCGACCAGGCCGCCACCGGCGACGGCGAGGTTGAAGACGGTGACCAGCATCGACTGGGCGACGTCGGCGCCGTCCCCCGCGGTGTCGGCGATCGCCGTCTGCAGCAGCGTCGGCGCCCCTCCGAAGGTGAACCCCCAGGCGACCACGCCGGCGATCACCGCCACGGGCGAGGAGTGGCCGATCCCGAGCACCAGCGCGGCGACCGCGAAGCCCGCCAGGCTCGCCAGGGTGAGGGCCCGCAGCCGGCGGTCCACCAGCAGGCCGGTCGCCCAGATGCCCGCGATGGCGCAGGCGCCGAAGACCAGCAGCACCACGTCGACCCGACCGTCCAGCCCGGCGTCGGCCAGGAAGGGCGCGATGTAGGTGTAGAGGATGTTGTGCGCCAGGATCCAGAGGAAGATCACCGCCAGCACCGAACGGATGCCGGGGGCGAGGAAGATCCGACCGATCGGCTGCCGGCTCTCGGCGGCCTGTCCGGGGAAGTCCGGCACCAGCGCCCGTACCCAGAACAGCAGGGCGAGGGCGACTCCGGACATGATCCAGAAGACCCCGCGCCAGTCCGTCAGCGAGCCCAGCCAGGTGCCCAGCGGCACGCCGAAGGTGAGCGCGATCGGCTGACCGACCCCGACCACGGCGAGCGCCCTGCCCTGCAGGTGCGCCGGCACCAGTCGCCGGGCGTAGCCCGCCAGCAGACCCCAGATCACGCCCGACGCCATCCCGGCGACGAACCGCGCAGTCAGGGTGAGCGCGTAGTCGGTCGACAGGGCGGTCACGGTGTTGAACACGCACAGGCCACCGACGGCGAAGAGGAGCAGCGGGCGGCGCCGCACGCTGCGGGTGGCCGCGACCACGGGGATCGCGGCCACCACCGAACCGATGGCGTAAAGGGTGACGAGCTGGCCGGCGAAACCCTCCGACACGTCCAGCCCGCGGCCGATCTGCGGCAGCAGGCCGGCGGGCATCGTCTCCGTCATGATGGCCAGGAAGCCGGCGGTGGTGAACGCCAGCAGTCCCCAGACCGGGAGCCTGTCCTCGGCCGGGGGCCGGTCCGGGCTCAGCGCGACTGCTTCGGTACTTCCGGTACTGCTCACGAGAGTTCTCCAGTTCGGTGCGAGCCGTTCCCGCCGTCGGCGCGGCTCTGGACGTGGTCGCGCGGCGTCCCGGCCACGCCGGGGCCGGGACGCGGGTCGGTGCTGCGGGTACAGGTCGGTGCTGCGGTGCTGTGCGGTGCGGTGCGGTGCTTCGGCCATGCGGTGCTGCGGTGTTGCGGGGAGTACGGGGTGCTGCGGGGAGTGCGGGGTACCGCGGGTGCCGGGGGCGCCTCAGTGCTCGGCGAGCAGCGAGCCGTAGCCGTGCACGCGGTCCGTGATGCCGTTCTGGCGCAGGGCGTGCCAGTAGAGCACCGCGTTGTTCGAGATGACCGGCTTGTCGGTCCAGGCCTCGGCGACCGCCGCCACACGCATCATGGCCACGTTCGTCCCGACCTGGACGATCGCCTCGATGTCCGTCCCGTCGATGCCCTTCACCGCCTCGCGCAGCCGGGCCTCGGAGACGTGCGAGATCTTCGCCGGGCTCTGGCTGCCGAGCCCGCGGATCCGCACCACCTCGTAGCCGGAGTCGGTGAAGAAGCGGCTCACCGAGTCGTCGCCGACCGGGAGGTAGGGGGTGATGACCGCGATCCGGCGGGCGCCGTAGGAGTCCAGCGCGGCGCGGATCGCGTCGGGGCTCATGGTGACCGGTAAGCCGCCGGCGACCGACTTCATCGAGTCCAGGACGCGGGCGTGGGCCTCGGCGCCCTCCCAGTAGCTCTCGGGGGAGACCCCGATGATGACGCAGTCGGGGTTGCAGGTGATCAGGCTGGTGATCGCCGGATGGGTCGACCTCCTGATGCTGTGCATCACGTGGTCGAAGCCCGGCTCGTCCTCCATCGAGTCGTCGCCTATCAGCATCCGGCTCGTGTGGTTCGTCACCTCGAAGGGCCGCAGGGCCTCCATCTCGGGCTGGGCCGAGGTGTTGGTCGAGGGCAGGACGACGCCGACCTTGAGGCGCGGCCCGAGTGAGTCGGTCATGGGGAGCTCCGTAGGGTGTTGGGCGGCCCGGGAGGGCCGGACAGGGACTGGCGGGCACGTTCCGGGGGGTGGCCCGGGCGGGCGCGGCGGGCCGGGCGTCCGGGGCCAGGAGGGTCGGGGTGGGCGGGGGGTTCGGGGTGGGCGGCCCACCGCCGGTCTCCCGGCGGTGGGCCACCGGACGTCAGCCGGCCAGGTAGGAGGCGGCCATGTCCTTGTCGCCGTGGCCCTCGTCCAGGGCCCGCTGGAACCGGCGCAGGCCGGCGGCGGTGCCGTCGACCTTCACGCCGGCCTCCTCGGCGGCGTCCACCACCAACCGGGCGTCCTTCACCGAGTTGCTGACGGAGAAACTGGTGGAGTAGTCACCCGCGAGGATGGCGGCCGCCTTGAGCTGGAAGTACTTGCTGTCCAGCGGACCGCCGGTCACCACGTCGACCACCAGTGCCGGGTCGATGCCCAGCCCGCGGGCGATGGCCAGGCTCTCGGCCGTGCCGTGCGTGAGGGCGAAGACCAGGCTGTTGAGCGCGAGCTTGAGGCGGCTGGCGGCGCCGCTCTCCTCGCCGATCCAGACCGTCCGGCTCCCGATCGCGTCGAACACCTGGCGGGCGTCCTCGCGGCGGTCCGTCGGCCCGGAGGCGATGATCACCAGTTGGCCGTTCTCCGCCGGCTGCCTGGTGCCCTGGACGGGTGCGTCGTAGAACACCAGGCCGTGCCGCTCGGCGAAGCCGGCGAGCTCGCCGATCGCCTCGACCCCGACGGTGCTCAGCTGGACCCAGACCGCGCCCTTCGCGAGCGCGGGGGCCGCGGCCTCGACCGCCTCCAGCACCGCCGGACCGTCCTTGAGGACAGTGACGATGACGTCGGCGCCCGCGACCGCCGCCGCGGGCGTGTCGGCCACCTCGATCCCACCGGACGCGGCGAGGGCCTCCGCCTTGGCGTGCGTCCTGTTCCAGACGCTCACCGCGAAGTTCTTCCGCAGGTTGCGTGCCACCGGCGCACCGATGATGCCGGTGCCGAGCACCGCGACCTTCCTCGTGCGGGTCTGCGTACCGGTCGTCTCTGTCATGCGAGTTCTCCTCTTGGGGGCTGTACGGTGTCGCCGGGCCGTCCGGTCTCCCGGACGCGCCCTCAGGTGGTGCGGTAGTCCGGCGCCTTGATCAGCAGGTGATCGCGTCCGGTGATCTCGGGGAGGTACACGGCCTCGTGCCAGTCCGCCGCGGGGTACGGCTCCAGGGCGATCGAGACCGCGCCCTCGTAGGTGGAGAAGTGCCGCTCGACGACCGCGCTGACGGCGTCGGCCAGCGCCTCCTTCTGCTCGTCGGTGAACTCCCGCGAGTGGTACTTGATGCTGACGTGGGGCATGGCTCTCCTTCGGTAGGGGCGGGTGGTGCCGGGGATCCGCCGGCGGGTGCCGGCGGGGGTTCAGAGGCCGAGTCGGGCCCGCAGGGCCGCCGCCAGTTCGCCCACTCCGTGCGGCTTCAGCACGCCGTAGTGGTCGCCGGCCAGGTCGACCGTCGTCGGGGGCGCGGCCGAGTAGCCCGAACTGCCCTCGACGAACGAGTAGTCGTCCCCCTCGGCCTTGAATATGGTGACCGGCGCGGTCAGCCGCCGCTCGGCGAGTTCGCGGAAGCTGTAGTCGAACTCGTACGTCCCGCCGACGATCCGGGTGATCCTGCGGATCAACTCCTCGTCCAGGGCCGGGAAGAGCTCGTGGACGACCGCGACGAAGCCGTCCTCGTCGGAGGCCGCAGCCAGGCAGTGCTCCAGCTCGGGCCCGCTGATGGTGCCGGCGAAGACGGAGAACAGGATGGTCAGGTACGCCGGGTTGCGGTACGAGGCCTCGCGGCCGTGGCGCTCGCCCGCCGCCGTGCGGACCTTCGGGTTCCCGGGGCAGATCAGGAAGAGGTTCTCCACCCGCTCACCGGCCTGCTCCAGCTGCCAGGCCGACTCGAACGCGACCCGGGCGCCGAAGGAGTAGCCCCACAGGGTGTAGGGCCCCTCGGGCTGCTCCCGGCGGATCTCCGCGACGTCCGCGGCGGCCATCTCCCTGATCGTCGGGTGGGGCACCTCACCGGCGTTCACGCCGTGCGCCTGGATCCCGTAGAAGGGCCGGCCGACCCCGACCTCCCTGGCCAGCAGGCGCAGGTTCATCGGGTAGCCGCCGAGGCCCGGCCAGCAGAACACCGGGCTGCCGGCGCCCTCGGTGTGCAGCGGCACCAGCCGGGAGGACGGGCCGGCGCCGCCGCCCTCGATCCGGGCGGCCAGGTCGGCCAGTCGCGGCGCCTCGAACACCACCTGCAGCGGCAGCGCCGTCCCGTAGTGCCGGTTGATCCGGTTGATCAGCGCCACCGCGATCAGGGAGTTCCCGCCGGAGGCGAAGAACTCGTCCGCCACGGAGACGTTCTCGTACTTCAGCGCCCGCCCCCAGGCCTCGGCCAGCCAGTGCTCGACCGGTGTCGAGGGCGCCACGTACTCGCTGCCGGTGCCGGCGGCGAGCACCTGCGGCGAGGCGGCCAGCGCCTTGGCGTCCACCTTCCCGTTCGCCGTCAGCGGCAGCTCGTCCAGCACCAGGACCCGGTTGGGGATCATGTAGTCCGGTAGCAGCGCGGCCAGTTCGTCCCTGACGATCTCCGCCGGGCCCTTCATGTGGACCGAGTCCTCGTACATCCCCTCGCTGCGGACCTGCTCCTCGCTGACCCCGCCGCCGACGAAGAAGTACGAGGCGCCGCGGGCGATCCCGTGCCCGGCCAGGATCTCGTCCATCCGCCGCGCGGCCGGCAGCGGGTGCCCGCTCCTGGAGCTGTAGCCGGAGGACATCAGCCCCAGCCCGAGGCCGTTGCGCTGCAGGTGGTGCAGCCTGGTGCCCAGGCTGACGTACTCCAGCCACGGCTCCCGGGCCCGGCTCACCGCGGTGATGCCGAAGGACGCCCGCTGGTAGACCTGCTGGTTGATCGCGATCACGTGCCGGCGCAGCACCAGCTCGTCCGAGAGGTGCTCCAACGCGCCGTCCCGGTAGCGGTACTGGCCCGCGGGCAGGCCCTCGACCCGGCCCGGGTGCGCCTGGAGGTAGATCTCGGCCGGATCGTGCGGCCGGGTCCCGTCGGCGGGGTGGATCTCGAAGGTGCCCAGGTAGTGGTCCTCGTCCGCGACGTCCAGCCGGCCCTTGACGGACTCGCGGTGCTCCAGCGGCCGGATGCCGAGGCCGTACTCGGGGAGCATCTCCTCGAAGACGCCCACCATGTGGCCGGTCTCGAACTCCAGCACCTCCAGGATGTTGTTCCGGTAGACCGGCTCGATGGCGCTGCGGCGGCCGGCGAAGTGCGCCAGCAGGTACGGGCCGCCGCGCTCCTCGGCCGGGCCGACCCGGACCAGTCGGTGGTCGGCGGGGTGGTAGTAGTACACGCCCGCCGGCACGCCGTCCAGACCGCCGGTCTCCAGGTAGAGCTGGGTCGCGGAGAGCGCGCCCGGGGAGGCGTAGGCGTACTTCGGCAGCAGTCGCTGGTCGCTGCGGAACTGGCCGAACCATCTGAGGAGCGTGCCGAGTTCGTCGAAGTGCAGGTCGTCGAGGGCGCGCGAGCGGGTCGCGGCGGGGCGCTCGGCGAGCAGCGCCAGCAGGTCGGCCCTGGTGACCGGGCGGCCCTCGTAGAAGCGGTAGGTCTTGCGGGCGAAGGTCTCCCGCCGCTGCCGCTCGGACTCCTTGCGGCCCGGCAGCTCCAGGGCGGGCCGGCCGGCGAGCTGGTCGCCGCTGCGGAGCCCGGCGCCCGCGAGCTGCGCCCGGACCTGGAGCTTGCTCGCCTTGGACTGGTGGTGGCCGCCGTGGTTGCCCTGGTCCATCAGGGCCGCTTCCTTGGGATTCAGCTCGATGCAGGCGACCAGGTTCTGGAACCCCGTCCGCGGGTCGTCGGTGACCACGGCCGCCGCCCGCCTGACCCAGTCGTGCTCCTCGATCGCCAGGGCGATCTCGTCCAGCTCGACCCGGTAGCCGCGCAGCTTGATCTGGTTGTCCGCCCGGCCGGAGTACTGGATCGTGCCGTCCGCGTTCCAGTAGGCCAGGTCCCCCGTGCGGTAGAGCCGTTCGGTCGGTACGAACGGGGAGGGGACGAACCGCTCCCGGGTCAGGTCCGGCCGGTGCAGGTAGCCGCGGGCCAACTGGACGCCGCCGATGTACAGCTCACCGGTCGTGCCGATGTCCACCGGCGCCCGGTCCTCGTCGAGGATGAAGCACTGGGTGTTGTCCACCGGTACGCCGATCGGGATCGAGCCCGCGCCGTCGCCGATCGCGTCCGGATCCACCAGCCACGCGGTGGCGTTGATGGTGGTCTCGGTGGGGCCGTACAGGTTGACCAGCGAGGCCCGGGGCAGCTCGTCGGCGAAGGACCGGGCGAGCCGCTGCGAGAGCGCCTCACCGCCGGAGAACACCCTTCGCAGGGTGGTGCAGTCGCCGAGCCGCTCGGTGTCCAGCAGCGCCTGGAGCAGGGTGGGCACGCACTGGAGGGTGGTGACGGCGTGCTCGTCGATGATGTCGACCAGGGCCTCCGGATCCCGGTAGAGGCCGGGGGTGCCCGTCACCACGGTGGCACCGGCGGCCGGGGCGAGGATCTCCCACTGCGCCGCGTCGAAGCTCATCGGCGTCTTCTGCAGGACCGTCACCTCGGGACCGAGGTGGCCGCAGGCGTCCATCCAGCGCATCTGGGACACGATGCTGCGCTGCTCTATCATCACGCCCTTCGGCCGGCCGGTGCTGCCCGAGGTGTAGATGACGTACGCCAGCGAGTCCGGCCGGATGCCCACCGGCACGGGGCCGTCGACGCTCCGGACGTCGGCCGCGGTGACCACCCGGACGCCGGCCGGGGCCAGTTCGGCGAGCCGCGCGCGCAGGTGCTCCTGGGTGACGATGACGCGGGTCCGGCTGTCCTCGATCATGAAGCGCAGCCGGTCGGCGGGGTACTCGGGCGACAGCGGCAGGTAGGCGGCCCCGGCGTAGAGGATGCCCCAGGCGCCGGTCATCAGGTCCGCGGAGGGTTCGACGTACAGGCCCACGCAGTCCTCGGCGGCGACGCCCGAGTCCCTGAGGTGGGCGGCGAGTCGGCGGCTCTCCCGGGCGAGCTCCCGGTAGCTGAGCCGGCGGTCCCCACCGGCCACCGCGGTGGCCTCGGGGCGGAGTTCCGCCTGCTGTTCCAGCAGTCCTGGCAGGCAGGCGCCGAGCCCTAAGCGAGTGTCGTGCACCGGCGCGATGAACTGTGCGGTCTCCATGTGGTCCCCCACGTAGTAAGAACATCTGACGCTTGCGTGACCGGGCCTGCCCCGTTCCTCCCCCGCCCCTGGACCCACCGCGGCGCCCTGCGACCGGCCGCCCGAGGCCCGCCTCCGGCACCTGAGCGGCGGCCCCGGACGCACGCCACCCGGCACCGGGCACGCGGGCCGAGGGCCGGGGCAGGGCGCCGAACTCCACCGGGCCTGCCGCGCGCGGGCGTTCCGGTCGCGCCAGGGCGCCCGGAGCCGGCACGGCGGTGCGACGAGGCCGGAGCGACCGCTCCGCCGGTCGGCCCCGCACGGCGACCGTGGCCCGGGCCGGTCCGCACGGCCCGGCGGGTGGCGGACAGCGAACAGCGGGCAGCCGGCAGCGCACCGGACGAGCCGTCCGGTGCGGGCCTGTTCCGACCCCGGAACCGCGGTGCCGTCAGCGGCGACACCCACGGTCGGGCGACCGGCCCGAACGACGCCGGGCCGGACCCTTCCGGCGACCGCGCACACCGCGGTCGGTTCCGGGGGGATCTGCCGTCGCCCCGCATCCGGGTGCTCCGGCACGCCGTCGCGGGTCCGCTATTTCATGGCGTGACATAAATCCGAGAAGTTCGACAGAAACAATAGGGGCGGGCCTGCCGTGACCCCCTGCTGGATCGTCGGCGTCGCCCGAAGAAGGCATACGCCCTTCAAACAACATGCGCCGATCGTAAACTGAGCACAGGAAGTAAGGCAAGGGCAAAGGTTTCGTCTGGATATCGTCCGGCCGTCCGCGGATCAGGGCCGGTGAAACCTTCCTTCTCCCCCGCGGCGGCGCAGCAGCGCTCGGCCGTATCGCCGTTCCAGCAGCTCAGATCAGGTACGACGGCCCGGCCGGATCATCCCGCTCGCCCCGTACACGCACCACGTACCACGCACGGTCCGTCATTACCGTACGACCATATCCGGATCACTCTGTTCCAGATCTGTTCGCAGCGGGCCTCCCCGGCTGCGAATATCGCGTGTGACCTGGCCTTTCACGGAAATTCCCGGCCTTCGGCGGGGCGGGCCCGGGCCGTCGACCGATCGCCACCGTGGTGCGGGAGTGATTCATGTGGTGGATGAGACGACCAGGACCCGCCCGCCCGATGAAATCGCGTCACACCGGCGGCGCGACGACGGCGGTGGATCATCGGCTAATCGGTCGTCCGAGTCCGGACCTGCAGCACACCACCCGCGGACCAGTGATTCATCCCGACGGGAAGCCGATCGAGCGCGGGGAAGAGCGGGAACCGGAAACTGTCGGCGACCGAGGTTTCCTCACGAACCCTCACCCGACACCACCTCGGATGACCCCTTTTGTGTACGCCGCATTCACCATCATGAACGCAGCATTGCCATTGATGAAATCATTCCCCGGCCCGGCCGAAACAGCGAACGTGAACGCGAACGCGAATACGATGGCCGGATGCCCGGCCGGGCGCAGCGGCGCCCGGCGGAGCCCGCTCCGAACCGACGCGGCCCGGGAGAACCGCGACACCCGGGGCGCGGGCGGCAACGGACCGGGGAGCGCCGTCGAGGGGGGCGGGGTGGTCAGCGCCGGCCCGGCTGTTCGCGCCGGCGGCGTTCCTCCCGCCGGAAGAGCCGGGCCAGTTCCCTGGTCGCCTCGTCCGGCGGTTCCGGCGACTCCGCGTCCGGATCGCCGCCCCGCGCCCGGAGTCGACGGTCGAGCTCCAGCACCGGCAGGTCGGGGTCGAAGTCGCTGGAGCGGGGGCCCTCGGGGCCGTCGGGGCCGATCCGCACCAGCCGCTCGGTCCGGACCACCCGCAGCAGCCGGTCCGCCACCCGAAGGTCGCAGCCGCGCTCCCGGTCGAGCCGGTCGGCGGCGCGCGCGTACTGGCCGCGCTCGGCCGCGGAGAGCCCGCGCCGGACCGGGTCCAGCACGCGCAGGGCCAGCGCCAGCCCGTCCCGGGCGCCCTGCGGGGTGGTCGCGTCCAGGCTCGACTCCGGGGCCCAGCGCCCGCCGACGCACTCGGCGACCATGAAGGCGGCGGGCAGCAGCACGCCGCCGGGGTGGGTGCGGGCGGCCAGCCGCGAGTCCCGCAGGACGGGCGGCGGCGCCGTGCCCGCGGCCCGGACCAGGGCCAGCAGTTCGGCCTTGAGGATCGCCTCGGACACGCCCGTCGGCACGGTGGGGTCGATCACGAACCCCGCGGCCGGGTCGTGCGCCCGGTCCGCCCGGCCCGCCGGTGCGGGATCCGGGTCGGTGGAGCGCGGCGGCTCCGGCCCGTCCGGACCGCTGCGGATGAACCGCTCGGCCCGCACCACCCGGTAGCGGGCCCCGAGGACGGTCGTCTCGTCGATCTTCTCGCCGTCCAGGCGCTCCGCCGCCCGCAGGCACTCCGCGCGCCCCGCCCGGTCGCCGGCCCGCCCGGCCTCCGCGGCCAGCCGGCGGAACTCCATCGCCATGCTCTCGCGGGCCCCCTGCGGCATCGGGGCGCCGAAGTACGGATGCAGCTCCCAGCCGCCCTCCTCGCGCTCCCGGGCCAGCCCGAAGACCGGGTGGCCGGCCGACAGGAGGTCGGGGTAGGGATCCCGCGCCTGCCAGGCCGCGAGGTCGGCCAGGTCCGCGACCGGGGCCTGCGGGACTCCCACCCTGATCGTCCGGTAGCCGGGAACGCCGTCGCCGTACTCAGTCATGCGTGCACCCTGCTCCCGACCGGTCACCCTCCGCAGCCGAACCCGGGAACTCCCGGCGCGCACCGGCCGGTCCGCGCCGACCGCCGGACCGCGCGCGGGTGCGCCCGGTGCGCCCGGTGCGCCCACTGCGTCAGGGGCGTCAGGTCTGCCCGGTGCACCCGGTGCGCCCGGTGCGCCGGCCGCGGCCGAACGGGCCGCGAACGCACCCTGTACGCGGACGGTCGCGATGTGTTGCCATGTACACGCCAAGTCCCGAGGCCCGCTCCTCGACCACGCGGCCCGGGATTCCTGGACGATCGGAAGGAAACCCATGATCGCAAGGATGCTCGCCGTCAGCGGCGCGACCGCCCTGCTCGGCACCTCGCTCACCGGCCTCGGCGGCGGAGCCGGCAGCGGCTGGCCCACCCCGCCCCCGCCGGACAAGATCGTCATCGACGTGGCGACCGTCAACGGCTCCGGCTGTCCGGCGGGGACGGCCGCCGTCGCGGTCTCCCCGGACAGCACCGCCTTCACCGTGACGTACAGCAACTACGTCGCCCAGGTGGGCCTCGGCTCCAAGCCGACCGACTTCCGCAAGAACTGCCAGCTCAACCTGCGGGTGCACGTCCCGCAGGGCTTCACCTACGCCATCGCCTCCGCCGACTACCGCGGCTTCGCCCACCTGGAGAAGGGCGCCGTCGGCATCCAGAAGGCGAACTACTACTTCCAGGGCTCGCCCCAGACGGCGTCCCAGAGCCACCGCTTCACCGGGCCGCTCGACGACGGCTGGCAGGCCACCGACAGCGTGCCGGTCGCCGCGCTGGTCTGGGCGCCCTGCGGCGAGACCCGCAACTTCAACATCAACACCGAGCTCCGGGTGAGCCCCGGCACCTCGGACCCCTCCCGGACCACCAGCTTCATGACGATGGACTCCACCGACGGCAGCATCAGGACGACGTACCGCCTCGCCTGGGACTACTGCCCCTGATCCCCCACCCCCTGCCCCGGCCGCCGGCCGCGCCGGCGGCCGGGGTCGGCGGGGCGGGCGCCGGGCAGGCTTCCCGCCCGGTACCCGCCCCACCCCGGACCACCGGCCTCAGGACGCCCAGCCGGCCAGCGCGCCGAGCACGGCCAGCAGCAGGCAGACCGTCACGTTGAGCGTCCCGTAGAGCGCGAGCACCGCGACGAACTCGCGGATCGTCGCGCTGGGCCGGTAGTACCGCGCGGTGTGCGCCCCCAGGACCTGGCCGGGCACACCCGCGCGGCGGGTGATCACCGCCGAGCGGAAGACGTGGAAGGTGTTGGTGACGACCACACAGCGGTAGTCCGGCCCGTGCCGTTCCATCAGCACCCTGCTGAACGCGAGGTTCTCCTCGGTGCTGCGCGAGCGGTCCTCCTGTTCGATCCGCTCCGGCGGACACCCCAGCTCCGCCAGGTGGACCGCCATCGCCTGCGCCTCGGGAACCTGCTCGTCACTGCCCTTGCCGCCGGAGACGATCATCCGCGGCGGCCGGCCGCGGGCCTCCTGCACCCGGTACAGGGCGTAGCCGCGCTCCAGGCGGCGGGCCAGCAGCGGCGGGACCTGGTCGCCGTCGACCAGCCCCGCGCCGAGCACCACGATGAAGTCGACGTCCCGGCGCACCGTCAGCCGCCCGTAGAGGAAGGCGTACCCCAGGAAGCACAGGAAGAGGAACCCCAGGTAGCCCGCGACCAGCAGGACTCCCCCGGCCAGCGCCCGCAGCGCCCGCGAGTCGAAGTGCACGGCCGCGAACAGCAGGGCGATCAGGACCAGGATCGCCAGCCCGGCCGTCAGCGACAGCAGATTGGCCAGCCGGCCGCCCTCCTGGCGGACCATGGTGACGCCGTTGGCCACCAGGAAGACCGCCGAGGCCACCAGGCCGAGTCCGGCCGCGGCCGGGATCACCAGCAGGACGGCGTCGACCAGCCCGTCGGGCAGGCGGGCGAGCGAGCCGAGCAGTCCGGCGGCCAGGAACAGCACCGACAGCCCCAGCAGGACGGCGTTGCCGAATCGACGCCGGTCGCGTCGCACACCGAGGGCGAAGAGCAGCAGGAACACGGTGGCCAGAAGATAGGCGGGCATGCGCAGGATCCTACGGACGGGCCCCGCCCGCGGCGCCGGCACCGGGCGGCGCGTCGCCCGTGACCTCGAGCCGCCGTGACCACGTCCGTCCGGGGCCGGTGGCGGGCGGGTCGGGGGATGCGTCGGCGGCCGGTGGTGACCGGGCGGGCGGCAGCGGGGAATCGGCCCCGGTGGATCCGGGCCGAGGGATCGGCGTGCGTCACAAAGGGATCGCCGACCGGCTAGCTTCGTTCAAGTTCGAACATCTGGCACGGTGTGGGGTGCATCGTTGAGACCATGTCGAGGACTTGGACGTGCCCGACCTTGCGGGCGCGTACGAGTCGCTTGTCGCCGCGGCCCGGACCGGGCGGCGGCGGTGTGCGGGGGCGGGGACGACCCGGCGGCGAGTACCGCAGGGGGCGAGTCCGTCCTGTGCGACCGCACCGCTGCCGGTTTCCCGGGGCCCTGCCGGTCCCCGCCGTCGTGGTGCGGACCGGAAGGAGAGACAGTGACGTCTTCCCGTTCTCGCAGAGCCTGGCCGCTACGGCTGAGGAGCCGCTCCCGGCGTCGTCCCCTGACCGCCGCGGCGTGCTCCGCCGCCCTCGTCCTGACCGGCCTGGTCGCCCTGGCCGCCGCGCCCGCCCAGGCGAGCACCGGGGGCCGGATGGCCTACGTCACGAACCTGCGCGGCAATTCGGTCTCGGTCATCGACATCGCGAGCGGCACGGTCACCGCGACCGTTCCCGTCGGCAGGTTCCCCGAAGGGGTGGCCGTGTCCCCCGACGCCTCGCGTGTGTACGTCGTCAACGACGGGGACAACAACGTCTCGGTCATCGACACCACCACCAACACGGTCACCGCGACCGTTCCCGTCGGCGCGGTCCCGGGTCCGGTGGCCGTCTCCCCCGACGGCTCCCTGCTCTACGTGGGCGACAACATCGCGACGGGCGTCGGCGGGATCACCGTGATCGACACCGCCACCGACACGGTCACCGCGACCTTCGCCACCGGCAGCCAGCCCTTCGGCATCGCGTTCGCACCCGACGGCGTCAACGCCTATGTCGCCAACTTCGTGGGCAGTTCGGTCTCGGTCGTCGACACCGCCACCAGCACGGTCACCGCGACCATCACCGACCCCAACGCCAGGACGCCCGCAGCTGTGGCGGTGACCCCCGACGGTGCCCACGCCTACACGGCCAACTTCAACAGCAACACCGTCTCGGTCATCGACACCGCCACCAACACCATCACCGCCCTCATCCCCAACCCCGGCGGCCCGGAAGGGATCGCGATCACCCCGGACGGAGCCAGCGTCTACGTGGCGAACGCCAACGCGGGCACCATCTCGGTCATCGACACCGCCACCAACACCGTCACCGGCACGACCACCGTCGGCTCGGCGCCGGTCGGCGTCACGGCCGACCGGACCGGCGGCAGCGCCTACGTCACCAACTCCGGCTCCAACACGGTCTCGGTGATCGACACGGCCACCCGCGCCGTCACCGGCACCGTCCCGGTGGGCACCACCCCGTTCGGCGTCGCCGTGACGCCCCCACGGCTCGCGGTCACCGCGATCACCCCCGCCCACGGCCCGGCCGCCGGCGGCGGCACCGTCACCATCACCGGGACCGGCCTGGCCGGCGCCGGCACCGTGAGCTTCGGCGGCACCCCGGCCACCGATGTCACCGTCGTCAACGACCTGACCGTCACCGCCACCGTCCCGGCCCACGCCGGCGGCACCGTGGACGTCACCGTCGCCACTCCCGCCGGCAGCAGCCCCGCGTCCGCGGCCGACCGGTACACCTACGTCGCGCAACCGACCGTGACCGCGGTCAGTCCCGGCAGCGGACCCACTGCCGGCGGCACCCCGGTCACCGTCCACGGCA
Source organism: Kitasatospora sp. NPDC057015 (assembly GCF_042673745.1). Taxonomy (NCBI): domain Bacteria; kingdom Bacillati; phylum Actinomycetota; class Actinomycetes; order Kitasatosporales; family Streptomycetaceae; genus Kitasatospora; species Kitasatospora sp. NPDC057015. The sequence goes on from NZ_JBHUSG010000053.1 coordinate 44,671, forward strand.
CCGGCCTGACCGGCGCCAGCGCCCTCACCTTCGGCCCCGGCAGCCCGGCTACCGCTGTGTCCTGCACCACCGACACCACCTGCACCACCACCTCCCCGGCCCATCCGGCCGGCACGGTCGACATCCAGGTCACCACCCCCGGCGGGACCAGCGCGACCAGCGGCGCGGACCAGTTCACCTACGTCCCGCCGACCGCCGACATCGCTGTCACCCTCACCGGCCAGCCCCACCTGGGCATCCTGGTGCCCTACCTCACCTACACCCTGACCGCCCACAACAGCGGCCCCGACCCGGTCACCTCGGCCACCATCACCGCGACCCTCCCACCGGGCACCAGCGCCACCAACCCGGCCTCCGGCTGCACCACCACGACGCACACCGTGACCTGCACCTACGGCGGCATCACCAACGGCGCCAGCGTCGCGAAGTCCTTCCGCGTCCCGCTGAACCTCCTGTCCCTCGGACCCGTCCCGGTCAGCGCCCTGCGAACAGCCTCCGCGCCCACCGACACCACCGCGGCCAACGACACCGGCACAGCCACCTGCACCGTCATCTCGAACATCCTGGCCGTCTGCCCGTAGGCCCTCCTCGCCCGGTGGTCCGGCACACGCACACGCCGGACCACCGGGTGCGGCCACCGACTCCTCATCGTGCAGGAGTTGGCCGGGCGCCCGCCCGTCCCTCGCGCCGGCCTGCGTGATCTCCCGCTCGACCGCCCTCCACCTCTCCTGACGCGAGGCGATCCGTCCTGCCCAAGGCACGTTCCCACGTGGCCTGCTGGGCCACCGCCGTGAACCCGCCCGCCCCGGCGGGGTCCGCTCGGCCGAAGTGTCGGAAGCTGCCCGTCACTACCCGCGAACCTCGATCCCCGTCGACATCGCCGTATCAAGCCCGGTCGTGCGGACCGTCTCCACCAGCAGCACCGCGCCGGCCTGTGCGAACGCCCCGTCCCCGTCACCCTGGACTTCCTGCCAGCGGACAGGACCCCAGACAAGTTCCATCGTTGCAGGTCAGAAGCGTTCACCGTTGTTTGATCAAGCGTCGGACGAGGCACGCGCGTGAGAGCGCGAGGCCAGCCCCGAGCCGCCCGCGGACCCACCGGCGGGCCCGGGCCGGGCCTGCGGGGCGGCGGCCCGGGCGGACTCCGTGGCGTACGGCGTCACTCCGGTCTCCTACGATGACCGTCATGAACTCTGGGGGGCCGGACACACGGCTCATCGACGGCCGCTTCGAACTGCTGCAACGCCTGGGCGGCGGTGGCATGGGCCTGGTCTGGCGGGCCCGCGACAACGCCCTGCACCGCGAGGTGGCGCTGAAGGAGGTCCGGGCCCTCGACCCGGCGATGGAGGCCGCCGACCCCACCGCCGCGCGCGAGACGCGCGAGCGGGTCCTGCGCGAGGCCCGGGCCCTGGCCCGCCTCCAGCACCCGAACGTCGCGGTCATCCACCACATCGTGGACAGCGTCGAGCACCCCCACCCCTGGCTGGTGATGGAGCTGATCAGCGGCGGCAGCCTGGCCGACCGGCTGGCCCGCGGCCCGCTCGGCGTCCCCGAGGCCGCCAGGACGGGACGCGGGGTGCTCGCCGCACTGCGCGCCGCGCACGCGGCCGGCATCCTGCACCGGGACGTCAAGCCGGCGAACGTCCTGCTCCGTCCGGACGGCACCCCGGTGCTCACCGACTTCGGCATCGCCGCGATGCACGACGCCACCGCCCTCACCGCGACCGGCGCGCTGATCGGCTCGCCGGAGTACATCGCCCCCGAGCGGATCCGGGGCGAGGAGGGCAACCCGGCCTCCGACCTCTGGTCGCTCGCCATGCTGCTCTACGTCGCCGTCGAGGGCCACCATCCGCTCCGCAGGTCGACCTCGCTCGCGACCCTGGCCGCCGTGCTGGACGAGCCGCTGCCGCCGCCGGTGCGCTGCGGACCGCTGAGCGGGCTGCTCTCCGCCATGCTCGCCAGGAATCCGGCGCAGCGGCCGGACGCCGACACCGTCGACCGGTACCTCGCCGCCGCCGAGACCGGTGCACCGGGCCCGACCACCCCGGCCCCGGGTACGCCGGTGTTCGGCGGCGTCGCTCCCGGCACGCCGGTGCCCGGTCCGACCGGTCCGACCGGCCACCCGGCCGAAGGTCCGCAGTACTTCACCGGTCCGCTCGGCCGGCCTCACGCCCGACCGGGGGACGACTTCGCCGGCCACCCGTACGACACCGCGCCGGGCAACGGCGGGCCGGCCGTCGGCGCCGCCTTCGACACGGGCTCGAACACCGGTCGTCCGTACGCCGGCGGCCTGCACCCCATCGGCGTGCACCCCGCCGGCGCGCACCCCGCCGGACCGTACGCCGTCGACCCGTACGCCGGCGGACCGTACGCGGGCGGCCCCTACGCCGGCGGACCGTACGAGATCCGGCCCGACGGCCCGACCGGACCGGCGCACCAGCCCCCGGCGCCGGGGCGGCGGCGCGGCACGCTGGTGACCATCTGCGTCGTCGCGGTCTGCCTGACCGGCCTCCTCTCCTGGAAGCTGCTCCCGGCCGGCGACAACAAGCACGTGGCCGGGCCCCGCAGCTCCACCTCACCGAGCGTCGCGGGCAGCACCCCGGCGCCGGCCGGGTCGGGCGGCACGGCCGAACCCGCCGCGTCCAAGCCCGCCACCGGTCAGCCCGCGGCCCCGCCCGCCGACAAGAAGAGCCTGCTCACCCCGGACGGCGTGCGGACGACCATCGACGCCATCCGTCCGCTGATGTCGGGCACCAAGATCAAGCAGCTCGTCGTCTACCCCGAGTACGCGATCGCCGAGGCCCCGACCGCGGCCGATCCCGCCGTCTACGACCGGATCACCTACCGCAACGGCAAGGCGACCAGCACGCCCGGGACCGCACTGACACCGCGTGACAAGCTGGTCGACCTCCAGGTCTACAACTGGGACCTGCTGCCGGACCTGATCAAGAAGGCCGAGCAGTCGCTCAACGTCCCCGACCCGACCAGTCGTTACCTGATCATCGGACCGGACATCCTCCAGGAGACACCGACCATCTCGGTCTACCTCTCCGGGGCCTACGGCGGCGGCTACCTGGCCGCCGACGTCAAGGGCTCGGTGTTCAGGACGGTGCCGCGCGGCGCCTGACCCCGCCGGACGCGGCCCCGTCGCCCGTTCCCGCCCAACCCCGCGCCGGGCGTCGGCACTTGTGACGATCGATCGCCCGCACCGGGCCGGAGGTCGCGAAGCATCCTTGCAGAGCGCTGATCTGACGGCCCGTCGGTCGCGACCGACGGGGCCGGGCGAGGCGGCAGTGGCCCCGGGCCGACCCGACCCGGCGGGTTCCCGGGTGCGCCGGGCCGGCCCGGGGGCGGCGGGATCGGGGACGGCCGTGGCGCCGGTCGGCCCGCCGACCCGGTCGGCCGCGCAAGGGAGTTGACTGTCGGTGACCATCCCCGGTGAACGGTGCGGGCCTCGAAGTGCTCCGACCGCGCCGTCGACGGAGTTCCTCGCGGTGGCACGACAGGCCTGCGGCGGGCCGGTGACGCACACGGCGACGATGCCCCCAGAGGCCTGACGGCGGCCCGCCCTCCGGGGATGAATCAGACGAACATCGCCAAATATGAGATTCCTCGTAAACCAGCCCATCCGGTCGCGGTGGCGGCTCCGAACCCGGGGCAAGAGAGACCAGCAACCACTGGGTGCCCGGCCACCGGGAGAAGCAGTGGCACAAGGGCTACTGGGAGTGCCACTGAACCACCCCGCACCACCGACCACGCTTGACGCCGAACACCGACCGGGCCCGCCACCAGGGGCCGGCCACGGTGCACCACCGAGCAGGAGGTCCTGGGCTCCGCCACCGGCAGAGCCCGGGACCGGCCACCGTCCGAGCACCCGGAGGGGTCCGGGCCGCCACCCGGTCCGGCGCCGGCGGCCCGCCGCAGCGGGGCCGGGCGGGGACGAACACGAGAGAAGGCCGAGGACCATGCCCGCCACGGCGATCGCCCACCCCCGAGAGGACCACTCCACCGGTCACGCGGTGACCGGCCCGACCGCCGGCACCGAGCACTGGCGGGCCACGTTCACGGCCGCCCCCGACGGCGTCCACGGGCTGCGCGCGGCCGTCCGGGCCTACTTCGACCGCGTGCGCCCCGACCGACCGCAGGACCGGGACGACCTGCTGCTGGTGGTCAGCGAACTCGTCACCAACGCCGTACGACACGCGGGCGGGCCCGGCACGCTGGACCTGGCCGTGCTTCAGGACGCGGTGGACATCGCGGTGTCCGACCCGAGCCGCAGCCTTCCGCTGCCCCGACTGCCCGACCCCGGCGCCGGCACCGGCGGCCTGGGGCTGCACCTGGTGGCGGCCCTCTGCGGCCCCGTCCAGGTGACCCTGGACCCGGGAAGCGGCAAGACCGTCCACGCCCGCCTCCCGCAGCGCCGCCCCGAGGCGCCCGCCGCCACGCTCCCTGAGCCCCCCGCTGCCGCCCACCCCGCTGTCGGGATCGCACAGCGCACCCGGAACCGGTGAATCACCAGCGGCCCCACCGCGATGCTCCGCCCGGCACGACCGCGCCGTCGCCGGCGCCGGGCCGGGTGGTCAGGGCGTCGGCCGGGCGGTCAGAGCGTCGGCCGGGCAAGAGGTGGAACCGCCCGGAGCGCCCAGCTCGTCTCTCCGTACACAGACTTCTGGCCGCACCACCGGACCGACAGACGGACCGGGGCCCGACCGGCCGGAGTCCCGGCCACGGGGGGACGGAGGTGAACCCCCGGATGAGAGCCTTCCAGGGCATCGCGACACGCTGGCGCTCACTCCCCCGGGCCCGCCGGTTGGGCGCTGTCGTACTCGGCGCGACCGCCGTCCTGCTCGCGGTGCTGCTCGTGCTCGTCACCGGCCGCTCGCCGCTGCCGGTGGACGCCGGACCGCCCGCCGCACCCGCGGCGCCACCCGGCGCCCCCACCACGCCCGGGAGCCCCGGAACATCCGGCGCGCAGGGGGTGTCCCCCCTCACCGGACTCCCCGGCGAGGCGGGCCGGATCACCGCCGTGAAGATCGACAACATCGTGGACGCCAGGCCGCAGACCGGCCTGGACTCGGCCGACGTGGTCTACGCGATCGAGGTGGAGGGCGGCATCTCGCGACTCCTGGCGGTCTACGACTCGAACCGCCTGCCGCCCGGCGACACCATCGGCCCGGTCCGCAGCGCCCGCGAGAGCGATCTCGAACTCCTCGAACAGTACGGGCGGGTGAACTTCGTCTACTCGGGCGCGCAGAGCCGGTTCCTCCCGGTCCTCGGCGCAGCGGACGTTCTCAACGTCTCACCGCTGCAGCACGGCGGCGCCTTCTTCCGCTCCCCGTCCAGAGCGGCGCCGCACAACGAGTACGTGGTGCCCTCGGACGTCCTGCGGGCCTCCCCCGACGCGGCCCAGGCCCGCGACATCGGCTTCCGGTTCGGTGCGGCGCCGGCGGGCGGGACGCCCGCGGACGGCTTCACCGCCCGGATGCCCGCGGCCTCGTTCACCTTCAACTGGTCCGCCGCCGACCAGAGGTACCTGGTGTCGATGGACGGGAAACCCGCCCGCACGAGCGAGGGCGGACGGCTGGGGGCAGCGACCGTCGTCGTCCAACGGGTGGACGAACGGACCTCGCCGCTCGGGCTGCGGGACTCCGCGGGCAACCCCGTGCCCTTCGCGCCGACCGTAGGCGACGGCGAGGCGGTCGTGCTCCGCGACGGCCGGGCCTACCAGGGCACCTGGTCCCGCCCCCGGGCGGACTCCGGCACCACGTTCTCGTACGCGGGCGCGCCGATGACCTTCCGTCCGGGCCCGGTCTGGGTGGTGCTGGAGCCTCGCTGAACACCGCGGCCGCGCCGCACCGCCCGCCGCCCGGGCGGTGCGGTCCGGTCCGGACGGGAGTCAGCCGATGTAACCGAGCGCACCGAGGGCGGCGACGCCGCCCACGCCCATGAAGACCGGCATCAGCACCTTCATCTCCACCCAGCTGCCGGCCCGGAAGCGCATGCCCTTGGGCGGCCCGATCGGGTACCAGCGCCTGCGCCCGATCGGGATCGGCCACAGCACCGGGCAACCGGAGACGGTGAGCGCGTCACCGATGCAGTGCACCAGCGCGCCCAGCACGATCGGCAGGCCGATCCACAGGTACTGCCGACCGGGCTCGGCGAACAGCCAGTCCGAGCCGTTGCCGGGCTTGTCGAGGGTCTCGGCGAGCATCCAGGCGCTGGCCGCCCCGAGCAGCCAGACCAGGACGTCACTGGACGCCCGCGCGTGCCGCCACAGCAGGCCCTCGATGGCCAGCACCATGTGGACGAACAGCACCGCCAGGACGCCCCAGCGGCCGCCGTACACGGCGACGGCCGCCGCGCCGGCCCCGCAGAGCACCGCCCAGACCCAGGTGTGGGTCAGGGTGCGGTGCCCGCCGTTGCGCCGCGGGTCGCCCTTCATCCGGGTCGACTTGTAGGCCGCGTACGACAGTTTGTCGACGACCTCGCACACCGTCCGCGACACCGGCCCGAAGGCCCGCGATATGGTCGCCGCCTTGTGGTCGAGATCCGGTGCGAGCGCCGCCCCGGCGCAGATCAGGGCCCCCGCGACGAGCACGGGCCAGGGCATCGGATGGTCCAGTGCGGCCGAGGCCGCCCCTGCCATCAGCCAGGCCGCTGCACCCGACAGTGCATGCGCCGGTCCCATCATGGCGATCTCCACCCCTCAGTAGGTCGCAGGGCCGATCGGCACCTGACGGTGCGGCAGCCTATCCCTCCGTGATCACCGTCGGCACACGCCCCCGACCTGCGGGCCCGCGGCCCGCGCCGCGCCGTCCCGAAGAGGGGCGGTCGGGGGGCGGCCGGGGGCGGTCGGGGGCGCGACCTGCCGCGACGTGCCGACCGGCAGCGACCGGGCGGCGACGCACCGTCAGCGGGCGGCGGGTGCGGGCGCGCGTTCGGGTGCGGGTGCGGGTGTCGCCGGGAGGACGTGCTCGCCGGCCTTGTCGGTGCTCAGGCAGAGCGAGCAGACCACGGCGTCGTGGGCGGCGCAGGCCGCGAGGTCCGGGCGTTCGAACTCCTGCCCGCAGACGTGGCAGGCGAAGGTGGCCGCGCTGGGGTTGCCGTCCGGGTCGAGGTACGGGGCGTCGATCCCGTCGGAGGTGCGCCGCAGGTAGTAGCGGCCCCTGGTCACGGCGGCGGTGAGCGGGGTGAGGACGAAGGCGATCAGCGCCGCCGCCACCGGGGAGTACGGCTGGAGCGTGTCACCCAGCGCGTGGAAGTACAGGGCGATCGAGAGTCCGGACGCGGCGACGAAGGAGACGAGTCCCACCGGGTTCACCGGGTAGAGCATGCCCCGGCGGAACTCCGGTGCCTGCGGGGAGAGTTTCAGCAGGTACTTGTTGACCATGATGTCGGTGGCGACGGTGACGATCCAGGCGATGGCGCAGTTGGAGTAGAAGCCCAGGACGCTGTTGAGGAAGCTGAACATGTCGGCCTCCATCAGAACCAGCGCGAAGCCCAGGTTGACCAGGACGAACACCATCCGGCCCGGGTAGTGCCGGGTGGCCCGGGTGTAGGAGTTGGTCCACGCCAGCGAGCCCGAGTAGGCGTTGGTCACGTTGATCTTGATCTGGCTGATCACCACCAGCGCGACGGCCAGCGGGACGACCGCCCAGGACGGCATCATCACCTCGAAGGCGCCGGTGAACTGCCGGATCGGCTCGGTCGCCGCCGCGGGACCGGCTTCGGCCAGGATGTAGACGGCCAGGAACGCCCCGATCACCTGCTTCAGCGCGCCCAGGACCACCCAGCCGGGCCCGGCCGTCACCACGGCCGTCCACCAGGCACGGCGGTTGGCGTCCGTCCTGGGCGGCATGAAGCGCAGGTAGTCGATCTGCTCCCCGATCTGCGCGATCAGGGACAGGCAGACACCGGCACCCAGCAGCACCGGCCCGGCGCCCAGGCCACCGCCGCCCGACGTCCCGCCGTAGGACAGGAAGCGGTCCACCGTGCCGGGATCCCGGGCGACCAGGTAGGCCAGCGGCGCGACCATGAGCAGCAGCCAGACCGGTGTCGTCCAGACCTGCAGCTTGCTGAGCGCCTTCATGCCGTAGGCCACGAGCGGGATCACCATCAGCGTGGAGACCAGGTAGCCCAGCCACAGCGGCAGCCCGAGACCGAGCTTCAGCCCCTGCGCCATGATCGAGCCTTCGAGGGCGAAGAAGATGAAGGTGAAGCTGGCGAAGATCACGCTGGTCAGGACCGAGCCGTAGTAGCCGAAGCCGGAGCCCCGGGTGATCAGGTCCAGGTCGATGTTGTAGCGGGCTCCGTAGTAGGCGAGCGGGAAGCCGGTGACGAAGATGACCGCGGCCGCCAGCAGGATGGCGGCCAGCGCGTTCCCGGTGCCGTGGGCGAGCCCGATCCCCGCGCCGATGGAGAAGTCGGCCATGTACGCGATGCCGCCGAGCGCGGTGGTGGCCACCACCATGGGCGTCCAGCGGCGGTAGCTGCGCGGCGCGAACCGCAGGGTGTAGTCCTCCAGGGTCTCGTCGGCCGCCCGGCCGGCGGCCGGGTCGGGGGCTGCCGTCGGGACGGAGACAGCCGGGTCGGGGGCTGCCGGGACGGAGACCGCCGGGTCGGAGACTGCTGCCGGGACGTCGCTCCCGCCCCGGCCGCCGGTCGGTGAGGAGCTCGGGACCGGGGCCGCCCGGGTGGGTTCCTGACCGCCGGTCGGGGCGGTCGGTCGCGGCTCGGTGCGCATGCCTGGCCTCCTGGGGTGCCGTCGGATGTGCTGCTGCGGCGGGGGCGGGACCGGGCCGGCCCGCGTCCGCGGACCCGTGGGCCCGTGTGCGGGAACGGTAGGCAGTGGGTGTTTCCGGCCGGGCCCGCGGGCGTGAAGCGGAGGTTTCCGGTGGCCCCACCCGCACGACCACGGCCCGGGCCCACCGTCCGGACTCTGCCTCCACAGTATTTTGAACACGTTCATATTTGGGCTACGATCGCCCCACTCACCGAGGGGGAGCCCGATGAAGATAGTGATACCCGGAGGAACCGGGCAGGTCGGCGCGATCCTGGACCGCGCCCTGACCGGCGCCGGCCACCAAGTCGTCATCCTGACCAGGCGGCCCGCAGACGCCCGCCAGGTCGGCTGGGACGGCAGGACCCTGGGGCGCTGGGCCGAGCAGGTGGACGGCTGCGACCTCGTGGTCAACCTCGCCGGGCGCAGCGTCAACTGCCGCTACACCCCGGCCAACCTGCGGGAGATGACGGACTCCCGGGTGCACTCCACCCGGATCGTGGGCGAGGCGATCGCGAGCGCCGCCGCCCCTCCCCCAGTGTGGCTGCAGATGAGCACGGCCACCGTCTACGCGCACCGCTTCGACGCGCCCAACGACGAGGCGACCGGCGTGATCGGCGGCGACGAGCCGGGCGTTCCGGACTACTGGGCGAACAGCGTCGACATCGCCAAGGCCTGGGAGCTGGCCCAGCAGCAGGCCGACACGCCGCGGACCCGCAAGGTCGCCCTGCGTACCGGCATGGTGATGAGCCCGGACGCCGGCGGCGCGTTCGACGCCCTGCTGCGGCTGGCCAGGCTCGGCGTGGGCGGACCGCTGGCGGGCGGCGGCCAGTACATGTCGTGGATCCACGAGCGCGACCTCGTCCGCGCCGTCGAGTTCCTCGCCGCCCGGGAGGACATCAGCGGTCCGGTCAACCTCACCGCGCCGGCGCCGCTGCCGCAGCGCGAGTTCATGCGGGCGATCCGCACCGCCTGGGGCGTTCCGGTCGGGCTGCCGGCGACGCGGTGGATGGCCGAGATCGGCGCCTTCGCGCTGCGCTCCGACACCGAACTCCTGCTCAAGAGCCGTCGGGTCACGCCCGGCCGCCTGCTGGAGGCCGGCTTCGGCTTCGAGCACCCCCGATGGCCGGCCGCCGCCCGGGACCTCGTCCGACAGGTGCGCGCCGCCCGGCGCAGCCCGACAGCCTGACGGCACGACCGAAGCGACGGCAGGACCGCACGACGACATGAAGGCCCGACGACACGACGGCCAACGGTCGACGATCGACAGTTGACAGAAATTCTCACAACCAGGTGACCGGCGGGTAACTCAGCTCTACGCTCAAGGCCATGGACCTTGTACACGAGCGCCGGGGCGACGGCCCGCCGCTGCTACTCCTGCACGGCATCGGGCACCGCCATCAGGGATGGAAGCCCGTGCTCGACCTGCTGGCCCGCGAGCGGGAGGTGATCGCCGTCGACCTGCCCGGCTTCGGCGCCTCCCCGCCGCTGCCGGCCGGCCTGCCCTACACCGTCGACAGCGCCATGACGGTGCTCGGCGACTTCCTGGCGTCCATCGGCGTCGTGCGGCCGCACGTGGCGGGGAACTCGCTCGGCGGCCTGTTCACCCTGCACGCCGCCCGGCACGGTCTGGCCTCCTCGGCCACCGCCCTCTCACCCGCCGGATTCTTCCAGCGGCCCGGGTTCCTGTACGCCTCGGGCATGCTCAACCTGCACCGGCTCGCCGCCCGGACGCCGGAGACCCTGCGGGCCCGGCTGGCCGAGCACCCCCGGGGCCGCAAGGCCATGTTCGGCATGATCTACGGCCGCCCCGAGCACCTCGACCCGCGCGAACTCATGCTGGACACCAGGGCGCTGCTGGACGCGCCGGGCTTTCGGCAGACCCTGCACGCGGGCGGCGGCGAACTGGCCTCGCGGTTCCCCGCCGACCTGCCGTCCGACGTCCCGGTGACCATCGCCTGGGGCACCCGTGACCGGCTGCTGCCCAACGGTCAGGGCCGCCGGGCCCGCCTGCTGCTGCCCGCCGCGCGCTTCGTCCCCCTGGTGGACTGCGGACACGTCCCGATGGGCGACAACCCGGAGCTGGTGGCCCGGGTCCTGCTGGAGGGGAGCGCCTCACCGCTGCTCGCACCCCTGGACCCGGCCGGCCGGGAGAGCTGAGACGGCGCCGCCCCCGCCCGCCTTCCTTCGGCGGGCGGGGGCGGGGCTGCCGCAGGGCGGGAGCGGGCCGGGCGGGGCGGGAGCGGGCCGGGCGCGAGCGGGCCGGCGCAGCGTCAGCCTGCGACGCCCGCCAGCGCCTCCCGATCCTGCGGGGCGTCCCAGTCGGGCAGCGTCGCCCCGGGGGCGGTGAAGGTGGCGAAGTCCGTGGTGGCGGCGAAGGCCGGCAGGCGGTGGAGGTCCCGGGCGTAGGCCCACAGGTGCGGGAACTCCTCCAGCCCGGGGCTGACGGCGCGGGTGGCGTTGACCGACACGTCGTACCGGGCCAGCGTCACCCAGAGCCGCACGTCCGCCTCGGTGAGGCGGTCGCCCAGCAGGTAGCGACGCTTCTCCAACCGCGCGTCGAGCTCCGTGAAGGCCGCCAGCAGGGCGGCGCGGGCCTCGACCGCGGCGGGACCGTCACCGGCGGCGGCGCTCACCCCCCGGTTGACCGCCGTGCCCAGCCAGGCGTCGAGCTCCTCGATCTCCGGCCGCAGCTCCTCCGGGTAGAGGTTCGCACCGTTGCTCCAGCCACCGAACTCGGTGGCGAGGTCGACGCCGATGCCGGCGAAGTCGTTGCTGACGATCCGGCCGGTCTTCCGGTCCCAGAGCGTCGGCACCGATATGTGCCCGTCGAAGCCGGGTTCGGTCGCCTCGTAGGCCTCGCGCAGCAGGGTGAACCCGTTCACCGGGTCCGGCCCGTGGGTCTCCCGGAACGCCCAGCCGCGACCGTCCCGGACGCCGTCGACGTACGAGACCGAGATCACCTCCTGCAGCCCGTTGAGCTCCCGCTGGATGGTGACGCGCTGCGCCCAGGGGCAGAACCAGCCCGCGTACAGGTGGTAGCGGCCGGGCTCGGCGGGGAACCCGCTGCTCCCGTCCGCGGTGATCCGCCCGGTGAAGCGGTAGAGCGGCCGCTCGTCACCGGGGGCACGGTTGATCCGGTACTCGCCGTGCGCGGCGGTGTCGACGGGGCTGGCGAACTGCGGGATCCGGCTCATGCCAGACGTCCTTCCTGTGGGTGAACTGCCTGTGGTCGGTCGGGGTGGGAACGGCTGCCGGGTCCGGGCGGGCCCGCCGTCCGCGTGGCGGGCCGGCCCGGGCCCCGGCGGCGGGGTCACTCGCGGGGCGACCCGCCGGGGGCTCTGACGGCGAGGAAGTTGGTCTCGCGGCGCAGCCGGAACCCCAGGGACTCGTACAGCCGGATGGCGTTGGTGTTGTTCGCCGCGGCGTGCAGGAAGGGCGTCTCCCCGCGCTCGCGGATGCCGTGCGCGACGGCGTGGACGAGCCGGGTCGCCAGCCCCTGCCCGCGGTACTCCTCGGCCGTGCAGACCGCGCTGATCTCGGTCCAGCCCGGCGGGTGGAGGCGCTCGCCCGCCATCGCGACCAGCACGCCGCCGCGCCGGATGCCGAGGTAGCTGCCGAGCTCGATCGTGCGCGGCAGGAAGGGGCCGGGCTGGGCGCGCGCGACCAGGTCCAGCATCTCCGGTACGTCGGCCCGGCCGAGCGGGACGGCCTCGTGGTCCGGCGCGGCGGCGACCCCGTCGTCCACCAGCTGGACGCCGGAGCCGTTCATCACGACCTCCCAGTGCGGCGGCGGCGTCCGCCGATCCCCCGTCACCACCGCGGCGGCTCCCGGCTCCAGCAGGTCGGCCAGGTCCTGCCAGTGCGCCTCGTCGGCCTGGTCCGGGAGGGCGACGAACGGCGAGACGTCGGCCGGGTAGCGCAGCACGTCGCCGCGCCGTTCGGCGAGCCGGGCGTGCGGCCCGAGCAGGGCGGCCAGGACGGCGTTGTCCAGCGGGTGGCCGCCGGCGATCCCCGCCGGGGAGGGCGCCGACGGTCCTTCGTCGGCGATGAGCGTGTCGGAGATGGGCATGCGGATTCGTTCCTCGTTCTGTTGCGGGTCGCCGGCTCCGGCGCGGCGGCGCGGCGGCCGTCGGGCACCCCGGCCCTCGGAAGGACGGCGGGGAACCGGACTGCGCTGCGACGGTCGGTTCGGCGGTGACGGCTCGGTGGTGACGGCTCGGTGGTGACGGGTTGAGTGGTCGGTGAGTCGGCGCTGGACGGGTCGACCCCGGGCGCCGCGGGTACGGGTGACGGAGCTCCTCGGCGGCACGCCGGGCGGCCCGGACGGTCGGGGTGCCCGTGACGCGTCCGCTCGTGGGGCAGGCAGGCCCGGGTACGGACGCGACCGTGCTGGCTAGCGGATCTCTCCGGGCAGGGCGTGACGGATCGTCACGGGCGACAGAGGCCGGTCGGTGAGCCGACGCCGTCGATCCAGCGGCGGCACACGAGGGTCGTCCCCCCGCTCAGGCGGCGGGATCGCGCGCTCGGGCGGCAGGTCACGGCGCGGGTGAGCGACGGACGCCCCAGGGACGTCCGCTCGGAACGCAGTTCACGAGTTCGCATGACCGACCTGTCTCAGCTGCCGCTACGACGGTTACCACCGTACATCCCGCGACCGGCCCCGTGGGCACGGTCCACCGGATCCGTACCCCGACGGCCCGGTCCGCGCCGGGTGCCGGCGTTCGAGGGCGGGCGTTCGAAGGCCGCTGTTCGAGGCCGGCCCCCGGGCGGTCGAACACCGCCGCCCCGCGCTCACCGGAACGGGTGGGACACCGACGATGGAGTTCCGCCCGGCCCGGCGCCGTGCCTACGGTGGCGGTGCCCCCATCCACACTCCGGTGCGAGGACGACTCAGATGTCCGTTCAGTCCGACCAGTCCCCCGACCGCTCGCGCGCCGCGACACCCGCCACAGCACCCGCCGCAACACCCGAGCCGCCGGGCCTCAGCGACCGGCAGCCGGCGGTGCCCGCGGCCCGCGCGGCCTCGGCGGGGCCGTACCGCACCGCGGTCGGCCTGCACCTCGTCCTGCTGGACAGCGGGCTGGTGCTGCTCGGCCGGCGCCGGAACTCCTCGTTCGCCGACGGGTGGTGGCATCTGCCGGCCGGTCACCTCGAATCGGGCGAGAGCGTCGCCGAGGGCATGGCGCGCGAGGCGCGGGAGGAGCTGGGGATCGGGATCGACCCCGCCGGACTGGAGCTCCTGCACGTGCTGCACGACCTGGACGAAGGCGAGAACGAGGGGCGGCTCCAGCTGTTCTTCCGGACGCCCGCCTACACCGGTCGGGTGGAGAACCGCGAACCGGAGAAGTGCCACGAGCTGCGCTGGTGGCCGCTGGACGGCCTGCCGGAACCGGTCGTCGACTACACGGCGCGGGCCCTGCGCGAGATCGCCGTCGGGCACCGGCTGTCCGCGGCCGGATGGCCCGCGTGAGCGACCGCCCCGGTGACCCGTCGCCCCGCCCCGCCGTCGCGGGAACCGGAGCGCGAGCGGGAGAGGGGGCCGAAGCGGCGGCGAGGGCCGAAGCGGGCACGGGGGCCGAAGCAGGGGCGGGACCCGAGACCGGTGCGGGAGACGGCGCAGGGGCCCGGGCGGCGTTCGACGCCGCCGCGTACAAGGAGCGGGCCCGCAGCGGACCCTGCTTCGTCTGCGCGATGCTGGCCGGCGAGCCGGGGTTCGAGCACCGGATCGTCTACGACGACGGCACCCATGTCGCCTTCCTCGACCGCTACCCCACCCTGCTGGGGAAGCTGCTCGTCGCCCCGCGGGCGCACATCGTCGACGCCGTCCGGGGATTCGACGAGGACGCCTACCTCGCACTCCAGCTGGTCGTCCATCGGGTCGCCACCGCCCTGGCACGGGTCGTTCCGACCGAGCGCCTGTACGTACTGAGCCTGGGGAGCATGCAGGGCTACGCCCACGTCCACTGGCACGTGGCGGCCCTGCCGCCCGGCGTCCCGTACGAGCAGCAGGAGTACCACGCGCTGATGACCAGCCGGCAGGGGGTCCTCGCCGTGGGCGAGCAGGAGGCCGAGGAGATCGCGCGGGCGCTGCGCCGGGAGCTGTCCGGGCCGGGCGGCGACTGATCGCCGGGGCGGGGTCCCCGTCGTCCTGCTGCGGCGGTCTGCGCCGTCGTCCTGCGCCGGCGTTCGGCTCCGTCGTGCTGCTCCGGCGGACTGCTCCGGGGCCGCCGGCAGCCGCCGGGACCGTCAGACGAGCTGGTAGATGCTCTTGCCGACCAGCCAGAGGCCGATCAGCAGCGACAGGGTGATGATGGCTTCCTCCTGGTGCTTGGTCAGCCAGGTCCGGAGCCGCCCGAGCCGGGCCTGGGCCGCCTCGGGTGCGAACGTCGCATGCAGTTCCATCGCGAGCAGGCTGGCCGAGCAGAGGACGCAGAAGAGGAAGAGGGCCGCCCAGGTGGTGGCGTCGGAGAGGTTCGCGTCCAGAACGGTGGCCGCACCCGCGCCCACCAGGCCCCAGGGCTGCACCAGCACCGCGAGGCCCGCGGCCGTCCAGACCGAGACCTCGTGCAGCCTGGCGAGCCAGGCGGGATCGCGGTGCGGCCGGGGCGCCCGGCGCCGACGGTAGACGCCGAAGGCGATCAGCCCCACCCCGATGGCGAGCTTCACGGCCAGCGCCGCGGTGGACGGCGCGCTGTTCGCGTGTGGCGGTGAGCCGCCCGTGCAGAACAGCACCACCGCGATCACCACGACCAGGCTGGCCAGCCACGACAGGATGAACGCGAGCCCCTTGATCACGCCCCGGTGGGCGGTCAGCAACAGGATGAACGTGGTGACCGGCACGGGTTCGAGCGTGATCGCCAGCCCGATGAGGAAGAGGTCGAGAATCATCCGCCCGAGGTCACCCCCACAGTCCGCCTCCTCGTTCCGTCCGGGTCGCCGCCGCGGACCACCGCCGGTGGACGGAACGGGAGCCCCGGGGCGGCGGTGGCGCGGATCGTCCCGGCCTCCTCCTCGGGAGCCTGCGGGCCGGTCGGAGCCGCGTCAAGGCGGACACGCCCGTGCGGCCCCCTCCCCCCGCGGCCCGGTCACCCGTCGGAGGGAACGGTCGGACGGGAACGGTCGGACGGGAACGCTCGACGGACGGGCGAGGCGGGCACCGAAGGGATCCCGTCCGCCGAAGCGGGCCGAAGGGCCGAGGGCCGGGTTCAGCTCCGGGGGCTCAGCTGTCCCGGCTCAGGAGTACTGGGTGAGGTCGATGGCGTGAACCCGGATCGGATACCCGAACTCCGGGTCTTCCATCTCGCGGTCCAGTTCCATGCCGAGCTTGTCCAGGACGCTCTGCGAGGCCGCGTCCCCGACGCGGACGACGGCGAGGACCCGGTCCAGGCCCCGGTCCTCCAGGGCGAACTCCAGGGCGGCGTGCGCGGCCTCCGAGGCGTACCCCTGGCCCCAGTACGCGCGACCGAGGCGCCAGCTGACGGCCACCTCCCCCAGGAAGTCGGGCACCGTGAGGCCGACGCACCCGGCGAGCTCGCCGGAGGCCAGCAGCTCCACGGCGAAGAGGCCGAAACCCTCCTCGTCCCACTCCTCCTCCCAGCGCTCGATCGCCTCGGCCGTCTGCTCCAGGTCGAGCACGGTGCCGTCGCCGATCAAGCGCATGACCACCGGGTCCGCGTTGATCTCCGCCATCGGTACGAGGTCGTCGTCGGTCCAGCGGCGGAGGACGAGCCGGGGGGTGTGAATCTCGGTCATGGCCCCATCCTGTCGACTGCGGGGCCGATTCGGTAATCGCGGCCTCCGGCGCGACGGCGGGCCGTCGCCGGGCCGATGCCGCCACCGCGGTGATCCGGTCGCCGCTGCCCGCCCGCGCCACCACCCACCCGCTCGCACTCGGCCGCTCGTACTCGGCCGGCGCCGGAACGGGCGAAGGCCCGGCTCTCCGACCGGGCCTTCGGGCTCTCCGCCCACAGCGGAGAGGCATTCACTGGGCCGTGACAGCGGCCCCTGCCGGACTTCGGGCTCTCGCCCCGGGCGTCCGGCTCGGCTCCGCCGCGGCGGAGCGACGGTGCTGCGTTCGTACGTCGTCCCGTACGAGTCGTGCGTTCCGTAGGGTTCGTGCGTCTCGTTGGTCTTGCGTCCTACGATTCCTGCGTTGTTCGTGGTTCTTCGATCGTTCTTCGTTGTTCGTGGTTCTTCGTGTCTGCTGCGTTCTTCGTGTCTGCTGCGTACCCGGTGGCCGCGCGTCCGCCCGCCGTCGGGTCGCGCTCCGCCTCGGCGGAGCCCACTGATCAGCTCCTTCCACGATCCCTCCGACGGCGGGTGCCCGCAACCGCGCCCCGCCGGAAGTAGCCGCGAACGCCCCCGTCAGTCCTTCCGGGCGGGTGTCGGGCCCGGTCGGGCGCGGCGTGGCGCGATGCCGACGTCGGATCGACAGACTGGTCCTGACTCGGGGGTCGTGACGCCGGAAGGACCTGCGTGCCCCGCCCCCTCCCCCTCAGGAGAGCGTGTGCAGATCGATCTGGCCGGCCGGACCGCGGTCGTCACCGGTTCCTCCCAGGGCATCGGCCTGGCCATCGCGACGGGTCTGGCCCGGTCCGGCGCACGGGTGGTGCTGACCGGGCGCGCCGAGGCCCGGCTGCGCCGGGCGGAGGAGCAGCTGCGCCGGGTCGTCCCCACCGCGGAGGTGACCGCCGTGGCCGGCGACCTGACCCTCGCGGAAGGGGCCGAGCAGTTGTGCGCGGCCGTCCCCCGGGCCGACGTCCTGGTCAACAGCCTCGGGATCTTCGGGCCCACGCCCGCCCTGGAGATCGACGACGCGCTCTGGCGCGAGTACTTCGACACCAACGTGCTCAGCGCCGCGCGGCTGATCCGCGCCTACCTGCCGGGGATGACGGAGCGGGGCTGGGGCCGGATCCTGAACATCGCGAGCGACTCCGCGATCGTGATCCCGACCGAGATGATCCACTACGGGATGTCCAAAACCGCCCTGCTGGCGGTCTCGCGGGGCTTCGCGAAGGAGGCGGCCGGCAGCGGGGTCACCGTCAACTCCGTCATCGCCGGCCCCACGCACACCGAGGGCATCGAGGACTTCGTGTACTCGCTGGTCGACCGGGACCTCCCCTGGGACCGGGCGCAGCGGGAGTTCATGCGGGAGTACCGCCCGCAGTCCCTGCTCGGCCGGCTGATCGAGCCCGAGGAGATCGCGAACCTCGTCGTCTACCTGAGCTCCGAGCAGGCCTCGGCGACCACCGGCGCGGCCGTCCGGGTGGACGGCGGCTACGTGGACTCCATCCTGCCGTGAGCCGCGCGGCCGGCCCGAACGAGCGACGGACCGGACCGGACCGACCGACGCGAGAAGAGGCCCGCCGCGGCCTTCCGCGGCCCGCCGGGCTCGGCCGGCGGTAGCCTGGGCCGGTGGCAGTCCAGGGGTTCTCGACCACGCAGTTCCAGCTCGTGCTGCTGCGGCGGATGGCCGACTTCAACCCGGAGCTGGTCGAGCGGGCGGTACGGCGGCTCGGGGCGACCAGGGCGGAGCTGCGGGAGGCCAACCGGCAGTGGCAGGCGATGATCCGCTCGCCCCGGTTCCCGGGTGGGGCTCGCCGCCACCCGCTGGTGCTCGGCCCGCCGGAGTCGAGCCGGCCGCTGCGCTTCGGGGATCTCACCTGCACGGCCCGGCAGTGGGCGCTGCCGCTCTGGCCCGACCTGCGCTTCGAGGTGCTGCTCGGCCCCGGGGGGCCCGCGGGCGGCGCCCCGGTGCTCAACGAGTGGCTGGTGCGCGCCGCCGGCTCGCCGCCGCCGGCGCTGCGCGGCCCGGCCGATCTCACCCCGTGGAGCTGTGTCGTCTCGGACCTGGCCGCGGCCTTCCCGTCCGCCGTTCCGCGCGAGGGCAGTGCGCCGACCCGCTGGCAGGCGGACTTCGTCGTTCCCGGTCCGACCGGCGAACCGCTGGCCTGCACGGCGGACTTCACCTGGGGGCTGCTGCAGGAGGTCCGGGTCGACAGCGCGTCGTGAGGCGCCGCGGGCGACCCGGGGGCGGACGGGCGTCGGCGGAGCGGACGGAGGGGCGTCGGCGGAGCGGGCGAGGGCGTACGGGCCTGGGCGGAGCGCCGGGGGGCGGACAGCCGGGCCGGGGTTATGTACGATGCGATCCACCGTAGTTACCTGCCAGTAACTCACCGGGACCGGCACCGACCCGCCCACCTCCGGACGAACCGGACGAAGGAGCAGCCATGCCCGCGCTCGACCGCCAGGACGACGTCTTCATCCTCGACATCGGCAACACCGAGAACCGCTTCCACCCCGACTGGATCGCTTCCGTCAACACCCTGCTCGACGAGGTCGAGCAGGCCTCGGGGCCGAAGGCGCTGGTGACCGCCGCGAGCGGGAAGTTCTTCTCCAACGGTCTCGACCTGGACTGGCTGTTCGCCCACGCCGAGCAGGCCGGTGAGTACGTCGGCGCCGTGCAGGACCTGCTGGCCCGGGTGCTGACCCTGCCCGTGGTCACCGTGGCGGCCCTGCAGGGGCACGTCTTCGCGGCCGGCGCCATGCTCTCGCTGGCCCACGACTTCCGGGTGATGCGGGGCGACCGGGGCTACTGGTGCCTGCCCGAGGCCGAGATCGAGATCCCGTTCACGGCGGGCATGTCGGCGCTGATCCAGGCCCGGCTGACCCCGCAGACCGCCCACGAGGCCATGACCACCGCCCGGCGCTACGGCGGCCACGACGCACTCGCCGCCGCCGTGGTCGACCGGACCGCGGACGAGGACGCCGTACGCCGGACCGCCGTCGAGATCGCCGCCGCCCACACGACCAAGGCCGGGCCGACCCTCGGCACCATCAAGGCCCGGATGTACGCACCGGTCCTGGACGCGCTGCGCGAGAAGGACATCGCGCTGGGCTGAGGCCACCGGCCAGCCCCCCGGGCCGGGCACCTCGGGCGCGGGCCGGCCGCGGCGCTCCGGGCCGCCGCCCGCCCGCGCCCGATCGGACCAGGACTCTGGCCAACCGCCCCGGCCCCTGATAGGACGGCGGCATGCAGCCCGAACCGGCCGACCGCGCCCCCGCCCGCTCCGCCTACGACGTGGTGATCGTGGGCGGAGGACACAACGGCCTGGTCGCCGCCGCCTACCTGGCCCGCGCCGGCCGAAGCGTGCTCCTGCTGGAGCGGCTCGACCGGACGGGCGGGGCGGCGGTCTCCACCCGGGCCTTCGCCGGCGTCCCGGCGCGACTGTCCCAGTACTCGTACCTGGTGAGCCTGCTGCCGCGGAAGATCGTCGCCGAGCTGGGCCTGGACCTCACGCTGCGCCGGCGGCGGATCTCCTCGTACACCCCGACCACCCGGGCCGGGCGGCCCACCGGGCTGCTGGTGGACGCCGGCGACGATGCCCGTACGGCCGCGGCCTTCCGCGAACTGACCGGGTCGGAGCGCGAGTTCGACGCCTGGCAGGCCTTCTACGGGATGACCCGCCAGGTGGCCGGGCGGGTGTTCCCCACCCTCACCGAGCCGCTGCCGACGCGAGCGGAACTGCGCGAGCGGGTGGCCGACCCGGCCGCCTGGGAGACGCTCTTCGAGCGCCCGATCGGCGAGGCCGTGGAGCGCAGCTTCACCGACGACCTGGTCCGCGGGGTCGTCCTCACCGACGCCCTGATCGGCACCTTCAGCCAGGCCCACGACCCCTCCCTGCGTCAGAACCGCTGCTTCCTCTACCACGTGATCGGCGGCGGCACCGGGGACTGGGACGTGCCCGTCGGCGGCATGGGCGCGCTCACCGGGGCCCTGGACACCGCGGCGCGGGCGGCCGGCGCCGAGCTCCGGACCGGCTGCGAGGTGACGGCGGTCGCCACCGACGGACGGCAGGCCGAGGTGACCTTCCGGTCCGCGGCCGGCGAGCGCACGGTCGGGGCCCGCCAGGTCCTGTGCGGTGCGGCGCCCCAGGTCCTCGCCCGGTTGCTGGGCGAGGCCCCCGCGGGCCCGGAGCCCGAGGGCGCCCAGCTGAAGGTCAACATGCTGCTGAAGCGCCTGCCCAGGCTCCGGGACACCGCGGTGGACCCGCGCGAGGCCTTCGCCGGCACCTTCCACATCGCCGAGTCCTACAGCGAGTTGGAGACGGCGTACCGGGAGGCCGCCGCCGGTCGCGTCCCGTCGGTCGCGCCGTCGGAGATCTACTGCCACTCCCTCACCGATCCGTCGATCCTCGGCCCCGAGCTGGTGGCGAAGGGCTACCAGACGCTGACCCTGTTCGGCCTGCACCTGCCCGCCCGACTGTTCACGGATGACGGTGACGCCGCCCGGGACGCGGCCCTGCGGGCCGTCCTGGCGCCACTGGACGGACACCTCGACGAGCCGCTCGCCGACTGCCTCGCGACGGACGAGCACGGGCGGCCGTGCATCGAGGTGAAGACGCCCCTCGACCTGGAACGCGAACTGGGTCTGCCCGGCGGCAACATCTTCCACCGCGACCTGCAGTTCCCGTACGGCGACCCGCAGGACCGGTGGGGAGTGGCCACCGGCCACGCCAACGTCCTGCTCTGCGGCGCCGGCGCCGTCCGGGGCGGCGGCGTCAGCGGGGTGCCCGGACACAACGCGGCGATGGCGGCGCTCGGGCGCTGACCGCCGCCGCGACAGTGACGCCGGTCGAACCGGATTATCCGGACGGTCCGTCAGGCAGCCCTGGCGCGGGGCGGATCGGCTCGGTGACGGTGTTCCCGGGCGCATCCGCGGGCGCGGCGGTTTATTGCGGTGCGCGGCCGGCACCCGACTGCCTACACTCGCCGTCGAAGCGCGTACCGCCGCCCACGTAGCGGTGCGCCCCGTGACGAGTGAGGGGAGACCGGCCGTGCGCTACCGCACCGCTGTCGTCGTCCCCCCGTCCCGGTTCGAGGTGATCCTGGTGTCCTCGTGCGCCCGGTGCCCGCTGCGCGGCCGGCACCGGCTCTCCGCGACGAACTCCTGACCCCTGCGCGCCCGTTGCCGGGCCGCCCGAACGAGCGGTGACCCGAACGGGCCGCCTCGGGCAGGGTCTCCACCGGCCCGCACGGGCCCGTTCGTCCCGGGAATCGCGCCGCCCCGTCCGCGCATCACCCCGAAAGGCCACGAGCCGTGCGCACCGACCTGCACCCTCACCCCGCCACCGCGCCGACCGCCGTCCGGAACCTGGGCATCCTCGCCCACGTCGACGCCGGCAAGACCACCGTCACCGAGCGGATCCTCTACCTCACCGGCGCCACCCACAAGCGGGGCGAGGTCCACGACGGCACGACCGTCACCGACTTCGACCCGCAGGAGCGCGACCGCGGCATCACCATCTTCGCCGCGGCCGTGAGCTGCGACTGGGACGGCCACCGGATCAACCTGATCGACACCCCGGGTCACGTCGACTTCGCCGACGAGGTGGAGCGCTCGCTGCGGGTGCTCGACGGCGCGGTCGCGGTCTTCGACGCCGTCGCGGGGGTCGAACCGCAGAGCGAGTCGGTGTGGCGTCAGGCCGACCGGCACGGCGTGCCGCGGATCGCGTTCGTGAACAAGCTCGACCGCACGGGCGCCGACCTCGACACCGCGGTCGACTCGATCCGCGAGCGGCTCCATCCCGCCCCGCTGGTCGTCCAGTTGCCGATCGGCCGGGAGGACGGCTTCACCGGAGTGGTGGACCTGCTCCGGATGCGGGCGCTCACCTGGCCGGACGGCGGCGACACCCCGGTGGAGGGCCCGGTGCCGGACCACCTCGACGAGGAGGCGCGGCGCCGCCGCCGGCTGCTCGAGGAGGCGGTCGCGGAGCTCCACCCGGCCGCGCTGGAGGAGTTCTGCGCGCACTCCGCGCTCAGCGCACCGACCCTCGTCGCGGCGCTCCGCGACCTCACCCGGACCGGCGAGGGCCTGGTGGTGCTCTGCGGCTCCGCCTACCGCAACCGCGGCATCGAACCGCTGCTGGCGGCCGTCGTCGCCTACCTGCCGTCACCGCTGGACGTGCCCGCCGTACGCGGTACCGACGGCGGCGCCGAGCAGTGGCGGCCCGCCGATCCGGCGGCGCCGTTCGCGGCACTGGTGTTCAAGGTGAACTCCACCGCCACCGGGCGGCTGACCTACCTGCGGGTCTACTCGGGCACCATCCACAAGGGAGAGGCGGTGCTGGACGTGGGCGCACGGCGCACCGAGCGGATCGGCCGGATCCTCCGGGTCCAGGCCGACCGGCACGCGGAGGTGGACCGGGCGGTCGCCGGGGACATCGTCGCGGTGGTCGGGCCGAAGGCCGCCCGCGCCGGGGCCACCCTCTGCCTGCCCTCGGCCCCGCTGCTCCTCGAACCGCCCTCGGTGGCCGAACCGGTCGTCTCGGTGGCGGTCGAGGCGCGCCGGAGCACCGAGTCCGACCGGCTGACGGCGGCGCTGGCACGACTGGTTGAGGAGGACCCGTCGCTGGCGCTGCGCAGCGATCCCGAGACCGGCCAGACGCTGCTCTCGGGGATGGGCGAGCTGCACCTGGAGGTCGCGGTGGAGAAGATCCGCCGCGCCCACGGGCTGGAGGTCGGTGTCGGCCGGCCGAAGGTCTCCTACCGGGAGACGGTCGTCCGCGGGGTGTCCGGGCTGGTGTTCCGGCACGTCAAACAGGAGGGAGGAGCAGGCCAGTTCGCCCATGTCGTGCTCGACGTGGAGCCGCTGGAGGCCCTCGCCGGGCCCGACCCCGTCGGCGGCGCCGACGGGGCGGGGCGGTTCGAGTTCCGGTCTGCCGTGGTCGGCGGACGGGTGCCGCAGGAGTACGTCCGGGCGGTGGAGGCCGGCTGCCGGGACGCCCTGGCCGAGGGCCCGCTCGGCGGTCACCGGGTGACCGGCCTCCGGGTGACGCTCACCGACGGGGCCACCCACCCGAAGGACTCCTCCGAGCTCGCGTTCCGCACGGCCGGACGGCTGGCGCTCCGCGAGGCGCTGCGGTCCGCCGTGATGGCGCTCCTGGAGCCGGTGGTCGAGGTCACGGTCACCGTGCCCGAGGACGCCGTCGGCGGGGTGCTGGGCGACCTGGCCGCCCGGCGCGGGCGGGTCTCGGGCTCGACCGCCCGGGGCGGGACGGCGGTGCTCACCGCGACCGTCCCGCTGGCCGAACTCTTCGGCTACGCCACCAGGTTGCGCAGTCGCACCCAGGGCCGGGGCACCTTCGGCACCCGGCCCACCGGATACGCGCCCGCGCCGGGCGCACCGGCGGAGCCGGCCGCCGGCCGGGCCGCCCGGTAGCACCGCCGGCGGACCCCGGGGACGGCGCCCGGGCCGGGGGACGGGCCGGCGGGAGGTCCGGCGGGAGGTCCGGGGCCGGCCCCGGTGAGGTGTGCGGCCGGGTCGGGGCGCCCCCGCCGCACCCCCCCCGCGGCCCGCCCCCCCGGCCGCCCGAGGGGCCCCCCCGCGTGCCGGAGCCGGC
>NZ_JBHUSG010000054.1:0-67855 GCF_042673745.1 Kitasatospora sp. NPDC057015
CAGCGTGGCCGGTGAGGGGTTCGCTCACCGGCTGGCCGGTGGTCAGGTCCCACACCCGCACCCTGGTGTCCCCACTGCCGGTGACGGCGACGGGCCGACCGTCGATCTCCGTGCACGCCACCGCGAACCCTGTGCCAGCGTGGCCGGTGAGGGGTTCACTCACCGGCTGGCCGGTGGTCAGGTCCCACACCCGCACCCTGGTGTCCCCACTGCCGGTGACGGCGACGGGCTGCCCGTCGAGAGTTGTGCACGCCACCGCGGTCACGCCGCTGGTGTGGCCGGTGAGGGGTCCGCCCACCGGCTGGCCGGTGGTCAGGTCCCACACCCGCACCGTGCGGTCCTCGCTGCCGGTGACGGCGACGGGCCGCCCGTCCAGCACGGTGCACGCCACCGCGCGCACGGTGTTGGTGTGGCCGGTGAGGGGTTCACTCACCGGCTGGCCGGTGGTCAGGTCCCACACCCGCACCGTGCGGTCCGTGCTGGCGGTGACGGCGACGGGCCGCCCGTCCAGCATCGTGCACGCCACCGCCTCCACGTGGTCGGTGTGGCCGGTGAGGGGTTCACCCACCGGCTGGCCGGTGGTCAGGTCCCAGACCCGCACCGTGTCGTCCGTGCTGCCGGTGACGGCGACGGGGCGGCCGTCGAGCATCGTGCACGCCACCGTGCGCACGCCGCGGGTGTGGCCGGTGAGGGTGTCGCGCAGGGCGGGGTTGAAGGTGCTGCCGGTGGCCCACCGAGGTGTCCAGGTGCCGGGTGGGATGCGGTGGGTGAGGTCGTGGTGGAGGTGGTGGGCGCCGGCGCGGGCGGCATCGAGGGCGAGGACCTGGCGGCGTTGCCTCGGGGTGGTGTTCTGGTGGCGGTGGAGGCCGGTGCGGTAGACGGCGGCGGCCAGGCGGGCGGTGTCGTGGTGGGCGTGGTGGAGGTGTGGGGTGAGGCCGCGGGGTTCTGCGTGGACGAGGTACTCGGCATCGACGAGGACCTCGTCGAGGAGCCCGGCCTGGGCGGCGTGGTGGGCGAGGTAGGTGCGGGCGTAGGGGTGGGCGCGGGACCAGTCTCGGGTGCCGTCGGCGTGGTAAGGCACGCGGTCGGTGAGGACCCGCACGTAGGCGGCATGCACGGCCCGGTCGTCGGTGTCCTCGCGCAGGTGCTCGGCCATGGCCTCGTGGTAGAGCCGGTAGGCCGAGCGGTCGTTCTCAATGGCCTCGACCACGTAGGAACCAGCCTCGTGGCGCAGCCACAGGAGGTCATCGTCGGTGTAGGGGCGGCCGGAGATTTCGGTGGCGAGGGGCGCCCAGATGTCCTCCCAGGGCAGGCCCTGGCCCTGGGCGTAGGCGAGGGGGCGCAGGAGGTCGGTGGCGCGCTGGGCGTGGTGGCTGAGGCGCCGGTGGAGGTCTTCGCGCATGGCGTCGCCGGCGTGGCGGGGCAGCGATGCCCGCCAGGCAGCGTCGGTGGGGTCGGGAATGGTGGGGGATGCGGCGAGGGTGCCGGCGGTGATGCGGGCGATGAGGAAGGAGTGCCCGGCGGCGGTGGCGACGGCTTGGGCGACCGGTCGTACCGTGTGGGGCCGGTCACGGTAGGGGGAGGTGCGGCGGGCCTGGAGCAGGGTGCGGGCGGTGTAGGTGGTGAGGGCCTGGTGGTCGCGGTAGCGGGGGCTGTCGAGGTCGATGACGTGGTCGGTGTTGGTGGGGTCGATACCGAGGCGGGGCAGGAGGTAGGGGCGGGTGCCCAGCAGCAGGCGGATGCGGCCGCGGGAGTGCTGGATGAGGGGGCGCAGGATGGTGGTGCAGAGGGTGTGGGGGGTGGCGGCTTCGTCGAGGGCGTCGATGAGGACGGTCAGTGGCCGGGGGCGGTGGTCGAGGGCGTCGAGGAGTTCGCCGACGGTGCTGGCCCGGACGCGGGCAGCGGCACAGAGGGCCTCAAGGACGTCGGTGTCGGTCAGACGCTGGGCGTAGACCGCGGCGTCTAGGGTGCCGGCGGCGATCAGGTCCTGCGGCAGGCCGAGTGCGTGGAGGGGGACGGTGCGGCGGCGTTCGGGGTGTGTGAGGGCGGCGATCAGGCCGAGGACGGCGGTCTTGCCGGAGCCGGGGGCGGCGGTGACCACCCGGCAGGCCTGCGTGTCCGGGCCGGGAGGGGGGTTGAGCCAGGTGGCGAGGGCCCGGAGGGCGGTGTGTCGGCCGCTGAACCACCAGGTGGGGGCTGTGATGAGGTCGCCACCCGGATCTGCGTGGTAGCCCATGGCGCGTACCAGCAGGCGGGAGGTGAACTCGGTCTCCCGCCGCTGGTCCTGTTCGTCGAAGGCGGCGGCCTGCTGGAGTACGAGGTCGACCTCGGTCAGTTGTACGTCGTGGCGGGGGTTGGGAAGGAACGCGGGCGGCTCGCCGTCCAGGCCCACCATGGCCAGGCCGATCCGCTGGTGGCCGGGCAGGTCCTTTGAGCCGTTCATGTGCTGCACGACGGCGTCCACCGACAGCGTGCCGGGCCCGTGTCCGGCGACCGACAGAGCGGTGACCGCCTCTTCCAGCAGCTTCGGGAACAGGCCTGCCGTCGCCTGCTGGTGCGGCTGGGCGGAGGAGACGACCACTAGGCCTGACCCGGAACTCCTGCCCCAGGCCGCGCCAAGGCGCTCCAGCGCGGCGGCGGCCATCTGGTTGCCGCCTTGGCCGACGTAGCAGGCGTCCAGCAGCAGCATCACCCGGCGGATCCGGGTGTCGCGCAGCATCGTCCGCGTCAGCTCTGTGGTGGGCAGCGCGGTGTAGGTCAGGTCGTCGGGGTCGGTGTCGGCGGTGAGCAGGACGTGTTCCTCGCCGTCGTCGAGGATCTCGCCGTGGCAGGACAGGTAGAGCGTCAGCAGGTCGTCCTCACGCCGCTCCGGCGAGGCGCAGAACGCGCGCAGGGCATCGGTCAGCTGTTGTCTGGTCGGGCTGAGCGGCAGCGCGTCGTGGAGGAGGTAGCCGAACGTGCCGGTGAACAGGTCGACGACCCTGGCGCGGGCCTGCACCAGGCCGGGCCGGTTCCACTTCCGGTTCTTCGGGTAGTCGGCGACCACCGCGGAGATCAGGTACCGGCGCTGCCCTGAATCACCGTCCTGCGGAATGCTCATGCCAGGCCCTCGGCGATGGCCTTCCCGCACAGCTCATCGGTCAGGTACGAGGTGGCGTCGTGGGCGTGCACGCCGTTGTACAACGTGGCGGAGCTCAGCCGCCTGCCGAAGAGCGGGCGCAGGTCCTTCACCAGCGCCACCACGTCGCCGGTGGCGGCAAGGTTTGTCCACGCCAGCTGCTCGCCGCCCGGCCATGCCCCGCGCAGTTCCTTGCCGTCCCGTTCCGGGGCGGGCTGGAGGCGGTCGAAGACCAGGTTGCGGATTCCCAGGGGCGAGCCGATCGTCACCAGCGCCCGCACCCCGTGCCCGGGCAGCGCGCCCAGCGCCTCGTAGGCGACCACGGAGCCGAGCGAGTGCGCCACCACCACCCGGGTGTCCGGGCCGATCTGCGCCATGACCCGGGCGCGGGCCTGCTCACGGACCTGCTGGTCGGTCAGGTAGGCGCGGACCTGCTTGAGGTCCGCGACCACGGCCCGCAGCGCCAGGTTCGCGAAGAACGTCGACCCGGACAGGGCCCGCAGCGCGGCCTGTACCGACCGCGGGGTCGCCACCAGCGTGCCGTCGGCATCCGGCGCCACCACCCCCGGGTCCGTCTGCGCGGCCGCCCGCCACCACGCCGCCAGCAACTCCTGCTCGAAGCCGTCCTCGACATCCCGAGCGGTGTAGGGCGGGTCGCCGGCGGCGAGGAACTGCCCGGCCGGACGGAACAGGTCCCCGTAGAAGCCCACCGCCACATCCAGCTCCGCCACCAGACCCTCCGCCCCGGCCCGGCGCAGCCCGTCACTCATGGCCGGCCACCACACGGACCGCAGCCGGTCCTCCCCCTGCACCTGCTGCCCCATCCCGTGCACACACCACCCGCGCCACGACACCCACCCCACCCGAACTGAAGAAACCGGCCCCGACGGCTCCACACCTACCAGTACCCGTTCATCCCCGGCAGGTGAATCCCCAACACCAACGCCGCGATTTCGCCGACTGCGCCGCCGAGGCCGCCCACCAGCCGCCCCAACGAGCGGGCGATGGCCCTTCCCCTCACCCGAGCAGGCCCCGCCCGGCGGCCGTGCCGGCCGTGGCCGGCCTTCTTCAGAGCGGTCTGGAGTTCGTCGCGGGTCATGGTGGAGCGGAGGGGGAGGTGGCCCTCTTGTACAGCTCGGCCTTCGTCAGCCTGGACAGGTCCTCGCGCCGGCGGCCGGCTGCGGCGCCGGTCTTCTTGCCGGTGGCGCTGGTCGCCGGTCGGGCTGTTCGGATGGGGGTGCTCTTCTTGGCCCCGGTGTCCTTCGGCCGGTGCTCGGCGGCTAGCAGCACGTGCCCAGGCGTGTCAGGGCAGAGTGGGCCAGAGCGAGGCGGCGCTGCCCCAAGAAGGAGAAGGTTGCCTTCAAAGTCATCTCAGGACCGGGCCGACCACCTTGGGTCTCTGCCTCCAGCAGGCCGCAGAATCCAGAGGGATACGGCCCGCCACCGCTTGGCCCACATCCGACGGCTCGGCCGACTGGCGCGTTCGCGCGCCGCCCAGCCCGTGTCGGCCGGTCGTGCCCGGCCGCCGAACCGGCGCAAGGCACCACCACCTACCTGCCCCGCTCCGTCCAAGTCCTCCCGGGCGAGCTAAAACCGGCTCGCCCCGTTCTGTGTATGCAGCCAGCAGGGGGGGCGATGATGACCGCGAGTGCTGCGGTTGGGTTCGCCGCCATCATCCGGGAGAGCCTCGCCGGACCGATGGCCGAAGCCGCCGACGAACTTGATTACGACAGCGCCCCGCGGCTGCGGACCGCGGCGCTGGTGGGACCAAGGATCAACCGCACTTGGGGTTGGTGACGCAGTCGTTAACGGCGCCCCGCAGTGCCGTGACCTGCGGTACAGCTTCGCAAGAGCTTTGGCTGCTGTTTACACCTGTTTGTCGTGTGATTCCAGTCACTTCTTGATCTTGGTTCTTTGTCGATGTAATGACAGTCAGATATATCTGCTGCCACTTCAATTTGCTGTACATAACTGTCTGGTGGGTTCAGAGTGCTCCGCCGTTCTTTGGCAATCCTGCTGTCCATGGTCATGGTCGTCCTCGGGACGTCCGAAGGTGCGGCCGCCGCGGAAGAGCTGGTCCGCCAGGCTGCCGTGGCAGCCGTCGATCCGGGGCCGTTGCCGAAGCAGGGTCAGGGCGACGCCGACGGGCGCTCTCACGACACCACCGCGGGTGCGACCAGTGCCGATGCCGAGGGCGGGCGACCGGGTGCGTCTCCAGCTCCGGGGGAGCTCGCGGAGGAGAAGGCGACCGGCACCGAGCCGGCGGCGGCCGTCATACCGCCGCCGGCGGCGCTGCCCACGACCGAGGCCAAGGTCGTTGCTGCACCCGTTCAACCGCCGAGCACCAAGATCGACCCTGCGAAGAGCTTCGATCCGGCGAAGAGCAAGGAACTTCCCGAGAAGCGCACGGCTCAGCAGCGCACCTTCGAGAACGCTGACGGCACGTTCACCACCCGCAGTTATCCCCAGGCGGTCAACTTCCGTCGCGCCGACGGCACCTGGGCGTCCATCGACACCACGCTGATCGCCTCGGGCAAGGCTTCCGCCGGCCGCGCGGCGCCGACCCAGACCGGCTGGACCACCAGCTCCGGTGAGCGTCAGCTGAACCTGGCGCTCACCGCGGACGCGGACCCACTGGTCAGCCTCGATCTCGGGGACGGAGTTTCCGTCGGTTACGCCCTCCATGACGCCGCCGCGGTCCAGGGCACCGCTCAGGGCAGCACCTTGACCTACCCGAACGCCCGCCCGCAGGCCGACGTCACCTTCCTTGCCGGGAGCACCTCCTTCAAGGAGACCCTCGTCCTCAAGGACTCCTCCGCGCCCACCGAGTGGGTGTTCCCGCTCCGCCTTCAGGGTGTGACCGCGTCCCTGGATGCAAGCGGTGCGGTTCTGTTCACCGACACCGCTGGTACGGTGCGCGGCCGCATGCCGGCCGGCTGGATGCAGGACTCCGCGTTCGCGCCCAACACCGAGGAGGGCGTCTTCTCCGGCCAGGTCACCTACGAACTCCTCCCCCCAGTCGCCGGACAGGCAGCGGGCCCGGCGCTGAAGGTCAAGCTGGACGAGACCTGGTTGCACGCTCCCGAGCGGGTCTTCCCCGTGAAGGTGGACCCGTCCCTCTCCTCCGTGAAGGCGGTCGACGGCACCTACGCGGAGAGTCCCTACAACCAGGACTTCTCCGCGGACACCGTCCTGAAGGCCGGCACCTACGACGGTGGGGCCCACAAGGCGGCGTCGTTCATCCGCTTCAACGGCATCGAGTCCTCCCTCCAGAACGCCAACATCCTCGGCGTCCAGCTCTCGCTTTACGACGCGTGGTCCGCTTCCTGCAATGCCCGGCCGGTGACTGTCCACCAGATCACGTCCGCCTGGTCGGAGAGCTCGGTGCGCTCGTGGCCTGGCCCCACGACCGGCGGCGCGCTCACGGCCGGAAACTTCGCCCACGGATGGCGCTCCTCCCCGTCCGCGTCCTGGGCGTGCGCCCCCGCCTGGGAGTCCCTCGACCTCGGTGCAGACGGCCGGCGCCTGGTGAATGAGTGGACCCATGGATGGACGCCCAACTACGGCCTGGCGATCAAGGCCGACGAGCGGGACTCGAACGGCTGGAAGCAGTTCGGCAGCGATGACATGCCCGGCGGTGAGCCCAGCCTCAACGTGACCTGGTCCAAGTACGGCGCGGACTACGAGCTCTGGGGCCTCCAGCAGCCGGTGACCGCCACCCAGGAGGGCATCGTCCGGCTGCGTGCCTGGAACCGCGGCATGGAGACCTGGACACCCGGCAACAGCTACAAGATGTCGTACCTGCTGTTCGACCAGTGGGGCAACGACATCACCAACTACGGCAGCAACATCGCCTGGACGTCCATGCCCTACGACGTCCCCCCGGGTGGCGGCGTGGTGGTCGACGCGCACATCCGCTCCCTGCCGCAGGGCGCGTACACCGTCGCCTTCACGATGGACGACTACCAGCACAGCAACTTCTGGGCCGACGCGCGCGTGCAGCCAATCTCGATCCAGCTCTCGTCGGTCAACGTACCGCCGCACCTCACCCGGCTCGCCCCGCCTTCGGGGGCGGTGGTGTACCAGCTCAACCCCACCCTCACCGCCGAGGGTCAGGACCCCGACCGATCGCCCTACCCCGAGGTCGACTACCAGTTCTCCGTGTGCCGCGTGGTCGGCGCCGACACCCACGTGGACTGCCACACGAGCGCCTGGCTGCACCGACAGTCCCGATTCGTGGTGCCGGAAGGCTGGCTGGACTGGAACGAGCAGTACGCCTGGTACGCCAAGGTCGGAGACGGAGCCGGTGAGAGCGCCTGGTCACTGACCTCACTCATCCGCGCCGTACTCCCGCAGCCGAACCAGTACGTCACCGACGCCGACGCCGGGCGCAGCGTCAACACCGCTGTCGGTAACTACACCACCGCGGCGACGGACGCGACGCTGCCCACGGTCGGCCCGGACCTGTCCGTCACCCGCAGCTACAACTCGCTCGACCCGCGATCCGACGGCGCGTTCGGCGCCGGCTGGAGCAGCCCGTGGGACATGCAGATCCAGGTGGAATCGAGCAGTTGGCTCTCCCTGCCCGGGAACGTGTTGCTCACTGCCTCCAATGGTTCCCGGGCCAGGTTCGGCTGGAACCCGGGGAAGAACGCCTACGTCGCGGGTAGCGGCGTGGCGGCCGATCTGCGCAAGGCGGACAGCGGCGGTTGGACGCTCACCGACCGCGTGGGCGTGATCCACACCTTTGGCGCCGACGGCAAGCTCACCCGCATCACCGACACCGCCGGCCACACCCAGGACTTCGTCTACAGCGGCGGCCACGCCGTCCAGGTCAAGGACTCAGCCTCCGGCCGCTCGCTGAACCTCACCTGGACGGGCACCCACGTCACCGCCGTGACCGCCACGGGGTCCACCAACAGCTGGTCCTACCAGTACAACGGCGACCAGCTCACCAAGGTCTGCCCGCCCGGCGTTGCACTCACCGCCGCGACCGGTTGCACCGTCTACGAGTACGGCACCGGATCGCGCTACCGCACCGCCGTGCGAGACGCCGACCCGAGTGGCTACTGGCGCCTCGGCGAGTCGGACGGCAGCGCGGCCGCCAACGACGCCCAAGTCAGCGACCGGGCACCCGGCGACGTCAAGGACGCGACCTGGGGTGCACCGGGTGCGCTCGCTGGCAGCGGCGACCACGCGGTGACCTTCAACGGGCGCTCCACCTCCTACGTCGAACTGCCCAACCGCACGATCAGCGCCTCCACCAACCGCACCGTCGAGCTGTGGTTCCGTACCAGCACGGCAGGTGTGATCCTCACCTATCAGAACCGCGCCATGGGAGAGAACCCGTACAACGTCGTTCCGGCGCTCTACGTCGGCTCGGACGGCAAGCTGCGCGGCAAGTTCAACAGCCCACAGGACTCGATCGCGACCTCGGGCAGCGTCACCGACAACGCCTGGCACCACGTGGTGCTCGCCGGTGCCCGGGACAACACCGCACTGTTCCTCGACGGTGCCAAGGTGGGCACCACCGCCGGTGACATCGACCATCTGAACATGGACCGCGCCTACCTGGGCGGCGGCTACACCGGCAATTATCCCGGTGGTAACGGCGGCTGGTCCTGGTTCACCGGCCAGATCGACGATGTCGCGGTCTACGACTACCCCTTGACCGACCAGGTCATCGGCGAGCACTACGCCCTGCGAGCCAGCAGCACCCAGCTCACCAAGACGACCCTGCCGACCGGTCGTACCAGCGCGCAGGTGACCTACGACGCGGCGACGGAGCGAGTCACCAAGGTGACGGACTCCGCCGGCGGCGACTGGAAGATCTCCGACCCCACGTTCACCGGCGGATCGTTCCTCTACAACAACGCCGTGAAGACTTCCGATCCGGCCGGCTACTGGCGGCTCGGCGAGCGCGACGGCGCGCTCGCCGCGAGCGAGACGGGAACCGGCCTCGCCGGCACCTACGGTGACGGAGTCAGCAAGAAGGCGCCGGGCGTCTTCGCACCGACCGACGACACCGCTGCCCGCTTCGACGGCGGCTCCACCTCGCAGATCGAGATCCCCCAGGACGTCCTCCACGCCAAGACCGAACTGGCCGTCGAACTCTGGTTCAACACCACCAGTCCCGGCGTATTGATGGGCGACCAGAGCCAGAAGATCGACGACCCGGCCGGCGTCGGCGGCACCTGGACCCCTGTCCTCTACGTTGGTTCGGACGGCAAGCTCCGCGGCCGCTTCTCCGGCAACGCGCCGTCCAGCGCGGCCTCGGCCCAGAGCGTCACGGACGGCTCCTGGCACCATGCCGTGCTCTCGGTCCAGGGAACCGCACAGACCCTCTACCTCGACGGTCAGGTTGTCGGCGTCCAGAGCGGTACGGTCGACCACCAAGTCAACAGCCACACCTACCTCGGCGCCGGCTACGCGCGGGGCTGGCCGGCCTCGCCCGGCGACATCAGCCGCTTCACCGGCACCATCGACGAGGCCGGGATCTACCAGCACCCGCTCAGCGAGGCGGACGTCGTGGCCCACTATCGGGCCCGCAGCGCGCAGGTCGCCGGGCAAGGCGTCGGCTACCGAGGCTCTGTCGTCGCCGACTCGCCGGCCGGCTACTGGCGCCTCGACGAAACCGGCAGCACAGCCGCCGCCAGCGAGGTTGCCGCGATCAAGGGCAACGGCAGCTACGCACCGGCAGCCAAGCCCGGCACCACCGGAGTCTTCGGACCTGGCGACGGTCGCGCCACCGAATTCAACGGAACCAGCGGCTCCTACGTCGACCTCCCCACTCCCATCCTGCAGGCCAAAACCGACATCGCCGCCGAGCTCTGGTTCCGCACCGGCGCACCCGGCGTGCTGCTCTCGCTGCAGAGCGAGCCCATGGGCGCCGCGCCGTACAGCGTCGTGCCCGCCCTGTACGTCGGATCCGACGGGAAGCTGCGCGGCGAGTTCTTCGGCATCAACGGCGGACCGATCACCTCCGGCGGCGCCGTCACCGACGGCTCCTGGCACCAGGCGGTGCTCAGCGCCGGACAGGGCACGCAGTCGCTGTACCTGGACGGCACCCTGGTCGGCACCGCCACCGGTACCGTCGTTCACCTGAACATGAACCGCACCTACTTGGGCGGCGGCTACGTCGGCAACATGCCCGGCGGCAACGGCGGCTGGTCCTGGCTGAACGGTCAGCTCGACGAGGTCGCGTTCTACCAGTACCCGCTGAGCGCGGAGCGCGTGGCCGCCCACTACCAGGCCCGGTCCCTCTCCTCGGCCACCGAACTGGCCTCCCGCGTGACACTGACCGACCCGGCCGGCAACGTCTCCACCGACATCCACGACGTCACCCGCGGTAACCGCCTCATTTCGCACATCGACGAGGCCGGCGGCACCACCAGCTACACCTACGACACCGGTGGCTTCGTCCACACCGTTACCGACCCGAACGGACACTCCACCGTCAGCGGTCACGACGAGCGCGGCAACACCCTCTCCCTGACCACCTGCCGCGACGTCAACTCCTGCTGGACGGCGTACACCAGCTACTTCTACAACAAGGACAACCCGCGCGATCCGCGCAACGACAAGCCCGTCGAGACCCGCGACGCCCGCTCTGCCGGGCCCGGCGACACCACCTATCGCATGACCGTCGCCTACAACGCGCTCGGCCTGCCCGATTCCACCACGCGCCCTGACGGTCGCACCACCCGCACCACCTATACCACCGGCACCGAACCTGCCTTCGGTGGCGGCACCACCCCGGCCGGACTGCTCGCCAGCGAGACCACCGCAGCAGGCGCCGTCACCGGCTACACCTACTTCTCCAACGGCGACCTGGCCCGCACCACCCTGCCCAGCGGACTCACCCTCACCTACGGCTACAACGCCGCAGGCCGCAAGGCCTGGACGACCGAGACCTCCGACGCCCAGCCCGCCGGCGTCACCACCACCTACGAGTACGACGATCTCGGTCGCCAGGTCGCGCAGACCGGCCCGAAGGTGACTGATGCCGTTACCGGCGACACCCACCAGACGAGGACCACCGTCACTTTCGACTTCGACGGCCGTTCCACCAGTACGACCACTGCAGACATCGCAGGCCTCGACGGCTCCCGTACCGCCAGCAGCAGCTATGACAGCGCTGGCCGCCCGGAGAGCGACACCGACGCCGCAGGATCCGTCACTCGCTACGGCTACGACAGCCTCAGCCGCCGCACCTCCGTCACCGACCCGCTCG
The DNA here is from genome assembly GCF_042673745.1 of Kitasatospora sp. NPDC057015. NCBI lineage: Bacteria > Bacillati > Actinomycetota > Actinomycetes > Kitasatosporales > Streptomycetaceae > Kitasatospora > Kitasatospora sp. NPDC057015. Next base: position 11,352 of record NZ_JBHUSG010000054.1, read on the forward strand.
GCCAGGTCACCACCTACACCTACACTTCCCGCAGCCAGCCCGCGACCACCGCCGTCACGGGCTGGAACGGCGACGGCAAGGCGGCCCGCGACCTCGCCGTCGAGTCCCGCGCCTACGATCCCGCCGGTCGCCTCGCCTCTGTCACCGACGCCGTGGGCGCCGTTACCAGCTACACCTACTTCGACGACGGCCTGCCCGCCACGACCAAAGCGGAAGGCGTCACCCAAGCCGACGGCACCACCCGTTCGATCGTCATGGAGGCCGACGAGTACGACGGCGCCGGACACCTCGTGAAGCAGACCACCGCCGACGGCACGACCGCCGTACGCACCATCGACCCCTCCGGGCGTGTCACCCAGACCGTCCTCGACCCGACCGGCCTCAACCGCACCAGCACCCTCACCTACGACGCCGATGACCGCGTCACCACCAGCACCCTCAAGGTCAGCGACGCCGAGAACAGCGTCCAGACCAACACCTACGACCTCGCAGGCCGCCTGACCCGCACCCAGCTCGCCTCCTCCACCGGCGGCGCCACCGCGGTCAGCACCTTCAGCTACGACCAGCGCGGCCGGCTCACCGCCGCCACCTCCCCGAACGGCAACGCCGCCGGCGCCGCTTCGGCCGCCTACACCACCGCCTTCCAATACGACGCCCTCGGACGCCAGACCGCCGCGATCGCACCATCAGTTGCAACCGAGAGCGGAGGCGCGGCCGCCACCACAGCCCGCCCGACCAACACCACCGGCTACAACGCCTTCGGCGAGGCCGTCTCCACCAGGGACCCGCTCGGCCAGGTCGCCAAGATCGCCGTCGACCCGCTCGGCCGCATCACCGAGGCCCGTCTGCCCTCCTACACCCCGCCAGGCGCCACCACTGCGCTGAATGCTGTCAGCCGTATCGAGTACGACAAACTCTCGCGTGTCGCCGCCATCACCGACCCGGCCGGGCGGCGGACTACCTTCGGCTACGACCGCCTCGACCACCAGATCCAGCGGGTCGACCCCAACTCCCTCGGCGGCCTCCAGCCCCCGGTGGACGACAATCCGCCCACCTGGTCGGCCACCTGGACCCCCACTGGCCTGCAGCTTTCCGCCACCGACCCGGTCGGCGCCCGCACCGAGGCCACCTACGACCAACTCGGCCGCACTCTCACCGCGACCATCGTCGAGCGCCAGCCCACCCCGCAGAACCTGACCACTAAGTTCACCTGGGACGACGCCGGCAACAACACCGCCCTCACCACCCCGGCCGGCAGCACCAGCACCGCCACCTACAACCGCGCCGGCCAGGTGCTCACGAGCACCGACCCGCTCGGCCGCGTCAGCAAGGCCGAGTACGACGGCCTCGGCCGCACGGTGCGAGCCATCGCCCCGCTTGGTGAATCCGTGCGCATCCGCTACGACGGCCTCGGCAACCCCACCGCCACCGACAACCTGGACGCCGCCGGGACCGTCCTGCGCACCACCACCGCCGGCTTCGACCTCGAAGGGCGCGTCCTCACCACCACCAGCCCGACCACCAGTGCCGTCACCCGCACCGACTACGACGCGCTCGGCCGCCCGGTGAAGCTCACCGAACCGGTTGCCACCGGCCAGACGATCACCACCACCTTCGGCTACGACGCCGCAGGCAACCGCACCCGCCTCACCGACGGCCGGGGCAACAGCACCATCTACACCTACAACACGTGGGGCCTGCCCGAGTCCACCGTCGAGCCGGTCACTGCGGCGCATCCGGCCGCCTCCAGCCGCACCTGGACCACCACGTACGACGTGGCCGGCCAAGCCGTGAAGCTGGCCGAACCCGGCAGCGTCGTCCGCACCCGCTCCTTCGATCCCGCCGGCCGACTGGTGAAGGAGAGCGGCACCGGTACGCAAGCCACCACCATCGACCGGGAGCTGACCTACGACAAGGCCGGAAATCTCATCCGGCACAACTCCTCGGCCCTGAACGGGCAGCTCTACGCCTACAACGACCGCGGCCTGCTCATCAAGGCCGGCACCGATCTGACGGCGGCCGCCCAGACCTGGGAGTACGACGCCGACGGGCGAATCACCAAGCACCGTGACAAGGACAGTGACCTGACCGTCCTCGGCTACAAGGCCGACGGCCAACTCGACTGGGCCAGCAACTCCAAGACCCAGACCCAGAACTGGTACGCCTACGACGGCGACGGCCGCATCAACAAGCAGTGGTACGTCGCACCGGACCCGGCGGACGCCACCAAGCTCAAGTCCACGTCGGAGCGGCGCCTGAGCTACGACGCCCTCGGCCGTCTGAGCAGCGACCAGGTTCTTGCCGGCAACCCCGCGACCGCCCCGCTCACTGGCACCACCTACGAGTACGACCTCGACGACCGTCTGACCCGCAAGACGGTCAGCGGCGGCGCCATCGACCCCGTCAAGGACAACCGCTACGGCTACGACCAAGCCGGCCGCCTGACCTCCTGGACCGCCGACGGCACTACCACCGCCTACCAGTGGGATGCGGCCGGCAACCGCACCAAGAACGGCACCACCACCGCTACCTACGACGAACGCAACCGTCTCCTCTCCGACGGCACCAGTACCTACCGGTACAACGCCCGTGGCACCCTCGCCCAGGTCACCACTGGCACCACCGACGAGATCCTTACCCAGGACGCCTTCAACCGCCTGATCACCGACGGGACCACCACCTACACCTACGACGGCCTCGACCGCGTCACCAGCCGGGGTGCCGCCAAGTTCACCTACGACGGCGGCTCCAACAACCTCACCGGCGACGGCACCTGGAGCTATGCCCGCGATACGGCCGGCAACCTGCTCGGCGCCACCAACGGCACCGCCAACGTGCGGGTGCGCACCGACCGGCACACCGACGCCACCGCCACCCTCGATACCAACGGCACCTCCGTCGTCGGCGCGACCACCTACGACCCCTTCGGCAAGCCCACCACCACCAGCGGCACCCGCTCCAGCCTCGGCTACCAGAGCGGCTGGACCGATCCCATCAGCGGCGATGTCAACATGGCCGCCCGCTGGTACCGCCCCGGCACCGGAGGCTTCACCAGCCGCGACTCCTTCCTCCTGGACCCCAGTCCCTCCGGCCAGGCCAACCGCTACACCTACGCCAACAGTGATCCGCTGAACGGCATCGACCCCACCGGGCATGCATCCATCAAGGACGGCGCCGGCGGCGGCGGTGGCGGCGGCGGCGTCAGGCCCGCCCCCGCCCCCGTCACCGGTCAGCAGGCACCCGCGAACAGCAACAACCAGGGCATCGAGTTCGGGAAGGGCAAGTTCGACGGAAAGATCACCATCAAGCCGGGACCCCAGAGCGCGGGCCAGCCCCCGACCGCGGGCAAGCCCCAGACCTCCCAGGCCTACGCCGACCAGCTGAACTCGTACACCGGGAAGAGCCCGACCCAGAACTACACGTCCGCCTACACCAACCCGTCAGGCGCCGTCGGGTTCTACACCGCGACGGGGAACGGTTCCTACGACCTCAGCGAGTACTACCAGGCTCAGTGGGAGGCCCGGCACAGCTCCCGGCCGACCTCCTCTCCCTCCTCCTCATCGCAGAGCCCGACCGGCGCGGGCAGCCCCCAGTCGCCGGGCGGCCAATGCACCACCTGCCGCCGACCCACATCGCCCGTGCGCCCCACCGTTTTCCACCCTGAGCCCCCCAAGCCCCTGTTTGACAAGACCCGGCCCGCCGTCGAGCGCCCCGCCCCCAAGCTCAACTGGTCCCCGCCGAACAACCACGACGCCCTCAACGTCATCGCCGCTTCCTACAGCTCCGCTGCCCTCTCTGCCATGCTGATAGTGCAGCCGAATGTCACCCCGAACACGGTGGCTGCCTCCGGTCCTCAACCGAATCAGGGCGGGAACAGGCGGCCGAGCTGCCTGGACCGTCGCCCGGCCACGGCCGAGAGTGACGACAGGAGGCCTGGGGGTCGGGGATGGATTGACTATGGCGACATGGAGGATGTCGCAGGCAGCCCGGGAGTGAAGCGGCCCACCATGGCCGAGGCATGCCTGGTCGGTACGCCGAACGCCAAGCGTGGCGCGCGTGCGGACGGACCCATCACAGGGTGGGCGGAAGCCCAGACGACTGCGACAGCCGCGGGCTGGGACCTCGCTGACAAGGACTCGCTACTGCTGGCCCGTTGCCACCTCATAGCTCGGGAGTTTGGTGGCCGAGGCGTGGCAAAGAACCTAACGCCATGCTTCCAGCGCGGTGTGAACACAACTGCGTTTGGAATGCGAGATTTTGAACAAAACGTTGTAGGGAAAGCCCTGAAGGATAAAATGGTCGTCACCTACATTGTAGATCCGATCTATAGCACGCCGTCGAGTAAGATTCCGACTGGATTCTTCATGGTAGCTTTCGGGGAAGGCGCCGACGGTAGGCGGGCGGGGCTAGGATCGAGAATCGTAAACAATGAGAAACTTGGCCCTGGTGGACAAATGGTTCAGCTTGGCGATTAGAAGGGCAAAGGGATGATCAGTGCTATCGGCCGTCTCGGGGAGCTGATGGGCGAGTCTGGCCGCGAGCCTACCAGCGTGAATTGGGCGGAGGCTGTCGAGAGGCTCGGTGTTCAGCTGCCGGCGGACTTCCGGGAGCTGGTGGAACGGTATGGCCGCGTCCAGTACTTCGGGGACCTTGTTGTGGGGGCGCCGTCCCTCCGGCCGGGTGTTCCGGACGGGGAGAGGTTCGACGGCCTCTACGAGTTCAACAAGGACATCGGGGAGATGCTTGAGGTGTGGTACGGGTGGGTCCCTGAGTTTGGCCGTCCGTACGAGCCGTTTCCGGCGAAGGGTGGCCTGCTCGCATGGGGAAGCAACACCACTTGCGACTATTTCTGCTGGGACACATCGGCCGACGACCCCAGCCAATGGCCGGTCGTGGTGTGGCGGTTCGGTATCAGTGAAATGAATTATTTCGACGGCGGCATGGCCGACTTCCTCGCCGCTGTTCTGACGGGCGAATTCCCCGATGCCGAGGAACTCATCGACCGTTCCATGAGTCCCGAAATGTGGCGGTCATTGTCGCCTTGAGCATGCGGGTCAGCGCCTGGGATGGGCCTTTAGCACATGGTCAGGACCGGTCTTTGGAGAGAGTTCATTGAGGAGTCGTTCGGATTGCCTTCATGAGGGCGATCCGAACGACTTTTGCTTCGACTGTTCGCGGGCGCAAGCGCGGTACGAACTTTCGGCGATGTTCTACGAGGATCTGACTGGGCGTTTCGTTCCTGAATTCCGAGAAATCGTAGCACGATCTTGTGACTCGCTACTGGTGAGCGCTACCGATGTGACGATTCGTCCGTTCGTGATCGCGTGAGCAACAATCTATGGATTGTGAACGAAGAATTGTGGGCCCGGATCGAGCCGTTGCTGCCAGCCTGGCCGCAGTGGTCTCCGGGCCATCGCCCAGTCGATGACAGACGCTGTCTGCAGTACGTCCTGTTCGTGCTCTACACCGGCATCTGTGCTGGTAAGAATGCTGTCACCAGCCGCAAATTGCGGTGATCTGCGGGGGCGTCACTCGTGCGGGTGGCTCCGAGGCCGTACGACGGCGGCGGGTGAAGCGCTACGAGGACGATCGGCGATAGGTGCAGATCTTGTAGGGGAGCCTCGTTGGGGTAATGTTCGAGGGTTTCCGGCGTGACCGGACTGGTGAACTCCTAGCGTCATCGGCGGGGTGCCCGCAGCGGGTGCGGGCGTCGAGCCGGGGCGGGTGGTGTAGTGCCATCGTTGATGGAGGCATTGGAGGCCAAGGAGGCCGCGGCTCATGATCGGGTTGATCGGTTGCGTGAGCAGATTGCCGCGCTTCCGGAGGAGTTGTCCCGACCAGAGGGTCAGCTGACGCGGCTGCGGATCACGCGGGAGACGGTGGATGAGGCGCTGGCCGACAGGCCGTCCGCGGCGGCCGGTGGAGCGGGCCGGTGTGGCCGCGGCATTGCTGTCGGCCGTGGCCGAGCTGGATGTGACGGTAATATCGCCGGAGTACCGGGCGGTCATCGTGGCGCCCGACCCGACCAGAGACTTGAGAGTGGCTCTCAAGGGCCTCCAGGGCGCCTACGCCGCGCTCGCTCCGGCCACCTACTCCGCAGCCAGGGAAGCGAACCCGCAGGCAGCCGAAGCCCTGCTCGCCCAGATGAAGAGGACCGCAGCGGGAATCCTCCGACAGGGCCGGCCGGGCAGCAAGCACCATCTAATGGGGGCCGAAGCAGGTGAAGCCCAAAGCACCACGGGGTCCAGAACCCTCAGATCAGACAGGCTCGCTGGCTTCACCTCGGCGGTGATCAGCTGACGTCCCGTGAGTCATACGACATACCCGAGCCTTGACCCTCCAGAGAGTTGGCCCCGGGCGTGTCGGCGGTCGTGGCAAAGTCCAGGTGTGCGGCCAGTCGAGTCCAGGCTGATGGCCACCGGAGATCCAGGTGGATGGCCTGTTGTTCCTGATCGCTTCCTTATCTGAAGGAGACCCCTCCGTCCGGTTTGCTGGTGTTTGCGAGCATCAGCAACCGGCCGGAGAGGTCCTGTGACGAAGTCTGACAGAGAGATCATGGAAATCTTTGAGGCGTACGACCTGACCGAGACGGTCTGGTCGGCAGCCACCCTGACGGGGCACGACCCGAAGACGGTCAAGCGGTATGTCGAGGCCCGAGACAGCGGGCGCAATCCGTATGAGCGCGAGCCGCGCCCGAAGATGATCGACGCGTTCCTGGAGAAGATCGAGGAGTGGGTCGAGCAGTCCAAGGCGACGATCCGCGCCGACGTGGTCCATGACAAGCTCGTGAAGATGGGCTATCCAGGCAGTGCCCGCTCGACCCGGCGGGCAGTAAACGCGGCGAAGACCGCGTGGAAGACCGGGAAGCGGCGGACCTACCGGCCGTGGATCCCCGAGCCCGGGCGGTGGCTGCAGTTCGACTGGGGAGAGGGCCCGCGCATCGGCGGGCGTCGGACCTGGCTGTTCTGCGCGTGGTTGTCCTGGTCGCGATTTCGGGTGGTCATCCCGGTCTGGGACTGCACCCTGGGCACGCTGGTCGCCTGCCTGGACACCACTTTGCGCCGCATCGGCGGGGCACCGACCTACGTACTGACCGACAACGCGAAGACCGTCACCGTCGAGCACATCGCCGGGATCCCGGTCCGGCACCCGCAGATGGTCGCCGCGGGCCGGCACTACGGCTGCCAAGTGGTCAGCTGCGTGCCCTACGACCCGGAGTCCAAGGGTGGTGCGGAGGCCACGGTCCGCATCGCGAAGGCCGACCTGGTGCCCACGGATGCGAACCTGCTACCCGCCTACGGCACCTTCGCCGAACTCGCGGACGCCTGCTTCACCTGGTGCGATGCGGTGAATGCGCGCCGCCACCGGGCGACCGGACAGATACCCGCCGACCGTCTGGACATCGAACGCACCACGCTGCACGTCCTCCCGCTGGAGCCGCTGGCACTTGCGCTGGGCGAGGAGCGGGTGGTCGGCTCGGACCGCACGATCAGCTTCAACTCGGTGCGCTACTCGACCCCGCCGGGCTATACCGGCACCAGGGTCTGGTGCCGGGTGGTCGGAGAGGAACTGTCCATCTTCGCCCGCACCAACTCCGGTGACCTGTCCGAGATATGGCGCCACCAACTGTCGGTCCCAGGAGTTCCGCAGATCATCGATGCGCACTACCCCGACCACCCCGACGGCCGCGGCGTCCACCAGCCCAGACTGCAGCCGCGCTCGGAAGCGGAGATCGCGTTCGTGGGCATCGGTCCGGGAGCCGGGCGCTGGCTCAAGGAGGCCGGACCCGCCGGCGCCGTCCGTATCCGCGCCAAGATGGCCCGCGCCGTCGAGCTCGCCACCGTCATGGGCTCCGACAGCGTCGATCAGGCCCTTGGGCTGGCAGCGACCGCCGGACGCTTCGCCGACGCCGACCTGCTCTCCATCCTGGAGCATCTCGCGGCGAGCAGACCCGCAGGCGAGGTCGTGCGCGCGGACGAGGCACGCTCCGTCCAGAGCGGCACGATCGGCTGGCAGGCCCTGGGCCAGTAGCCAACGACCCCTAGGCAGTTGAAGACCAGCCGATCGGGGTCAGTCGCCGAGGAACCACAGATACAGGTGCTGCCCGCGCTCGACGACCTGGCACAACTCGCGGGCCTGCCCGACCCAGTCGCCACCACAAGCGGCGGGAAGCCGGTCGAGTTCCGACAACAGCAGCGGCACCTGCCGCTGGTTGAACACCGCATCCCCATACGGAGTCAGGGCCCAGAGCATCGGGAACTCCGCCAGGTCCAGGTCCGCGAAAGCAGCGGTCCACTCCACACCGCCCTGGGCTCGGGCCACAACGTCCCCGCGGTCACCACGCACCGCCATATTGATCACCCGCCGAGCCTATCGGCGCCCACCCCGACCAGCGAAGGAATATACGACCATGACGTTTCCCCAGGCCCCGGCCCTGCCCGAGGAGCTGGACAGGCTGATGCGCCGGATGCGTCTGCCCTATATGCGCAAGGCCGCACCCGACGTGCTGGCCACCGCCCGAGCGCAACGCTGGGACCCCGCCGAGGTGCTGCGGCTGCTGATCGCCGAGGAGGTCACCGGCCGCGACGCCGCCACCCGCCGCCTGCGACGCCACTCGGCGAACTTCCCCACCGGCAAGACCCTGGCCTCCTGGCGGGCCGAGGACTCCACCATCCCCGAACCCACCCAGAACTCCCTGGTCACCCTGGAGTGGATCAGCCGCGCGGAGAACCTGGTGATCGCCGGCCCGTCGGGGACCGGAAAGTCGCACTTCACCGAGGGTCTGGCACAAGCCGCGATCGAGAAGGACCTGCGAGTGGCCTGGTTCACTCTGGAGACCCTGAGCGCGGCGATCGGCAAGTCGAAGGTCGACGGGTCCACCGCCCGGACCGTCGCACGGATCTGCCGGGCCGACCTCATCGTCGTCGACGACATCGGCCTGCTGCCCGTCGGCGAGGACGCCGCCGAGGCGTTCTATCGGATCATCGACGCCGCTTACGAACGCCGCTCGACCGCGGTGACCAGCAACATCCACCCCTCAGGCTTCGACACGATCATGCCCAAGACCCTTGCCGGAGCGAGCACTGACCGCCTGATGCACCACGCCCACCTCGTCACCACGACCGGCGACTCCCACCGACTTGCCGAGGCCCTCGCTGGCAAGGGCGTGGTCCCCCTGCACTGACGCCCACCCTCAGGAACACCGCTGGCCACAGGCATGGACTTCTGATGGCCACCAGCCTGGACACCCAATGACCACCCACCTGGGCATCTCAATGACCGTTGACAGCAGATACCCTTGCCGGCCAGGACGTTGGTTGGGTAGGTCGCGTTCTCGTGTCCCGCCCCGCAGTTCACCCGGTGAGGTTTCCGAGTGCCGAGCCACTCGGTTTCGAGGACCTCGCCACCCAGGTCGGCCACGCGCGCGCGGAACAGTGCTTCGGCTCGCATGGAACTCGCCCTTGACGCGCTCACGATCCACTCACGCTGTGCGAAGCCGGAAAGCCGCCCACCCGGTGAGCCAGGTTGGCGCCTGATCGCCAGCAGGATGGTGCTTGCCTGCCGGAGTGGTTGTAGGCGTCACGCCGCTGGTCATGTCTCCCCATGACGGGGGATCATTGCAGAGGCCACCGACATCCGAGTTCAGACGGCGCTGCCGCCTGCCCCGTTCACGAGTCGGCCAAGAAAGCATGGCGGCGGTGCCTTGAGCGTGCGTGCGAGGTGGTTGTCAGTGAGAGCTCGTACGCTTGCTGCCCTGTGAGTGGAGGGGGTTCTGTGACTTCGCAGCCGCGCCGTAACTACAGCAACGCGACGATCGCCGGGCTGATGACGTTGGCCGGTGGTGCGTGCTACTGGCCCGATTGCGGTGAGCCGATCCTCCGTATGGTGGGCACGGAGCCGATGCTCAACCTGGAGATTGCCCACATCCGGGCGCTCGAGAAGGGCGGTTGCCGGTTCGACCCGTCCTGGACGGTGAGGCAGCGCAACAGCTTCATCAACCTGCTCCTGATGTGCAAGCCGCATCACAAGACGATCGACGGCCCCCGAAGCGCCGAATTCCCGGTGGAGCTGCTGGAAGAGTGGAAGCAAACCAGGGAGGCCGAGGGCCAGGGCGCCCTCGCAGGCCTGCGGGAGGTCACCGAGGCGAGCCTGCAGGACATGTTCACCGACCTGCGCGACGACCTCCTCGCCCAGGTGGAGCAGGCCGCTGCGACCGGGGCCGCGATCCTCGCGCGGCTGGATGCACGCACCGACTTCCCGACGGGCTTGTCGACCTTGAGCCCACGCGCGCGGCAGACCGCGCAGGGCCTGGTGAGCGCGTGGCCCGCGATCGAACGGGCAGTAGGGCTTCTGCACAGCGTCCCGGAGAATCGCGGGGCACTTCTGCAGCAGTGGGCAGGTCATCTGCCCGGCTGGATGAATCAGGCGCCCCCGGACGCTTTCGGCTGGCTGGGCCAGGTCGCCTCGGACTACGACGCACACCGGGCCGCGGTCACCTTCTTGCAGCGGTGCCTCGACGATGGCGGCTTCCCGCGGGAGCAGTGGGCCGCGCTGGTCGTGCAGCAGCTCAGCGCCGCCGGTGAGGACCAGGAGGCGCGAGCGTTCCTGGCTGCCAACGCCGACCTCGACTCGCCCTTGCTCCTCGCGCTGGCGGCGCTCTTCGACGGCGACTGGAACGCGGCCTTGGAGCACGCAGCGGCTGTGCGACCCGCAACCGAGACCACGCGCCTACTCAAAGCTGGGGTGGAAGCCGTCGCCCTCACAAAGACCGGACAGGACGGTGCCGCACTGGCCTGCCTGCGCGCTGCGGATCCGGACGGCATCCTCTCCAGCGTCCAGCTGCTGATCGCTCAGGCTCTTCTGGAGCGCGCAGACGGTCGACGGAGCGAGCACTGGTTGACGGAGGCCCACGAGGCCTTCTCGCTCGCGATCAAGGCACGCGACAGTCGGCGTCGATGGTTCGGCGACAGCGTGGAACCCACCGTGACCGCCTTGCAGGCAGCCCAGATGTGCGGCGACACCGCCACCGCATGGGAACTGACCCAAGAACAGCCCGACGGACAGGCCACGTTGCGCGAGGCGCGCGACGTTCGCCTTCTCGAGCACCGGGCACTGCTTGCCGCGCTCACCGGCCGGACGGGCGAGGCCCGGCGCCTCCAGAACCAGGTCGAGAGCGTCTACGTCAGAGCGCAGGTTGCAGCTGTGACTCTGGAGAGGGAATGCAGCGGCCAGACGCAGCCCCCACAACTCCAGGATGCCTGGCAGGCCGTCTGGGACGCGGCCACCACTGACCAGGAGCAGCTCCACGCAGCAATGGGCATGGCGGAGTGCGGATCAGAACCGGCCAGCCTGCACCACCTCGAAGCCTCCTACCCTGAGAAGGTCGCCGAGATCCGACTCATCGCCCGTGCACTCAGGTCAAGCGGCGACGGCGACCTCTCGGCACTGCGCGCCAACGTCACCGAAAGCCCCATCATCGTGATCCTGCTGGCAGGGCGCTACGAGGTCAACGGTAACTGGGAGCAGGGAGCGCGCACTCTTCGATCAGGGGCCGACTACTGGCGGGACGCCTTCATGATGGCCATGGCGGCCAAGGCGTATCGGCACGCCGACCTGCCCGCGCAGACGAAGGAATGCGCGCGGGAGGCCTTGGAACTGGCCGGTCCCGACTGGGCAGCCCAGAGCAAGAGCGAGATGTACGCGCTCCTGGTCGAGGCGGAGTTCGCCGAGGGCCACCCCGACCGGGCCGCCGGCGCGGCGCGGAGCATGCTCGCACTCAACCCGGACGACCATGACGCACTGTGGGCGCTGACCCGCTGTCACGTCGCCCGCGGCCTTGTCGAAGAGGCCTGGAACGCCCTGACCCAGCGAGGAGCGCCTATCGAGCCCCGCACCAAACACGAAGCCCTGCTCTGGGTGAAGCTGGGAGCAAAGTACTATGACGACCCGAACTTCGCTGGCCAGGCACTGGCGTTGATGCAGCGTTGGCCCGATGACGAGGAACTTCTCGGTGGCTTCATCACCGCTCTGCACGTGGCCGCCGCTGGTACCCCCGAGCGATGGCCCGAGGAGTTCGGCAACCAACTCACGCAAGCAACCGAGCGCTACCTGGAACGGTTCCCCGACAGCTCCCAGTTCCGGGCCGTGCAGCTGGGACCCGACGACGATCCGCTGGCCAACATCGCCGACGAGCTTCGACAGGCGTACGAGAACACCAAAGAGGTCCGGGACAAGGTCACCAGTGGCGAACTTCCCCTGGGCATCCTGACCTGGGCGGCGGGCCGCACCTACACCGAGGCAAGCCTGCGCCGCGCCGCCGGGTTCGTCTATGCCCGCGATGCCGTGGCCGATGTCGCAGGAGACGAAGCAGTGGCAGCGGCCCAGAACACTCGCACCGTCATCGATCCGACCGTCGCGCACACCCTGGCACTGCTCGACCCCGGGCAGGCCGAGCGTTTGATCGGCTGCCTCGACGAGGTCATAACCACTGATCAGCTGTTCCAGGACGCGCTGCAGGCCAAGGAGTCATTGGCTCTGCAGACGGACCTGACACTTGTCTGGGACGCCGAGGAGCAACGCTCGGGAGTCCTCGCCGAGCAAGCGGACGAACTGGATCGGCTTCGCTCCACAGCAGTGCGCGTGGTGAAGCTCCTCAGGTCCACCGCCAGGGTCCCCCATCCGGAACTGCGGCGTTTCCCGCTTCCAATAGCCCAGCGCGGAGAATGGCTCACCGCCCTTGACCACGCGAAGGAACACGGTCTGGTTCTGTGGACGGACGACCGTGTACTGCGATCCCTTGCACGTGCAGAAGGAGTCCTTGGGTTCGGCACCCTCGACCTCTTGGACTCGATGGCCACAACAGGGCAACTCGGCCGTGACGAGGTCCTGCTCGCCAAAGCCGACCTCCTGCGCCAGTATTACGTCGACATCCGTTTCACCAACGACGTCTACACCGCGGCAGCCCTTGCGGACGGATGGCGGGCCAAGGCCGTTGCGGACGCCTTGTCTCGCCCCCAGACATGGACCCAGCCGCAGCCTGTGGCCTCGTTCGTGCTCGGTTGCATCGCCCACATCAGTGAGCAACACCCACAGGACATCACTCGATGGCTGGCCACTGCATCCGCAGGTCTGGCACAGGCATCGGCGCCAGGCACCGCCAACCAGAACCTCAAGACGCTGGCCTGGCAGGCCCTGACACAAACCTGGACAACCACCTCCTCGCTCCCGTTCATCCTGGCCGGGCTCCGCAGCGGCATCGCCATCCGCGACGACGCCGGGAAGCCGCTGGAAGACGCGCTCGCCCAGTTCTACGCTGCGCTGGTTGCCCGGCTCGGCCACGAATCGGCGGCCAGCCGGCTCATGAGACTGTTCGAGCTCTCTCCCGACGCCGAGAGGGCCACAGCTGCCCGTGCCGTACTGACACACCACGGGAGCTAGGACCTCGCCCCCAGAACCGTGCGCCGCAGCGCCAATAGTCCTGCGTGTGCAGGGCTGCCAACGATGACACCCGTGATTGCCCAGAACACCTGCCCTGTCACCTGACAGACAGCCCTGTCCTGGCACACCCGCGGGGGAGGACCAGGATCATTGAAGTGATCAGTGCGAGTGCGGACCTTCAGTGCGACCCGCCATCCCTACGACGGGCCGACCTCCAGGACGAAGCACATGGCGCGGTAGCCGGCCTGTAATCCGACGTCGGCGCACTGATCCATATCCGGTCCATGCCCACGGCGCGTCCCGCACTGCTGCCAGCGCGGACCGAACGGGCCGGCGAATCGATCGCATCGCGCTGCGATCCAGTGCCGGACCGGTGGCGGGGCCACCCGGACCCACCCGCCAGGACGGTGCGCCCGCATGAGCAATGCCACCGCGCCGGAGCAGCGCCGGTGAAGCAGCGCCACCTGTGCGGTGACCCACGTCAGTCGATCGTGCGTGTTTACCTGATGAAGGCCAGCATAGACATCCTTTCGCAACCCTTGGCCACCAAGGCGTCACTATGTGCTACACCAAGGGGGTGAGGCGTGTGCTGTGTTGAAGGCTCCGCCTCAGTGATCAGTCGGTGCTGACGGTCAGTTGTGACAAGGAGCGTTCGATGGAGAGCGACACCAACTCGTCCCGGGAAGAGCAGACCGCCAACCTCGCGGGGGCCACGACCCCATTCGCGCCGGCGCCGTCGTCGCCAGGAGCACCTCTGGAGGTGTTGCGCCCAGGGGCCGCAACACCACACTTCATGCCTCGGGATCCGAGTATCGAAGTCGTGCTCGACAGGAGCGAGAAGCTGTTGAGCCGGGGCCGGTACGACGCGGCGCTGCGGGAGATCGGCCAGGTGAGCCCGGGGCGCGACGTGCTTGGGTCGGCGTACGCACTGAAGCTGGCTGAACAGACAGTGCGCGCTCACTTGGGGCGTGGCGATCGGCATCTGCAACGTGGAGAGGCGCGGGAAGCGACTGCTGCCTACGAGACAGCCCTGAGCTCGTCCACGGAACATCCAGCGGTTACCGGGGTGTACGCGCTGGCTATCAGGGCGATCGGTGCCTTGGCGCAGGAGCGGTCCGCTCTCATCAGCCAGCTCTTGGGACTGGTGGCCAGGAACGACTACACGCGCTGGTGCGAAACACGTAACGGGATCATCGGCACGTCAATCCTCAATGTGCCGATCAAGCCCCTGATTCCTGACATTCCGTTTGAGGACGTTTTCGGCACCCTGCGGCCGGGGCAGTTCCCGCCCCCTCCTGCGGAAGGCTGGAGCCGGCCTCTCAGTGACCAAACGGACCCGTTTGGTCGGGTGATGGTCGACGGTCCATCGCTGACTCCTGCGCTGGCCTTCGAGGCTGCCACGACCAGGCCTCTGACCGTGGCGGAGCTGGCCGCCCACTTGGGCCCAGCGACAACCACTGGCCGTACGCATCAGTTCACTTCGAGTGCGGCCTCGTCGGTTCCCTTGTTGAGCTCGTTGATCCGCGTTCGCGCTCGGTTGCACGGTCTGGCCAACGGACTGGACCTGCTCGGTTCGGCACGTGCGAGCACCCCGTTGCTGAGGTACAGCTACTTGCGGCAAGAGGCCTCTCGGATCCTCGATCACGTGGACACCCTGGACCAGCACATGATCACCGCCCAGTTCAAGCAGGACGACTTTGAGGCAGTTCTCGGTCCTCAGCGTGCCCATGTCGACTCCCTGGCCGCAGAGCTGCAGGCGATCAGCATCAAGATCGATCAGCTCAGTTCGGGGCTGGCCAGTTTCCAGCAGGGTGAAATGCAACTCAGGAACGCGGTGAAGCAGCTGAGCCAGGCGGAGGACGATTGTGACCCGGAATGGTGGGAGGTCGTTCTTTCTGTTCTGGTGGTGATTGGTGCGGTCGCTGTCGGAGCAGTAGGCGGATTCATCCTCTCGGGTGGCAATCCGCTCGGTGCAGTCGCCGGTGCCGTAACGGCTTTGATCATCAGTATCGGGCTGACTGTAAAAGTATGGTCGGACAAGAAGATCACATGCGAGAATGTGTCGCACGCTAAAAATGACTTCCAGCAGGCTCATCAGGCTATCCAGGCCGCGATTGGCGACGTACAAGCCGAACTGGAAAATGCCCTCCTTATGCGGGATGCACTGGCCACGGACCTCGTATCGGCGAAGCAGCGCCTCGATAAGGCAGAGGCGGGTGACAAGGCACGTGTTCTCGATGCTGCTACGCTCGGCCGGGTCATCTTCGGGCTGGATCAGGTGCGCACCAGCATGATTCTCCGTGCCCATACTATCGCCACGATGGCACAGGCCTCGTACAACTTCGAGAACGACACCGCAGTCGCCCTGATCCGCGACTCCCATACTGATTACATCGAGCCGGAAACACGCGGTTACACCGCCGCTGCAGCGCTTCGCCGCGACCTCGACGGTATCGATTACATTCGTCAGACCGCTCGGACCCGCAAGGAAATCCAGCTCACCCAGGTTGTGTCACTGCGCAAACACCAGCCGATGACGTTCGCGGCATTGCTGATGTCGGGTGCCGCCCAGTTCTCCACTCGACTGGAAGACTTCGACCGTTGGTATCCGGGCACCTACCTGCAGCGGTTGAGGGAAGTGCGCGTGGAGGTTGTGCTTGCCCCCGGTGCAGACAGTGGGCAGATCCGCGGCTATCTCACGAACGCCGGCGTCTCCTACGTGCGATTCAGCGATATCGGAAACAAAACCGCCATCGACAATCGCGATATCTTCGCCGAGACTGACCCTGATCTAGTGAAGCTGTGCTACAAGCGGCGGCGGCGCCATCACGCGGTGGAGACGAAGGCATTCCCTCAGATGAGCAGCCCGTTGGCTGATGCCCGTGATATCGCACTCCAGACGGAGGAGCGTAACCACTTCGAAAACTGCGGCTTGGAAACCACCTGGTCCCTTGAACTGCTGCCTGACCAGCAACTCAACCTCGCTCAGATCGAGGACGTCAGACTGCACTTCCAGTACGGTGCGTATTTCGATCCGTCACTCAAGCGGGTTACCGAAGCCAAACGGTACCTGGACCGGCACGAGACCGCATTGGTGTCCGCGCGACAGCTTTTCGGCAACTTGGGGCGCCAGCTCGACCTCACCGCTCCGGTGGAAATGTCCGTCTCGGCCTACCAGTTCGAGGCACCTCAGGTACCAAAGACGATTGATAAGGTCGCCGTCATGGTACGACCCAAAGGCTCCCCCTTGCTTGCGGGCAAGGCTGGACTGCGGATCAGTTTCGAGCAGTCGACACCCGTGGAGATGGAAACCAACGAGATGGGGCTCATCGCTACATCCTCGACCCGCCCGGCAGGCACCGGCACAGATGAACTGCAGACACTGGTGGCAGGAAAGAGCGTCACGGGGCTGTGGACCGTGGAGGTGACGTCCCTGCCTGACGGGCTGACGGTCGCCGACATCGACGACCTCTTGTTGATCGTCAACTACACCTACCAACCGGAAGCCTGACACCGGGCGCACGGGCAAACCTCAGCCAGACTGTCGCGGTAGATCTCGGATCTACCGCGACAGGACCTCGGCGTCGGATCAGGTGTTTCGATGCTGAACGCTGCCGCGCCGGCAGGCCTCTCCCACAGGCCTTTCACCCCGGTATGTACTGAGAAGGTATGCCTCCGTTGCCGCAGCAGCTCCATGACGTTCCCACCACCGTACGGGTCGAGGGGGTGGCCGAGCCCCGCACACCGGCATCTCCGGTCGTTTCGAGTAACCGTTTCAGCGCGTCGCGAAGCAACGGCCAGGCCCGCCGTGACTGGGCTGCCAGCCGGCAGCACCGGATTGATCCTGGGGCCTTCTCGCCGCGAGTTTTGTGGTAGCCGGTCTCGTTCCGGTGCGTCAGTGCCGGGCCGGGTTCCGTCTGTGCCTGCCGGAGGGCCTCGGTGCGGTGTCCGGGTGGACGGGAAGCGTTCGGGAAGCCGTTGAGAGGACCTCGGCGCCCAGTTTCGTCAGCCGATACGACCAGGGATGGGCGTCCTCGATGTAGCCCATGCCCTTGCCGCCCAGCGCCCTGGCAGCGGAGCGTCCCACCTCGTACCGGGCCAGCCCGTCGGCCCCGGCGCCCTCGACCCGGCGCAGGACTGCGAGCATCCAGTCAGCAACCGGGGCGCAGGGCTGAGCACCGGGCGCCAGGGCGGCACGGCACGCGGCACGCCCCGCCGCCGTGACCCGCACATCCACCCGCTGCGCTCGGCCGGCGGCGGTGTCGACCATGACACGCCGCAGCTCGAGCAGCCCCCGTCTGACGAGTGCCGCGAGGGTCGAGCCGCTGCCGGTGTCTCGCAGACCCTCGGCGTCGAGCCGCTGCTGCGCCTGGGTCTGCGCGTTGTCGACACCGCGGACGGTGTAGGGGATCCAGCGCCAGGCGTGGGCCGGCGTGCGGGCGCGGCGGCGTTGCCAGCGGCGCTGCTGCTCGTGTTCGGCTTCCTGGTCGAGGGTGAACAGGACCATGAGGTAGGACGCCTGGCGCTGGTTGAGAGCGGGCGGCTCGGGCCTGGTCATGGCCTAGCTGTCGCTCTGCTCGATCTCCTCGATCAGGTGGCGGGGAAGGATGTGCTTGGCGACCAGGTGCGCCATGTGCAGCACTCCTGGGAGCAGTAGGGGGTCGGGGTGGTGGCGGGAGGAGTAGCGCTGCTGGTGGATTGCGGATGCCCACGCGGTCGGGTCGTCGCTTTCGTCGTGGCAGGCGACGAGCAGTTCGAGGAGTTGCGGGTTCCAGACGTTCTTGGTGGTGTCGTGCTTCCAGCCGTGTACGGGGTTGCCGTCGGGGTCGGTGCCGGTTCGTCCCCAGTGGGCTTCGATGCGGGATCCCTGGGGGGAGCCGGGGGCTGCCGTGGCGGGTTTGCGTGCGGTGCTGAAGAACAGCCGGGGGTGGTCGGGGTCGGTCCAGAGGCCGGATCCGGCACCGACCAGGCCTTCCTCCGTCGCGTTCGCCCGGAAGGCGAAGTGCTGGCTGGTCTCGCTGCGGACGTTGGTACGCATGCGGATGTGCCGCAGGCCCTTCCAGGTCTGTCGGGGGATCGGCCGCTTGGGGTCGAAGGCCAGGGTGTCGGGAACAAGGTGTTCGTTGTTCAGGCCCGGGCAGTTGCCGCGGATGTTCTGGGCGAGGGTGAGCAGGGCGATGTCGCTGCCGTCGCAGACGTCACCGATGATCTCGCCGAAGAAGTCGCGC
Source organism: Kitasatospora sp. NPDC057015 (assembly GCF_042673745.1). NCBI lineage: Bacteria > Bacillati > Actinomycetota > Actinomycetes > Kitasatosporales > Streptomycetaceae > Kitasatospora > Kitasatospora sp. NPDC057015. The sequence goes on from NZ_JBHUSG010000054.1 coordinate 30,017, forward strand.
ACGCTCTCGTTGGTGAATGTGCGCTCCGTCTGGTGGTCGGCCAGGGTGAGGAGTGCCTCGCGGTAGGTCAGCCACGGGCTGAGGGGGGTGCGCATTCTGACGAAGGGTTCGCCCGGTAGTTGGACGACGGCCAGCGGTAGACGGGCGCTGAACTCCTTGTTGCGGCGCACGATCCACAGCCCGACGGTCGTGATGTCGTTGAGCGGGCAGGCGGGGGTGCCGAGGAAGGGGGGTGCTGCGAGAAGGCCGTTCTGGCGTACGAGCAGGTCGAGGATCGACTTGCGGACGCGTTCGCTCTGTCCGCCTTTCTCACTGTTCTCCTCGCCGGAAGTGGGCTTGGCGGGGGTGAGGTTCTGGACGAGTACTCCGGCGGAGCCGGCTGCGGCCTTCACCGGGTGCTTCGGGTCGTGATCACCGGTGCGGAAGTCGTCGGCGCCGGGCATCTCTACGACGGCGAAGCGTGGGGCGCCGGCAACGTCGGGGCGTTGGAGCCAGGCGGTGGTCTCGGTGCGGCGCGGGGCGGCGGCCTGGGTACGGCGGTCGCGTGGGTTCTTGATCGAGTCGTCCACGGTCAGTGACGCGGCCAGGCCTGCGACCGGTTTGATGCGCAGGTCGACGTCGACGGCCCGGCCCGGCAGTCCGAGGTGGAGCTCGCCGTTCAGCGGCAGGTCGACGGTCGGCCGTGGGACGTTGAACGCCTCGTGAAGTTCGGTGATCACGGCGTTGGCGATCGCGGTGGTGCTCCAGGCGAGGTCGACGATGAGCCGTGGGCCGGCGGCCTCACGCAGCGCGTCCTGGTCGATGTGCAGCAGCTGGCCGGCGCTGGGTCGGGCGGGCAGTCGAACCGGGACGCGTGACAGGGGCGCCTGGGGGGTGGTGATGCCGGCGAGGGCGGCGTGGAGCTGGTGGAACACCTGCCAGCGGTCGCGGGCCGAGCTGCCCACGCCGACGGGGTGCTTGGAGTAGGTGCCGAGCCCTTCGCGGAACAGGACGCCGGCGAGGGGTGTACCGGTGTCCGTCTCCAGGAACTGGGCGGGGTCACTGGCCAGGTCCGGTGCCTGGGGCAGGTGGGCCTGGGTGGTGGAGCGGGCGAGCGTGTCGGCGAGTACGTCGTCCCACACCATCTTGCCTTCCCGCTTGCCTTTGGGGCCGGGCTGCCACTTCATGCGGGCACGGCCGAAAGGGCTGGTGCCGTTGGCCCACGGGGACGGGGTGAACAGGCAGACGCCGATACCCCGCTTGTCCCAGACGTTGGTCCTCGCCCAGCGTCGGATCCCGAGGGTGATGTGCAGCAGGGGCTGCGGTCTGAGCCCGTTGTTCTGCACGGTGAAGCGCAAGGTGTAGGACCAGTGGTAGGTCGCGCTGCCGTTCTTGGCCTGGTACGTGTGCGGCGGGTAGGAGATGAGTTCGGCGCCTTCGTCGCTGGCGCTGCGGTGCCAGCGGGAGATGCCGTCGAGGATGTGCTCCTGCTTCTCGCTGTCCCACCGCCGGTGGTCGACCTGCCACTTGGAGGCGACCAGCCGGTGGGCGACGGTGTGCGCGAGCAGTCGGTAGTCCTGCCTGTTCACGGCTTTGCCGGGGTCCACGCGTAGCTCGCGGACCTCGCTGGTGAGGTCCTGCGCGGTCAGGCCGCCGAGGATCCGGGCGAGGACCTGCATGTCGATGGGGGCGGGTTTCCCCCGTCGTCGGGCCCGTTCGTTGCTGGCCTGGGCGGCGACGGCGAGACCACTGCGGACCAGTTCGACGATCATCTCGCGGTCGGGCCGCGGGGTGCCCTCCTTCACGTCCCACGCGAGCCAGACACGGTCGGCGGCGCCGGTGGCGTCGGTGACCAGGACGTGCGGCAGCAGGGCGGCGATGCCTGCGTTCACCGCCCACAGCGGAATGCCGTACGGCTCGGCCTCCTCCGTGTCGGGGGCAGTTCGCCGGAACACCTCACGCCGCAGCGCGGTGGCGATGCGCTGGGGGAAGACGAACGCCTCGTAGGTGCACAGGGCAGCGCCACCTGTGGGCTTGAACGCCAGGGACGTGCGCTGGATCCGGTCATACGTGGCCACGGTGCTTCTCCAGAAGGGTACGCAGGGCATGTCTGAGGGGGCGGTAGAGCGGTGTTGCGACGTCGGCTGCGGGCCCGCTCATGGCTTCGTCGAGGGCGTGGTACATGCCCAGGAGGATGCTGTCGTCGGCGGACGGGTCGAACGCGCCGTCGCAGAAGTAGATCTGGGCGCTGGCCGCGCCGCGCAGCTGGCGGCCGGCGATCTGGTTCAACGGCGGGATGTTCGTCCAGTCCATGGCGCGCCGCTCGGGGGAGTCCGGTTCGGTGAGGGCGTACCGCAGGGGATCCTCCAGCAGGTCCGTCCAGCGGCGATGAGCGATCCGCCGGAAGGTGGTGGCGCGCTCCGCGAGGCCGGCTTCGGGAAGTCCTGCACTGGGGAACCCCGATCGGATCTCCTCGACCCCCCAGCGGTTCATGGTCTCGATGTGGTAGCTGAGATCCTCGGGGTGCAGGTGCGGGCGTACCAGGTACAGGGCGGCACCCAGGGCCGCAACATGCTCACTGTTGAGGATGTTGTGGCCACGCTCGATCGCGAGCATCGGGGTGATGAGGATCCAGGCATCCTCGTGCCGGGCAAGGCTCGAGACACGGCCGCGGGTGAGTGAGCCCGGATCCCAGTGGTGGGTGCCCCGGTCGTCGTCAGGCACCAGGTGAAGAACCTGCCCCGCCCACTCGGGGCGCAGATGTACCAGCTGCTCGTGCACCAGGCGTGCCTCACGGTAGTTCCCGACCAGTAGAAGCAACCGGCGGCGTCCGGGGTCGAGCCGGTCCCGGATCTCCTCCAGGGCGCTGGGCCGCGGGCCGCGCAGCGCGGACTTGGCCGTGCACAGCGCGGCCAGAAGCTCGGTGAGCGCATCCGCACGGGCCTGGCCACGTTTCCCGGACACCTTGACGTCCCGGCGCACACCGTCGGGACCGGTCACCGACGACGGCAGGTACTCCAGGACAATGTGCTCGTCCAGCGGGATCCTGTCCGCGGCCTTCGAGGACAGGACCCCGCTGACGGGCACCTGGACGTCGTAGCGCGGGGAGTTGCCCGCCCAGCTCGTGGCGGACAGCAACAGCACCCCCGGCCCTTGCGATCCGAACAGATGCGGCAGATCGAGGAGCAGGGAACGTCCGATCCCCGAGCAGCGGAAGAAGCTGAGGGTGCCCAGCTGATCGGGATGCCCGCCCTCCTCCTCGCGGTACTGGAATCCCAGCAGGTTGCCCATCGGACTCTCCGGCACCAGCGGCAGGTACTCGGCCGCAGGACGGTGGACCAGGCTTGTACTCATCGAGTCCGCGCCCATCTCGCTCTCCACCTCCCACACGTACCGCGTGAGCTTGTCGAGTTCCTGGGCCAGCAGCGCGACGGTCATCGTGACGTGGAAGCGCACCGCGAGGCGTTTGCGTGACTCCTTGCCCATCGACCGTGTCTCGGTGAGAGTGCCCAACCAGTCCACGAGGTTCGAGGTGATCTCGTCGGTGTCGTCGAAGCCGCGGGAAGCGATGGCGAGCAGGACACGCAGGTCCTCACTGCCCGCGCTGAAGCGCGCCGCGGGTTTGGTCAGCCAGTCGCGCAGCACCACCATCCACCGCCGGTAGGCGCTCTCCCGCCTCGTGTCCGCCTCGCAGGGACCGTCCGACGACACGGGGTCGAGCGGCAGGCCGGCCAGCTCCGCCGCCAGCTTGCCGCCCAGTCGCCACTCGTTGAAGTAGCTCTCCGACAGCCACTCGCGCACATACCGGTGGGCTCCCATCAAGGCATGCAGCCTCGCCGTGAGCACCGCCGCGCGCTCGATGCCCACCGACCACTCACGCACCGTCGCACTGGTCGTCAGGTGCTTGCCGCGCGAAGAACGGTTGTGCTGGTCGAAGAGGCCCTTCACCTCGTACAGCCACGCCTCCTGCCCCGGACCGGTCAAGGTTTGGGTGGGACTGAACGCCTGGTCCAGCTGGATCTGGACCCGGTCCGCCTCGTCGAAGGCGATGACGTCGCTTCGCTCCCACGCCAGTTCCAGGTAGCGCTGGCCGGTGTCGATCACCTGGACGGGGACCTTGCAGTGCAACAGGCCGGGAGCGGTCGAGACCCAGATCGGAGCGTCGACGAGCGCCCTGGGCGCCTCCTGCCGGCCGCACCTGAAGAAGAGCGGACACGCGCAGGACTCAGGGCCTCTCCTGCTGCCGGTGGACTGCCCGGGGTCCTGGTCGCTGGTGCCAACAAGGCGCAGCTTGCCCTTGCACGGTGCGTCGGCCAGTGCGAACGGAGCCGTGAGAGGAAGCAGTCCCTGCATGGTGCACGCGGTCGACACCCAGCGCAGGCGGTCGTCGTTGAGCAGGTCCAGCCCCACGGCCAGCGGATCGGCAGGGCGGTGAAGCTGACGCAGGTGCTGTCCGCGAGTGGAGGCGCCCAAAATGGGGGCGGCGGCGCCGGGTACGTAGAAGTTGAGGTCGCCGACCATATCGAGCACCGACACGACATCGCCGAGCACAACGGTCATTGTGTGCCTGCTGCGGTGTCTCGCCGCCCACACGGCGAGGATCGTCAGAAGCGTCGTCTTGCCCACCGCGGGCATACCCACCAGATGGACGAGGTCCACGACTGGGAGCCTGCGTGCCCGGCGCAGTCCGCCGCTTTCACGGACGTGCAACTGGACGTCCGTGATCCGCCGGTGCCAGTTGCGGGTGCGGTCTTGTCCGGAGTCGACGGTGTCCATCCACCGTGCCGTTCGCTCCAGGGCGCCCCAGGTGATTGTCACCCTGCGTCGGCGCCTGGGCCGGTGGCCGCCGCCCGCGGTCGGGACGAGCCATGACGGCAGGACGACCTGGTGCTCCTGGCCGTTCACGCCGAACCGGTAGGCGGTGTCCGGCTCGGCAAGCGGGGTGGAGTGCGAGCGGTGCTCGGGTGCCGCCGCCAGGGCAGCGGCGTAGTGGTGCTCCCGGTCCGTCGCCTCGCTCAGCGCCCGCCTGACCGCCGGCAGGTCGACGTCCTTCACTTCGAACATGCGCAGGTGCTCGGGGAACTGCTGGTACGCCTCCAGCGCAGCAGTCCAGTCCCGTTCCGCCTTCAGGGCGCCGATCAGCCAGCGGATCGAGGAGTTGACCGCCGGCCGTCCGTCCTCCTGCGGACGAAAGTCGTAGCCCGGCAGCAACGCCCACACTTCCTTGGCCGCGCCGCTCGGCTGCCATCGCGCCATCGCGTACAGACCCAGTTCCACGTCGATGGCCTGCCGGACCCGGGCATTGGACATTCCCGCGCCGTTGGCCGGCCGGACCAGGTCCGCGTAGACCTTCGCCCTCCACGCCGTGCGGTTACGGCCCACAGGTGACCTCCCCAGCGACGCCGGTGTCGGGGCAGGACTCGATCAGCTCCCGATCGGTGACCGCATGCACGTTGCGCTGCGAGCGCAGGGCCGCGCTGCGCGCCCGGAGGATCCTCAGATAGGTGTCCCGGCCCCCGGTGCGGTCGGCCGCCACCGCGACGAACCCGCTCTCGTAGGCGTAGGGATGGCCGACGGACCACGCAGGGAACATCTTGATCCTGCGGGCGAGCAGGTAGGCGTTGCGCCAGTCCTTCACATCGACCCCGATCGCATACCCGTCGGGCCATCGCGCCCACACGTCCAAGGCGTCGAACTGCGGAGACAGCACGACGTGGGCCCCGCGGGCCGCCAGCGCCTCGGCGAGAGCGAGTTCATGGGCCCCCGGGAGCGCGACGGAGGTCACCAGCTCGACCCTCAACCGATACAGCCCGTCCGCCGGCGTCATCGTCGGCTCGCCCAGCCGGGAAGCCACCGCGCAGCGCCAGCTCGGGCAGCGCCACTCGCCGGACGCAAGCGGCGTCATCCACTGCCCGCAGCCGGCGCACACCGCCACCTGCCCCGCGACGGAGCCGCTCACCGGCACCGGCTCGTACGACTCATCCAACCACTGCGCCCATGGAGCAACGTCGAGGAAGGCGTTCTTCAACGAGAGCATCCGAGCGGTGTGCACCACGGAATGCCGGGTGACCGTCCGCCGCCACTGCGCGTAGAGCTCCGGACGCCCGAGAACCCTGGCGACATCCTTGACATGGTTGACGAGGGAGCTCTCGTGCACCTCAGAAATCACGTCGGAAGCCGACAGGACCCATTCCCGGCAGAACTCACTCGGTCTCCCGCCCAGAAGGAGCAACTCGCCGCCGGCAAGCACATCCCGGTCCAGCACCAGCGGCCAGTCACGCAGAGGCCTGCCTGCACACCAGTCCCACACCAGATCGCCCACGCCGACGGGCGCCATGACACCGACGCGCGCACATGCGACGGACAGCCTGTCCAGCCCCAACTGCAGCCGCGCGTCGTACGGGCGGCGCCGGTCGACGTCACCGCGCCACCCCTGCATCCTCACTAGTCCTGAAGCCACCAGTGACAGGATCAGATCCGACTCACGCTCAGGACTCCCATGCCCCGTATAGACGAGCTGGTCCACGCTATTCACGTCGTCAGGGTAAGAACGTCACCGACCCCTCAAAGGCGCCGAATCGATTCACCTGGGAGGGGAATCACACGAACGAGTGATCGCCGTCGTCCGGTTTCGCTTGTCCGTCCGATCCGCGCACAAGACCACGTGGGTCGGCAGATCCATTCGGCCTTGCCTCCGCGTACCTCGACGCGGAATCACCTGCGCTCGGAGGAGAGGCAGAACGAGTGCGAGTCTTCTAGAGAGCCAGCCAGGTGGCGGCAAGGAGCACTGCGGGTCCGTGCCGACCGACACCCTGGACGCCCCGGCTGCAGACCGAGCGCCTGGGGCCGATTCAACAAGTCATGAGCCTGCCCAGAGGCCCCCTCAGTGTCCTGTCTGCCCAACCCGGCCGGGCGCCCCCGGCTAGGAAGGCAGTTCCAGCATGGCAGGACCGAGCGCGCCCGGTACCACGGGCCACACGGTATTCGGCGGGGTGGACTCCCACGCTGACACCATCCACGCTGCGGTCGTCACCGACCGCGGCGGCCACATCGCCGACGCCGAGTTCCCCACCACGGTGCTGGGCTACACGGCAGTGCTCGCGTTCCTGACCGCCCACGGCACCGTGACCTCCATCGGAGTGGAGGGAATTCCTCCTACGGCTCCGGCTTCAAAGGCCCGCACCGCGACACTGAATCAGATCGGGCACGCCCTCATCGGCGCCCCCGGCGACATCCGCGCCAAGTACGGTGCACTGCAAGGCGACAACCGGACCCAGGCCCTCGCCAGGATCCGCCCGACCGGCGACGGCGTCCACATCGCGTTCCTGACCGCGCTCAAGACCCTCGCCAAGCGCGTCCAATCCCTCACCGAGGAACACCACGCCCTCACCGTCGCTCTCGACGCCCTCGTCACTGAGCTCAATCCCGGCCTGCGCGCCACCTATGGAGTCGGCCCGACACCGCCGCCCAGCTGCTGATCACCGCCGGCGGCAACCCCGACCGCCAGCGCACCGAGGCGTCCTTTCATCACCTGACTCTGCTACGCCAACGGCGTGCCTGGGCCGCACAGGCGGACACTCCGCCGCTGGCTTACCAGAAGCACCGGCTGTGCCGACGTCGTGCTGCGCCGGGCCTCGTGTCTCTTGCTGTCTTTGGCTTGCTTTTGCTGTGGTCGGTGCGGGCCTACGGTCTCTGCGTGGCGGGGGAGTTCACCGTGTCGGATGCTTTTTGGGCGTGGGGATTGTCCCCCGGGTGGGGCCGGTGAGTCCGGTGTCGCGTTGTGGAAGCCCTGGAAATGGGCCCCCGTCCGTTTCCTACGTGTCGTGGTCCGCAGGGCGGCGGTGTGCCGAGCGTAGCAGGGGCCTGTGACAGCGTCGCGCCCATGCTTTCGGAGGTTCTTCGCTTTCGGTGTCGTTCGTCTGCTCCGTTGGTATCGTCGGGGCCGCAGGGGAATCGATGGTGGGCAAATCGCCATTCCAGATGCAGAGCTGACGATCTGTCAGCCCTCTGGGTCATGTATTCAGCGAACCCTAGTACGGCGCGTGGGTGGTTGCAGTCCGGGGGTCTCGTGCTGCTCCGGGCCGACCGTGCCGGTGGATAGGGTGGAAAGGATTATCGAACGATGTCTGCGAACGTTGACGCGGGAACGGATGGTGTGGTTGCCGTTCGGACGTCGGGGGAGGTGCCCCGGTCGGCGCAGCAGTGGACGCTTGCGGAGACGACCCGACGGATCATCACCGCGCATACCTCGAACGGTGGACGCCGATACGAGCTGTCGTATGACTCGGTCACTCCCGGTCGGGGACGGGTAGGCATCGTCGGCTGCGATGCGAGCGGCGAGGTGGTCACGGAACTGCGAGGGGATGTCCTCTCCGTCGACATCCCGCTGATCGTCCGCCTGCTGACGGGCGCCACGGGTACGGACGGTACGCACGGCGGGGAGCCCGCTCCGACCGGTCCACGGGCTCCTCGCCGGCCACCTCGTACCGGGGAACTCTGGAGCGGTGAGGAGGAGAGCCGACTGGCCACCCTCCACTACGAGGGGAGGGACCCGGCCGACATCGCGCAGCAGCTCGGACGCTCTGAGAAGTCGATCCGCTGGAAGCTCGCCGGCCTGGGCCTGGCCCTGTTCCCCGAGGACCTGGTTCCCGCCCCGCGGTCTGTCCCCGCGCAGCCCGAGGCCGAGAAGGCCTACACGGTCGAGGAGAAGCGGCGCGAGCATTCCAACGCCTACAAGCGCTGGACGGTCGAGGAGGAAGAAGATCTCCTCGACCGCTGCGCTCAGGGCGTGTCGTTGCGTGAACTGGCCGAGGAGTTCGGTCGCAACGAGGGAGCGATTGCCTCGCGACTGCTCAAGCTCGATGCGCAGGGACCGGCGGTCGCGGAGGCTGAGGAGTTCGGCGGGTGACAGTGCCAAGGCCGAGCGCTGCTGAGGCCCTGTGTGTGGTGATGGGTGCTCGTCGTGCCGCGGCGCTGCTCTCCCTCCTTGAGAGGGCGGGGTGTCACCTCGGGCCCCGGTCGGCGCCCCGTCCCCTTTCGCGGCAGGTGGGCCGAATCGCCGCGCTCTTCGCGGCCTTGATCGTCACTACCTCCGTTCAGAAAGAGAACCTGCTGTGAGCCTGACCCGACTTCTCGACGACAAGACCTCCGCCCTGCGGGTCTTCTTCGACAGCGAGCTGCCTGTCCTGCGGGCCTTGAGGGCCTCCTACCGGGCGACCCGCTCGCACGTGCTGCCGACGCAGCGGCCTGAGCCGCAGGCCGAGACCCGGTGGGGCACACTGGGGGCAGCGATCGACCATCGTCTGCGCTGGTCGCTGCGGGCGGTCCAATTGCGGGGCCGCTCCGTGGACGCCGGGATCTCGATGGCCGGCGAGTACGCCCCGATCCTGCAGCGTGTCGGCGCTGAGCTGCTCGACACGATCGACGAGCTGATCGTCCGTGAACGGCTCGACGATCGTTCACTGCCCGTCTCCCGTGCGAGTGAGACGGAGGAGCGCCTCGCCCGCCTCGCCTATGTCGCGGCATTGTTCGAAGAGGTCTTCCGCACGGGGCAGGTCTGGCCGTCCACTGCGCTGGCGCAGGCCGACGGCTTCCTCACTCTGGAGGCGCTGCTACGGGCTGTGCCCGACCATGAGGCGCGGGACGTCGTCGCGATGGTGGAGCGCTCCCGTCATGGAGGACTGGAGGCTTTGCGTGCAGCCACCGCCCCTGATCTGGTCGTCCTGGCCCCGACCTTCGCCGGCAGTGCGGATGTCGCAGGCGCCGACGCCGACTGGATCGCGGATCGCACCCTCGTCGACGTCAAGGCGACCGTCACCCCGGACAAGCTTCCCGGAAAGGACATCCACCAGCTCGCCGGCTACCTGCTCCTGGATTACGAGGACGACTACCGGATCGAGCGACTCGGCTGGTACCACGCCCGCAATGGTGCGCTCACTGTCTGGGAAACCGCAGAATTCCTCACTCTCTTGGGCGCCAGGGACTCGCTGCCGCGCCTGCGCGAGCGGCTGCGGGCCGTCTTGACCCGTGCTGCCCACCCTCGCTGAACGCTTCCAGCGGAGCGCCGGAGCGGTGCTGCCCCGGGTGCCGCCAGAATGTGGCCGACCCGCAGGCCGGTCAGGAGGCCGAGTGCGAGCAGGCGGCCGCTGTCGCGGTGAAGGGCGCCGGCTCCTGGTGGCGCCGCTCGCAGCGCTGACCACCCTCCATGCCCGGGTCGTCGCGCAAGGCAACCACTCCCACTCGGAGATCAAACCCGCGTGTTAATCATCGGCAGGCCCTTAGCTGATCGGCGCCGGCCCTGCCGCCGACCTTCGGCCGCGGCCTGGCTCTGGTCCACCAGGTGTCGTCGGCGGGCGAGGTTGGGGCCGGCGAAGCCGGGCCGAGGCTGAAGTGCAAATTCAGGTCGGCCTGGTCGTTCTCGTGGACGCTGAGGGTGGGGTGGAACGAGTCGGACTCCCACAGGTCGTTCATCGACTTGTACGGGCCCAGGCGCAATGTCCCCGTGGCGAGGATCCCGGTGATCACCGCGTCGGCGCTCGTGTAGTGGTAGAGGTCGCCGGTTTCCACTGGCTTCGCCTTCCGGGCGGCACGCTCGGCGAATGCTTCGAAGGGCTCCCGCAGCGTCCCCATCTGCCGTGACCTGGCCATCCAAGTTCTCCTGCCACTCGACCGGCAGTCCCCCTTGGGACAGGCCTTCCGGTGCCTTCGCTCTAACCTATTTATCGTCTAGCTGACGATAAATAGCGCAGTGCAGACCATCCGGACCATCGGGACTAGCTAGAAGGGTAAAAGAAAATGGATAAAGCAGAAAGCTAAAGATGTGTTAGATTCTTTCTGGAGGTGAGGCTTCAACATGCCTACGCAGGACGAGTTGTTCGCGGCTGTGGATGCGCTGCTGGCCGGGGTCGAGCCGGGTTCGCAGTTGCCGGAGCCGGCCGAGCGGGCGCGTCTTCGGGAGGCTGCCGGGGTGACCCAGGCGCAGCTGGCGAAGGTTTTGCGGTCGACGGTGCAGACGGTGAAGAACTACGAGAACGGCCGCTCGACGCCGAAGGCGCCGCGCCTGGAGGCGTACGTGCGGCTGCTCGACGGGTGGGCGGCGAAGCACCCGGCCCCGACCTCCGCCCCGGCCGCTGCGACGGTCGAGCAGGTGCCGGCCGCCTTCGCTGCGAAGCCCGCCTTGGCCGCCGCGCCGCAGGTCGAGCCGGAGCCGGTACCCATCGCCGACGCGCAGGAGCCGGCCGAGGAGACCTCGCAGGAGCCGGCGGAGCCGGACGACGATCAGCCTCCCTACATCACCCCCGGGAGGAAGCCGGTGCGGGCCGGGCAGCCGCAGCCGCTGCGCCGTGCCGCGCGCCCGGCCCCGTACTTCGACGGGCAGTTCCCGAGCGGGCCGCTCGCGGTCTTGGACGGCGACGGTGTCGCGTACGGGGTCGGCGGCCTGGTGCTGGAGTGCCCGGCCACCACGTTGGCGCAGCTGGTCACCTGGGCACTGGGCGAGTCGGGCCTGGGCACCGCCCGGCTGCACCGCAACGGCCGGGACGGTGACCCGCTGATCGTGCTCACCGCGGCCGCCGCCGAGAGGTTCGGGCTGCCGGCCACCCTGGACGACGACCCGGCGACGCGCCGCTCGCAGCGGCTGCCGGAGGACCACAGGGTGGTGAAGGCGCTGGCCCGCTCGAAGTGGCAGCTCACCCGCCGCGGCTTCGGCCCGTGGGCGCGGATCTACCGGCCGCTCAAGGACGGCCGCCGCCAGTGCGTGCAGCTGGCGGTCCTGCCCTGGCGGGCCCTGGACACCAGGGCCTGGGGCGACGCGGCGAGCCTGCCCACACCCGATCTGGCCCGCGTGCTGGGCATCTACGCCCAGCGGGTCATCACCCCGCGCGGCTCGACCGCGACCTGCGGCCTGGAGCTGATGACCGCGCTGCGCCCGCCGACGAGGGCGGTGCGCGACGAGGCGACGGGTGGGTGGGTGTCGGGACCGAACCCGGGGGCGCTGACCGACGTCTACGAGGCGGCGCCGCCGGAGGTCCTGCTCGAGCACCCGGCCGCTCAGGGCTGGGAGGGCGGGTTCCTGGGCGAGGAGTCGTACCAGTGGATCCGGCCGGTTCAGACGCTCTCCGAGGCGGAGATGATCGAGCCGTTCGCGGTGGGCATCGACATCAACACCGCCTACCTCGCCGCCGCCGCCCGACTCTCCGTCGGCCTGTCCGGCCCGGTCCACGTGAGCACCCCGGTGTTCGACAAGAAGATCCCGGGCTCCTGGTTCGTCGACCTGTCCCACATCCCCACCGACCCGCGCCTGCCCAGCCCGTTCACCCCGACGGGCAAGCCGCCGACGGGACCGGCCTGGTACGCCACCCCCACCCTCGCCTACGCGGTGGAGATCGGCGCCGACGTCCAGCCGATCGAGGCGTACCTGCGCGAGAGCGCCGGCGCCTACCTGGACCCGTGGCACGACCGGCTGCGCGAGGCCTACGTCACCACCATGGCCGAGGCCGGCATCCCCGTCGACAAGGACACCGACGAGCGCGCCTTCCTCGCCGCGATGACCGCCCACCGCCTCCTCAAGAGCGCGGGCACCGACCTGGACGCGCTGCGCACCTCGCTGGCCGCCGAGGGCCTGGGGCACCTGGCCCAGATGAGCGACGGCCAGCTCACCGCGGCCGGGTGGCGTCACCACCAGATCGCGATGGTGCTGTCGGCGGTGAAGTCGACGGTGAAGTTCGGGATCGGGAAGCTGCGCGAGCGCCCGCAGGGCCTGACCTACAAGGCGGGCGAGCCGTGGTCGGCGCTGGAGCGGCCGACCTGGCGCCCGGACATCCGGGCGGCGGTCATCGCGAAGGCGCGGGTGAACATGCACCGCAAGATGGCGAACGTGGCGAAGGCGAACGGCCGCTACCCGCTCGGCGTGAACAACGACTGCGTCGTCTACGCCTCCCCGGGCACCAGCCCGCTGGACTTCCTGCCGCTGACCGGCTCCGGCAAGGGCGTGCTGCCCGGCACGTTCCGCCTCGGCGCCACCCCGGGCCTGTCCAAGGTCGAGGGCGTGCAGTCGATGCTGACCGTCGTGGACTGGCTGGAGCGCGAGCAGCCGCTCAACCCGGCCCGGCACATCAAGGGCTACGACTCCACCATCGTCGACGGGAAGTAGGAGGACATGGCCGAGGAGATCGGCGACGCGATCGACCGGGCCGCGCCCGAGCACTTCACCCAGCGGCTGCCGAAGTCCGCGCAGGCGCAGATGCGGGCCCTGGTGAAGGCCGCCAAGGGCGATAAGAAGGCCGTCGCCGCCGCCCTGGGCATCGACCCGAACACCGTGCGCCGCTACCTCAAGGGTGAGCGCAAGCACCCGCGCCCTGCACTGCGCGAGGCCCTGGTCCGCGAACTGCGCAAGGTGTGGCAGCCCGGCATCCGCCGCCAGGCCCGCAGGAAGGCCGCCAGCAGCGGCGGCATCACCGTCGAGGTGTGGGCGTACTTCGGCTACACCGCCCCCGTCGGCACCACCGACGAGGCCCGGCTGCGGCACCTGACCGTCCACCTCCCCCCGCGGTACGCCGAGCGCCTCTTCACCGCCCAGAACCAGGGCGCCGGCGACCAACAGATGCGCGACATCATGGCCGAGGGATTCCAGGAAATCTATTTCAAGGACGGCGGACGCGCCGCCGGACTCGAAGTCGAATTCACCGGGATCCAGGCCATCGACGTGAAGTACTGACTTCGGGCAGAGAATTCAAAAGGCCGGGCGACGGACACGTGCCCCGGCCGCCCGCACCATCCAAAGTCCGGGGCCGAGGTGGCGTGGTGCCTGGGGCACAGGGCCTCCGGCACCGCACCGCCCGCCGCGAAAGAACGCGGCGCCGACGTCACCCGGCCTATCCGACGGCCCACGGCAGGAGAATTCGCCGCGCACGCCACCATGCGCACCGATTGCCGTAGCGTGACCGACGACGAAGTGGAGGACCCCATGAGCGCCCAGCCCGAGCACCTTCCCGCCCCGCCACCCGCTCCGGCCCCGCGCGCCGCAGCGCGACTGCTGGCCCGAATCCGCGCCGAACGAACCGAGCGGGCCCAGCGATGGCTGCCGGCCTTCGAACGGGACTGGGCCAAGGCACTGGAGGACTCCCGCCAGACCTACGACCTCTCCCCGCTGCACGAGGTCGTCCGCACCTGGCAGGTCCGCCTGGACAGCGCACCCGCCGTCGACGCCTTCACCGCAGGCGGCATGAACGACGACGACGGCATCGACCTCGCCGAATTCCTCGGGCCCCGCCCGTGAGCGACCGGGTATGGCCCGCCCGCCTGTCCCCACAGGCCGGCAAAATCCTCACCCAACTCCCCCCGCACGCCCAGCAGATGGTCGCCGACCTCCTCGACATCGCCTCCCGCACCCCCTGGGGCTGGCCGCAGTGGGACGCCACCGACCCCGAAGGCGAGGACGTGCGCTGCGCCTCCATCGGCCAGCTCAGCCTGATCTACCTGGTCAACAGCGCGGCGGGGCGGTTGTACGTCATCGACATCGTCTGGCTCGGCTGACCCTGACACAGGGCGGTATTTCGGGGGAGGGGTTGATCATGCCGGGTGACATGCGGCGCATCCAGACCGCGGTGCTGGGCGGCGCAAGGTCCGATATCCCGCTGATCCTGCCGCTGGAAGCGATCGAGGTGGAGGCCTTTCGCCGCGAGCACGCCGCCGACACCTTCTGGTGCGGCCTGCTCCTCGGCGGCTGCGGCAGCCGGCTCGCCACCAAGCTCTACACCGACCGGGTGTGCCACTTCGCGCACTTCCCCGACCCCAACGGCGCCCACGTTTGCGAGCGCCGGGCCCGGGACGTGGCCAGCGCCGACCACCTCTACGCCACCGCCGCCGCCCGGACCTGGCTCCACGCCCAGGGCCATCGGGCAACCGTCCGCCACGGCACACCGCTCGGCTCCGTCGTCGACCTCCACCCCGGCCCCCGGGCCCGCGGGCTGCGCCTGCACCTGGACGCCGCGATCGCACCCGTGTGGGACGACGAGAGGACCGAGCCGGTGCTGGGCGTGTCCGTCCCCGTCGACGACCGGACACTGGTGGACCGCCGCTACGTGCACCGCGTGCGGTTCGACAGCGTCGGCACCGCCCGCCGGGTCCGCATCGGCACCCAGTCCTTCGCCCGGGGCACCGAGTGGTTCGCCCTGGACGACTGCACCCTGACACCCGAGGGCCTGCACACCCCCGCCGTCGAGCGGATCACCCGCGCCCGCACCACCCCCGCCCGCCAAGGACTCTGGCGGCCACCCGCGCCCGCCTCCCGAAAGGATCACACGCCACCCGAGCTGCGCCTGCAGGCCGCGATCGCCTCGGGCTCCCGGCTGGCCGTGCTGACGGCATGCCGGGAGATCGAGGCGGCCGGCCTGCACGAGAGCCCCGGCGCCGAGCTGGTGGCCGCCGCGCTGGAGCGGGCGCGGGCCTGGCTGGACGGGCAGAGGCGGGAACGCTCGCGGGTGCTCGAGCAGTTGCGGCAGGCCGTGCACGACGGCGCGGTGGATACGGCGCGCACCCTGTTGGAACGCGTGGACCGGCGCTCCCTCAAGCACCGGAGCCAGGAGGAGCGGGACACCGTTGCCGCCGCGATGCGCCTGCTCGGCACCCACAGGCGCGAGCAGGAGACCCGGGCCACGCAGGAGCGCCAGGAAGCGAAACGGCGTGCGCGGCAGGCCGACGGGAACGGCGAGCGGCAGCCCGCCCAGGAGCGCCGCACCCGGCCGGACCGCACAGCCGCCCCGGCCGGGCGACCGGCCGGCCCACCGCCACGGAGCCGGCAGCCCGATGCCGCAGCAGCGGCACACCGCCGAATGCAGGACATCCTCCGCGACCTGCGCCGCCTCGGCACCGGCCTGGGCCCCCGCACCCTGACGCACCTGCTGCGCTCGCTGTCGACGGCGCTGAACGCCGCCGGGGACCGCGTCACCCCGCAGCAGCGCCAGGAGGCCGAGGACTGGTTGCGCCGCGGCCGGCGACTGCGCGGTGCCATTGCCAACCCTGCACCCGAGACCGCACCCACCGGCTCCGACATCCGGCCGGGCAGCCGCCCCAACGTATCCGCCGGCTCGAAGAAGAAGCGCCACCGCTGACGATCCACAGGGCACGACCCTCATATTTGCTCGGCCGACCCTCGGACGGTTGGTGGGTGGGGTTACTGCCAGGAGATCAGTTGTGGATCCCCCTGGGCTTTGACGGCTGCGGAGGACACGGTTGTGATCTTCTGTGGGGTGGATCCCGCGGTCAGGTCGAGGCGGTAGAGGTCGATGGTGGTGCCCTGTTCGGAGAGGAAGGCGATGGCTTTGGCGTCGGGTGCCAGGACGACGTTGCGGTTCTTGCGGTCGGTGTCGGGCAGAAGCGGATCCACCGCCTCGGCCTTGGTGAAGGCGGCGTCGAAGCGGACCCGGAAGAGCTTTGTGCCGGTGCCGCAGACGAGGGTGTGGTCGTCGATCCACAGGGCGGGTCGGCAATCGCTGGGAACCGTCGGGACGCCGAGCCCCAGCCACCCCCTGTTCCCGAGCCCGCCCGGCTGCGCCCGGGGCCAGGACGGGAACATCTCACGGGGCAGCTGTCATCGGGCCGCGCCGGGCAGGACGACGATCCGGGCGCCGTTCGGCGCGGTGCGCCCCAGCAGACGCAACTCGTCCCGGTTGCGGACGAAGATGACCAGCCCCGCCAGCCGGCTCCAGTCGACGAACCGGGGCCGGGGCCGCAGGACGCCGTAGGGACGCCCGCCGACGAACATTGCCGTGCCCAGGGCCCAGCGCCGGTCTCCGTCCCGGTGCCGGAGCACCGCATGGACGCCATCCAGGACCAAGGCCTGGGACACGGCGGCGGCGTGCAGGCGTTCGCGCTCCCCGGAGGGTAGGTCGACTACCCACCGGGGCTCCGCCACGGGCCCGTCGGGTGCGGTGGGCTGCCGCGCCGCCTGGGCCGGGGCGGTGGCCGCAGCGGCCGCCCGCTGTCGCGCCAGGCCGCGGCGGCGGTCCGCCTCCCTGCGGCGGGACTGCTCCTCCCACTCGGCGAGCAGCCGGTGACGCTCCCTGGAGTGATCGGCGTCCGCACGGATGTATCGGTCGGCGCTCCACACACCCGCCCACCGGTGCCCCTCGATGTCCAGCCCGCCCGGCACCGGGTGCGCCACCGCACGGCCGGCCAGGACCCAGCCGACGAAGGACCGAAGGTCGGCGGTGGCCTGCTGCCAACGCCCGTGCCCCAGGGTGCGACCCAGCAGGCACTCGTCGCACTTCTCGACGGTGAACCGCACCAGCCCGCCGGCCACCGTCCACCCCGCCCGCTCCTCCCCAGGCGGCCGGACGTGAACGGAAGGCACCGCACCCACCCACGGGCGCAGCTTCGTGGCCACCCAGCACACCCGCACCGCGTCCTTGGCGAACCGCGCGGTGCGCCGGGCGACCTCCTCGGCCGTGATCGGGGAGAGCTGCGCCTCCCAGGCCATGCGGACGGTTCCGTCGGGGGAGGAGGCCATGACGTCGGCCCGCCAGTCGCCGCCGGGGCCGCGGACCTCCAACTCGGCGTGGAACCCGGCAGCGCGTACGGCGCTCGCCAGCTCCAGCTTCAGCAGGTGGTGCTCCATCGACTCGCCGCTCAGCGCGCAGTCGGGCGCCCCCGGGTCGTGGGCGAAGAACCGCAGCCGGTGGCGGGAGACCTTGGCGTGCATCCCGTGCCCGCACTCCGGACAGGCCAGCGGCACCCGAGGGCGCGCCCGGTGGACCGCGCCCCAGGCCCATCCACACCCGAGGTCCTCCAAGCTGGCATCCAGCCGGCCACGCTCGCCGTGCACAGCGGTGATCGCCACGCATCCCCCACCCCCTTGGCCCGCACCGACCAGGCCCCCAACCACCTACCTCCCAGACCCTTCCCCGCACCCGGGCCCCGCGCACCTACGGCCCCGGGCCTCAGCCGGGCGTCCCGTCACCGGATCGTGTGCACCCAAGAGGCAGCACACGGGGCAGACCTCTGCCCTACTTCAGGCGTTTCCGGGCGCGTCGGCACGGTGCTCTGGCATACCTGGAGAGCGCAACGCCCCAGGCGCCCGCGCGCCGGAAGGAAGGACCAAGTTCGTGCCGGATACCAAGCCCCGTCCCAAGACCGCCCGCAGCGGCGCCGCACCCGACCCGGCGGACGCCGACCGCGCGCAACCCCCGACAGCGGTCAAGCAGATGCTCGCCCTGACGCACTGGGTCGGTCAGGGACGCCAGTTGACCACCACGCGGCAGCTGCGCCGCGCGGACGCGCGGCACCTGGTCGAGCTGCTGGCAACCGGCGACCAGGACACCGGCACCCGGTCCGCCGCACACCTGCACGGCCTGCAACGCCTGCTCGCCTGGGCGCACCGCATCGACCTGCTCCACACCGACGGCCCCCGGCTGCGCCCCGGGTCCGCCGCCACCCGCCTGGGCGAGAACCCCACCGCCCTGCGCAAGGTGCTGTTCGCGACCGTGCCCCGGCTTGAGGACACCCGCCGTGGCTGGCACCTCGTGCGCCCCAACCTCCAGGGAGCGGCCGACTTCAGCGCCGGCCTGGTCGCCCTGTGGCGCCGCCTGCGCACCGGACCCCTCACCGAGGAGGACGCCGCCCAGGTGGTCTGGAACGAGCTCGCCGGCCCCTACCAGCTGGAACTGCGCCCACCCCAGGGCCTGGCCACCTGGAAGGCGATGGTGGCCAAGGACGTCACGGCAACGCTGCGCCTCTACGAGGCCGTGGGGGCTGTCCGGATTGAGGACGGCCGCGTCGCTCTGACCTCCTACGGCCTGCAGCGGGACCTGACCGTCGTGCGCGACAACGACTTCGACCCGCGCAAGCTCGGCGAGGCCTTCATCCACGAGGAAGTGTCCTCCCAGGTCTTCCACCCCGGCGGGGACACCACCACCGAGCTCGCCCCCGCCGTGTGGACGCTGGCCCACCGCGGCTACAGCGGCTCCGGCCGCCTGGACATCTGGACCTACACCAGCCGCAAGCGTGCTCTGAAGGCCGGGGCGGACCTGGCCATGGCCTGCGCAATGGACGACCACGAGGCGGCCCGGTCGCTGTACGGGGCCGGCCGGTACGAAGACCTTCTCGCCCTGTACGAGAGCCACCACCCCGAGACCCACCTCCTGCGTGTCCAGCCCAGCTTCCTGGACACCGAGCGGTAGGCGCACCCACGAGACCCGCGTTTCTGGGACCGGAAACGGTGCGGCGCCCTTCGGCAGCGACGGGCGGCCCGCCTTCGACCAGTCCGGACGCCGTTGGCAGGTCACCATCGCCGCGCCCACCGCGGGTGATCCGCGCGCCTGTCCCACGCCCGTCCTCGCCACCCGCCGCCCGTCCCGGCCCGACGGCGAGCCGATCACCCCGCTCTACGTGCTGGCCGCCGACGTCAACGCCAGCCGGGCGGCTGGGGTGATCGCCTTGGTCCAGGGGCCCGCGGCCCTCGCCGACATCACCGCCGCCCTTCACTGAGGCTCGCCCGCCAGCGACCGAGACCGCGGCCCAGGCTGTGCTCAAGGCCCTCGACCCGCTTGTCCGCGAGCGCATCGAAGTGCTGCTGCGCCCCGGACACGTGGTGGCCCGGGCGGCCCTCGATGGGCTTCTGCTGGCGTCTGCGTGCCTGGTCCCGCGGCAGGCAGGCAGGCAGGCGCCGGGGCGACCGCGCGTGCTGGGGGTCACCGGGTGGGCGGGTTCCAGTGGTGGCCTGGGTCGTCGAGCCATACGGTGCGCTGGCCGGCTCGGGTCACGGTCAGTCCGAATCGCTCGTAGCCGGGGCGCCCGGCCTTGTCCCAGGCGTTCCAGGCGGCGTGGATCTCGTCCCACAGCCGCCGCGGCCCCGACTGGCGCACGTCGTACTCGTCCGCGCCGGGGACGGAGTCGACCGTCGCCCAGGACGTCACGGCGGTGTCGAAGAACCACCAGGTCACCGTCTCCCGGTACGGCGCCCGCCGGTAGTACAGGTCCGGTAGGCGGGTGCCGACGGCGAACTGCGCGAGCCAGGAGGCGCCGACGGCCTCCGGGTCCAGATCGGTGGTCGACCGCTGGGCGTCGCCTGGCCACTCGCCGGGCAGGTAGGCGTCCACGGGCGGCGCCTGGTAGCGCTGCTGGCGCATCCGCATGAAGTCCGAGGAGCCGGTGAACCGCCCACTCGCGCTGCGGGCGTCGTCGGCGACCTGGAGGCGGGCGACGGCGCCGCCGCCGAACAGGGTCGCCGTCGGGGCGACGATCAGCCCACCGGGGCAGGTCTGGTCGAGCCAGGCGAGCGGCAGGTCGGTGACCAGGCTGGAGCAGGTGGCGATCAACCGGTCGGCCCGCCCGCCTTCGCCGACCGTCGCGTCGGCGCCGTCCCCGACCAGGACCCGCACCCCTCCCAGGCCCGCCGCGGCCAGGTTCGCCCGCGCGAGGTCGGCCACCGCCTTGTCGATCTCCACGCTCACCACACGGCCCGCGCCCACGCGGTGCGCCAACAGCGCGGCGTTGAAGCCCGGCCCGGTACCGACCTCCCGGACCCGGTGACCGACCTCGACATCAAGGTCACGGAGCATCAGCGCCACCATCGTCGGCATGCTCAGACTGGAGGTGAAGTCCCGCCGGCCAGCCACCTCGTCACCGTCGTCCCACTGCGTGATGGCCGGAGTGTCGCGGTAAGCGCCGGCCAGCCACCCGTCCGGGTCCGCGGCGCGATCGCGAAGGACAGCGCTGCCGTCGACGAACTCCCAGTACACCGGCGGCAGGAACAGATGACGCGGGACAGCCTCGAACACCGCACGCCACCCGGCGTCCAGCGCACCGGCACCCGCCAGATGGTCGACGAGCACCCGCCGGGCGGCCTCCCCGAGGTCGGCGCTCACTTGTGCTTGGGATCCGGCTCGGGATTCTGCCCGTCCGGACTGGGCTTGGGCCCGATCTCCGGACCACCCGGCTTCGCGTGCGCCCCGCCACCGCCGTCGTTCGGACCACCCTTGTTCTCGTCACCCACCGTCAATCCCCTCCCACTCAAAGAAACCCCATCGTGGTCCGCGCCCGGCACGACCCACAAGACCGCCCCCCGCTGCCCTCCCCGATGCCCCGCCCCGCCACGACCGCCTTCGAGGGAGCAGCGCACCTTGGCCGGGCACTACGCTGCTCGTCGTGAGGAACACGAAGGCGTTCAAGGACGCGGTGGCACAGACCCTCTCCGAACTGGCACAGCGGGGGGTGACGGTGCGACCGGGAACGGTCGCCGATGTCATCGAACGCAACACCAGAACGGTGGCTGAGCGTCTGGGGATCCAGGAGCGCTCCGCCTGGCGGTACTTCGACGCGGCCGCCCTCGCGGAGTCCATCGCCCGCCAACAGCAGGAGTTCGAGGACTCCAGCAACGCCTCCGGCGCCGGTCAGGCCCCGATGCCCCCTCTCGGCAACCCCGAGCTGGCACTGATCCTGGCCGGCGTGCCCGACATGCTCGCCGAAACCGGCGGCGACCTGTATGCGGTCATCCTCAACGTCGCCGCCAACGCCTGGATGGCCGGCCACATCCACGGCGAGGACGGCTGCACCGGATGTGAAGGCAGCCGCGGCCCGGCCGGACATGACTGGCAGACCCGGATGAAGGCGATCACCGCCCAGGCGCCGGACATCGACCGGTGGTTCGACCCACAGGTATGGACCGAGGCATTGATCGACAGCGGATTCACCGTCACCCGCCGCTGACCGGAGCCGCCCGCCCCGCCAGCCGCTCCGGTGCTCCCCGCGGCTCAGCACGTGACCGATACCAGGTCTCCCCCCCCGCGACCCGGGCGTGCCCGCGGCCCGCTCCGCTCGTTGAACCAACCGAGCGCCCCGACCAGGGCGTGCGGCTGCGCCTGCTCCACATAGTCCGACTCGTACACCCCCACGGCCCGGACCGTGCAGCGCCGCCGCTTCGGGGCGGCCGGGCCCGGTACACAGGCCGGCCGCCCCGTGCCGCGCCAACAGGCGGCCGTCCACCGGAGCCTGCCGAGCCGGCCCTGCGCCTGTGACAGCCCGACGCCCGGCCTGATCGCCATGGCATGCCCCCGGCTCCCGAGCCCGCTGCCCCACATTGGGCGGTGGGTTCACACCTGGTCTGGGGTGGTGCGGAAGCAGACCTCGAGTCGGTCGAGGGCGTCGAGTGCCTGGTCGAACACGGCGGTCGAGGGCCATGGCGGGGTTTCGGGGCGGTGGGACCAGGTCGGTCGGACGACGGCGACCCGGTACGGGCCCGGCCGGTGCGGGCGTTCTCGTCGTCGAGGCGCACCAGGACGTCGTCGCAGGCCCCGCACTCCAGCCAGCAGGTGAGCGCGAAGCCGTGCAGCAGGTGACCCGGTGCGACCTCCCGGCGAAGTTCACCCACGACGGCCGCGGCCCGGGGCGAGTCCTCGACCTCCCACCACCACTCGGCCTCCGCCTCCGGATCGGGGCACCAGCGAAGCGCCGCCGCCGCTTTGGCCGGCACGCCGAACACCTCGGCCAGCGCGAGGACGGCCGCCCGATCCGCACGCAGCAGCGGCGTGTGGTACTCGGAGAGCTGGTCGGCGAGATCCTCGACGGCCATCTCCCACTCACCCGCGTCCCAGGTCGACACCGTACTGGCCACCGGCACGGCCGGGTCGAGCAGCCCCGTGAGCCTAAGGAACTCGGGGCGGTGGATCATCCAGGGGGTCGTCACAGCGGCCATTGCACCAAAGAACCGCCGAACGCCGCCAGAGCGGCCTCGTGGCGGGGAAGGATCCGCCGCCGACACACCGCGCCGACTCCATCCTCCAGCCCAGGAGCAACTGCTTGTCCTTCAGCCGCCAAGGGCTGCCCCACCACCAGCCTCCCGTCGCCGGAAGACACCGAGCGCCCGCCTGCAGTTCCTGCTTCCCCGCAACCGCCCCCGACCCGGGTGCGCACCCGCCGCTGACCGGAGCCGCCCGACCCGCCAGCCGCTCCGGTGCTCCCCGCGGCTCAGCACGTGACCGATGCCAGGTCTTCCCCGTCGACCCGGGTGTGCCCGCGACCCGCTCCGCTCGTTGAACCAACCGAGCGCCCCGACCAGGGCGTGCGGCTGCGCCTGCTTCGCATAGTCCGACTCGTACACCCCCACGGTCCGTGCGCCGTACGGTGAAGCTCGGGGCGGCCGGACCCGTACACGGTCCGCCTGCCCGGTGCTGTGGCGCCGATCCGCTGTGGAGGGGGCCAGCCGCGTTCGAGCCGAGCCAGGGCAAGGGGTAGGCACCGTATGGACTACGCTTCCGCGGATGTGGATAGTCCTCGCCGCAGTCGCGGGCGTTGTGGGGTTGATCAACCTCGCGCAGGTGTTCATTGGCCGTCAGTTGATTCGGCCATCCGCCAGCCGACGCTCAGCGCTGGAGATCCGCCAGCAGTCGGCCGCCGCCGCCGTTGCGATGCTTGGGGTGTCCCTCATCGGGCTGCACGTTTTCTGGGGCCTTCTGCCCGTGCTGCTCGGGTACTCGGCGCTCGTACTCCTCCTCCTCAAGAAGCGCGCGTCGAAGCGCTGAAGGCGGCAAAACGGCATCGGCCGGCCTGCAGCCATGGCACGGGCTGAGCGGGGTGGCCGAACTGCACGACCTGGCGGCACTGCGGAGCACTACCGACCTGCGGCTGTCGGCGCAGCGAGAACCCGGACACCGGTCACCAACCATTCTGCGCACTCACCCATACCAACCCGGCCGCGCTGCGCCAGGAGCCCGACCATCGGAGCACGCCCGCAGTGCGCCCTCGCAGGCCAAGCGCCCCACGGTCGGCTGCTCGGCCGCGCCGCCCCCGCTTCCTGCGCCTGGGATGGGTTGACCTGTTCACTGTCTGATACGCCCCGTCATAGGGAATGATCACAGAGTGAGTTCATGGTGGGCGGTACGCAGGGACGACTTACTCGCCGAGCTGGCGGCCGCTCTGGTGTTCTTCGGCGCGCAGCCGGTCGAGGACCCCGGCGTGGGGGAGCTCGCCGACACCACACAGGCGTTGGCGGGGGAGTACCGGGCCAGCACCCGCGGCCGCGCGGTCCGCCAAGCCGGCGAACTCCTCGACGCCGCAGCCGGCGAGCTGCGATCAGCCGACCGCTTCCGCGGCGCCCTCCACCCGCAGGTGAACCGCCACCTGCGCCACGCCCACTCGCTCCTGCTACGGGCCCGCGGACACCTGGAGGCAGCAGCCGACGGCGAACACGACAGGACCACCGCACACCGGTAGATGCCCCGGCCCCGGCCGGCCCCGGCGTGGCTGCGAGATGCCCGCCGACGACATGGCGTGTGACCGCATCGGACGGTGACCTCCCGGGCCGCACCTCACACCCCGCGTCCGCCGCCAGGGTGCGGTCACCGAGGAGACCAAGGGGGACAGACGGCGGGGGACCTGGGGGAGTTGGCGTCATGGTCGGCATGGGTGCCGTGGCGCACGGCCCTGGACACCGCACCCGACTGGCCCGGGGTGTATCTCGCCCGGCAAGGCACCGGGCCGGTGGTCTACGTCGGCATGGGCGGCGAACGCAAAGGGCAGGGACTGCGAGGCGACTGCACAAGTACGCCGACGGCCCGGCCTCCGGGCTGGCGCAGGCCGCGCTCGACCAAGCCCTGTCCGACCCTGCCTGGCTGCAGGACCGCCTCACCGAAGCCCAAGCCGGCCAGGCAACCCGGATACGCGAGTGGGGCCGCTCCGCGCTCGACCGAGCACGCATCGAGCTGTGCTGGCCACCACCGCCACCACACAAGACGCCAGGGCGACAGAGCGACAGATCCTCCTCGCACTGCACGACCAACACCTGTGGAACCGCAGCCGACCCCGGCCGCCGGCCCCACCGTCGACCCGCTGAACCCAGCGCCCGGCCCCGCCCCCCCCACACCGTCACAGCCGCAACGACGCGGCCACCAGCCACGACCTCACCTCAGCCCTGCACCTCGGCAACAACCACCCACAGCAACCCCAGCCCGGCCAACCGCGCCAGCCGCTTCCCACCGAGCCGCACCCACCACCGCAGTCCCTCGGCACGAGAGGGCCCGTGATGGCTCCCGCCGCCGGCGCACCGATCCCTGGGAGCCCGCGCCTTCCCGCCTGCTGTGTTGTCAGGTGGCGGCGTCGAGGAGGTCGAGGACGGCGAGAGCGACGGGGCGGGGTGTCATGAGGGGGTTGTCGGCGAGGGTGGCGTCGGCGCTGGTGAGTGGGGCGAGGGCCTCGGTGACCGCCGGTGGCAGGCCGGTGGCGGCGAGAAGGAGCGCGGCGAGCAGGATCTGCTGGTGGGCAGGAGAAGTGTCGCCGACCGTGTCGGGCGCCTGCCACATGCCGGTGCTCGCGTCGATGCCGTCCGGGTGGATGATCGCGGCGACGAGGGCAACCTCGGCTGCGGGGTCTCGGCGCAGGCGGTGGACGACGGCCTCCACGAGGTCGGGCGCGTAGTAGTTCTCTCCGCGTCGGTGCAGGCGGGCGCTGAGGCGCAGGATGAGGATGGGCAGGTGGGCGGCGGGGGCGAGGCCGATTGTGACCGCGCACGCCTCTTCCCAGGTCCAGTCGATCCCTTCACCTGATTCCAGGACGGCTCCGAGCCAGCGGTAGAGACTCTGGGCGTGCGGGTCGTCGGGCAGGAGCCGCGCCAGGGCTACACGCCGCCAGCCGCTGATGTGGAAGCCGATCTCCTCGTCGTTGATCAGGGCCGGTACCCGCCCGTGGCCGGGCTGTTGAACCAGGAGGGTCAGAAGGTCACGGTGTGCCTGGGCATTTGTCGGGGCGCTCACCTGGTCGAGGAAGGCGTCGGCAGCGCTGCCGACGCTGCGCCCCATGTCGGCAGCCTGCGCGGCGAGGTCCAGGAGCCGGGGATCGGACGGGTTGCTCTCGCTGTACCAGGCCAGTACCCGCCTGTCCCGGAGAAGTTCGGGGTGGGCGAGGACTGCGTCCTGCAGTGCGCGCTCGACGTCCGGGTGGCGACGGGCGACGGGCGCGAGCGCCGACCACACCGCGGGCCGGGCAGGGTCCCTGCGGGCGGATCTGCTGGAGAAACGGTCGATCAGCTGGTTGTTGCACTGCCGTTGTAGAACGGTCCAGTTCGCGGCGATGAGTTCGCTGAACTGGCTGTCTGTGGCAGTCAGCGGACGAGCGGAGAGCTTGACGCTGACGGGACTGCGGTCGCGGCCCTCGACTAGGCCGTCCAGCAGGGTGACATCACCCAGGAGCAGCATGATGACCCAGGCGGTCCGGCGCTCATGATCCTCTGCGGTCCAAGAGGCGGCCAAGTCGGTGCGGCACTCCCGCCGCAGCCTCTCCAGGGCCTCCTGCCGGCGTTCTGGAGGGCTCCCGTCGACGGCCTGGCCGCGCTGTGGAGCGAGTGCGCGGGCCAGGGTGGTGGCAGCGGCGCGGCGTACCGCGGGGGAGGTGTCGGACTTCCAGTCCCCAAGGAGGTCGATCACGAGGTCGGTGTCGATGCCGCGACGTGCGAGCTGCTGGGCCGCCACGACCCTCAGCTCGGGCTCCAGCGGGGACAACAGGGCCGTGGCATCGGCGACGATCTGCGCGGCCGTCGGACCCCCGTGCGGTCCGTAGCCGTACAGGACGCCGGAGACCTCGGGCTCGGGCCCGGTCAATGCCTTGCGGGCGTAGGTCAGGACCTCCGGGACCTCGGGCCAGGTGCCGATGATCCAGCCTCGCGCGGTGCCGTAGCCCTCAGTGGGTACGGCATCGAGGCACTGCAGGGCCAGGTCACGGCCGGAGTACTGCTCCAGGACACGGGCAGCCTCCGTCCGGTCGAGGCTGGCGTGGGTGCTCTCCGTGGTGCCTTCGTGGCAGCTGCGCCACAGGCGGCCGATGGCCGACACCACGGTGGAGCGGTCCTCGCCGGAGTGTTCGCGCAACAGATCGGTCAGGCGTTCCATGCCGGCCACAGGGCCGAGTACGTCCGCGGCGATCCAGGCGAGGGCCGCCGCCTTATCGGCCGGTCCGCCGATTCTGCGCCGCAGGGCCTGTCGGGCGACCGGGTCCTGGGCGAAGTGCTTCTGGAGGGCGAAAGCGGCCTGCTCGGACTGCCATGCCTCTCTGTCCAGGAGGGTGATCATGTGATCGCGTGTCTGTTCGGTGGGGGACAGGCGCACCAGATCGACGGATTCCCAGACGCCGGCCCTGTCGCGCTGCAGGCGACGGTACGCAGCGTCGCGGATGGCGGGCTCCTCGGCCCACCTGTCGGGCGCGGCCGTAAGTCGGTCCGGCAGGTGCTCCTTGGAGGCGAGCGCGGCCACCATCCAGTCGATCACCTTGGGATCGCTTCCGAAGGTGACCGGCAGTAGCCTCCAGGCCAGCGCGGTGAAGCCCTGCGGCCCGGGAGATCCGGGGAAGCCGCTTACGAGGCTCAGGCACCGGTCACGGACCTCGGCGTCGCCCTCCGCCGCCTCGCACACCATCTCGACCAGCGCCGAGTCCTGGGGCAGGACCTGCCGTGAACCGTGATCCAGGACGGACAGCAGCCACTGCCGCTCCTCCTGCACCCACGGCGCTGCGCCGCCGTCGGCATCGGATGACTGCGACGATTCGCGCGCTGCCCGGATCGCCACGGCCCGGATCTTGGCGGCACGCTGGCGTCGGCCCCAGGCGATCAGCTCGGTCGTGAGGGGCTCCGCTGGCCACCCTGTGGTCAGCGTCTGAAGTGCGGCACCCTGGGTACGGGCATCCGCCGCACCCAGTACCAGGGCCGCCAGGTCGTCCCGCATCTCGGGCGATCCGCCGAAACGTTCGGCCAACGCCCGGGCCGCCGCGTCCTTCACCCGGGACGCAGGATGGCGGATGCCCGCCAGCAGCGCGGGCTCCGCCTGTTCGGCGGGGATGCCCGTGTTGTGCAGCTCGTACCATGCCCCTGGAGACTGTGTCCGCCCGAGGATCTTCTGGGAGAACCAGGGCATCAGCGACCTGCGTGCCGTGGTGTCCGCGAGCGCGCCGGTCAGCGAGGACAGCAGGCGGGCTCGGTGGGGCATCCACGGATGCCGCTCCACCCGCCGGCAGAGCAGATCGCAGAATCGCCCGACGTCACGGGGTGACAGGCGCACACCGCTCGCCAACGCCTCGGCCGCCAACTCGTACCCGCCCAGGAGCGGCATCGAGTTCTCCGGACCGGCGGCGACGGCGATGTCGAGCAGCGCCGCGACCTCGTTGGCTCGCTGCTGGCCGGCCAAGAGCGCCAGCAGCACCTCGCGCCAGGACCGGTCGCCCACCCGCGCGCGCAGGACCTTCTCCTGCTGCGGAAACGGCAGCCCCAGCAGGTGCTCGGCCACGAGCTGCTCCGCAACCGCCCGGTGGGCAAAGCCGACCGACCCGGCCCCGTACGACACGAGCACCCCGAGATCACCCTCGCCGGCCGCGAGGATCTGCGGCGCCCTGCGCCGCGCCTCGTGCACCTCGTACCCGAGCAGCTGCTCGTCGCACAGCACCTCGACCACCGCGCTGCGCCACACGCCCGCATCGGCGACGAACCCGGCCTCACGCGAGCGCAGACGGTACGCCACGGCAGCCAGAATCTGCCGCATCTCGGCCGTGTCCACCCCCGGCCCCGGCCGCGGCGAGGCACGCCGCCGGATGGCGGGATGCCGTTCCACCAGCAGATCGACCAACCGCTCGTAGGCGTGGACCCGCTTGGCCGGCAGCGGCCCACCCGACCACAGACCCACCAGCATCAGCAGGAACAGCGGAACCCGGGCCAGCACCTCCAACTCCGCCACCGCGCCCAGCTCGTCGCAGAACCTGTCGACCAGGTCGTCCGCCGTCACCCTGGCCGCATCCGGCACCGCCGGCGCCCCAGTGGCCACCCCCGACGCCGCCTGGGGGACCCGGCCGCTCGCAGCGAACGCCATCGCCGCCAGCTGCCGACGCTGCTGCGCGGACAGCGGCGCCATGTGCCCGACCCGCCAGCCGGCGAGCGTGACCAGCCTTCGCAGCGCGTACGGGCGGCTGGAGACGACAGCCGCGACACTCCGGCTCCGCACGAACGTCTCCAACAGGCTCAGCGCAGGATGAGCACTCTCCTCATCGGTCCACTCATCCAACCCGTCCACCACGAGCAGCAGCCGGTCATCCTCCAGAGCCTGGTCGACGAGAGCGTGCAGATGCTGCGCCGAGTGCCGCGTCAGCCACGTCCGCACCGCCGAGCCGACCGACCGGTCGGTGCCCTCGCGGATGTGCTCGCACAGGAAAGGGAACGGCAACCACACCGGAACCCGGGACCCGAACCGGTCGGCAAGAGCGGCCGAACTCGGAGCGTCCTCCAACAGGTCCAACACAACGTGCCGCAGGAGGCTCGACTTGCCGGCCCCCGGAGGCCCGGCAACCACCGACAGCATCCCCCCGGCCAGCCATTCGTCGACCGGGACACGCGAAATGTCCGCCGCTCCCAGATCATCCTCGAGCCGCCCCCGCTGAAGGAGCCCATCCAGAGGCGCCACCATACGGCCCGTATCCCCGAAACGCTCCCCCGCGACCACCCCAGCCCTGCCCAGCCGACCACCCCCCGCCCCCGACGCGAGTGCCTCCGTCCGGGCAGGATCGCTGCCGTCCTGCTCCCCGCGGCCCGCTGCGCCGTCCGTCCGGGATCCGAGCAGAGGGTCACTCCCGCCCTCGGCGATGTCGAGGGTGACGAACCCCGGGGGATCTATCGGTGCTCCCGCAACCGAGGGCACCAGCAGGGAGGAGCCGGTGTCCTGGACAGCGAACGATGCGCGGTAGAGGTCCCGCAGACCCGCCCGCAAGGTCACCACGTCCCGCCCCTGCAAGCGCCCCTCCAGGGAGGCCGCCACATCGGAGCCACAGAACTCCTTCACCCATTCACGGCCGAAGAAGTCGTCCACGAGCTCGGGAAGCGGGCGCATCAGCTCCGATACCCGCTCACGCCCCCAGCGCTCAAGCCGGACACCCAACCGCTCCAACCGGTCAGCCTGCTTGTCGAGCTCCTCCACCAGCTGAGTCGGTCTCAACTCGTGCGTCGTGGCATAGATGAAGACCTCGGACCGGTCCGCCCACGAGCCGGTCACGAACTTGTCGACCGCCGATTTGATCTTCGACGCGGTCAGACTCTTCACTGCCTTCGACTGCAACGTGGTGTACCGCCGCGCAGACGACCCGCCAGAACCGCCTCCTGCCCGGGCATTGCGGACGACCAGGTCGATCCCCTCCTGGCCCTGCCCAGCGGTCCCGTAGAGCTCGGCATACTCAGCACGGCCCTCCCGCTCGGCAAGGCGAAGAAACAGCCGCTCGACATCCGCCCACCCGAGTTCCCCCAGCGGAAGGTAGTCAGCCTTCGTGACCACCGGCGGCAGAACCGGACCACCGGCCGGCGGGGTACGCAACATCGTGGGCACCGCACCCACAGAACGAGTCGATGCACCAGCCACTGCCACGTCGCGCACCATGCCAGGATCCTCCCACGCCACCCCACCGAGCGGTGCCCGATCGGGCATCAGCCCCAGAGCCCAGCCCGGGCCGACCCGCCGTTGAACTGCCCATCTCCACCTTCGTCCTCGGCCTGATTGATGCCGCCCTCCAGCCGGGCCTCCTACAGCAGCCCGCACACCAACCGGCCTGAGGGCGCGACCGCCGCCGCAGCCGGTGCCGGTCGGCCGTCGCCGATGACTGCTCTCGCCGCCCGGGCCTGGCCGGCATCGGCCTCGACGGGTTCCACCAGGCCCGCGTCCGCCCCACCCGCTGCCTGGAGACGACCGCCGACCTCTACACCGTCACCGTGCCGGTCATGGGGATCGCCTACTGGGCGCGCACCATCGACGAGCAGCTCGCCAACACGGACCCCGCCTACGCCACCGCCCGCAACCGTGATCCGCGGCCTGCAGTAGCTGCGTGACCAGAGCACCCACGCCCTGCCGCTGACGGGCCGCGCCACTGTCGGACTGAGTACGCCGATCACCGTTTTGATCACCATCCACCCGCCGGTGATCCACTGGCACCACACCGACCGGCTCCCGCCCGAGGACCCGAGGTTCGTCTGGGAGGCCGGCCGCCGTGCCTACAACCAGGCCTTCGCCCATCGACCGGTGCTGGAACCGCTGAGGGACGTCGCCCAGCGGTTCGCCGCCGAACGCGCCCGATCCGGCTCGGCCCTGACTACTGCGTAGGCGTCCTGCCCCTGCGGAGAGGCCGGCGTCCTACTCCCCGCTCGCGTTCCACTGGTGCCAGTCGTTGTTGGCTCTCTGGTTGACCTGATCGAACATCCACTGCTCGTAGTCGTAGTCCGGGTTGCGCATCCGCTCCTGGTAGTCGTCGTAGGTTTCGTCGGGGTGGATCTGCCCAGTACGCCGCTTGATCTCCTCGTCGCGCTCGCGGCGCTCGAGGTAGTCCTGGACACGGGGGTCGGAGTCCGCACAGGTGTACCCCCAGCTCCGGACCGCAGCGGGCGGGTGGAGCCGGTTGTCGATTCCGTCGCGGACGGTGTGCCACCGGCCGGCGTCGTCCCCCTTAACCCTGAGGGCGGTGAGCAGCGCGGCGAGCTGGTCGCGAGTGGGCAGGGCCTTGCCCTCCAGGATCAGGTGGATGCTCGAGCGCGGCACGCGGTGGCCGCCGGCAGCGGTGGCCCGGTCCAGGTGCGCCAGGGACAGGCCAGCACGCCTGCGCAGGTAGGCCAACGCCCGCCCCAGGGCGGCGGTGGTGCGGACCTGCTGCAGCCGCTGGCCGGGCCCGGACGGTGACCTGCGCGCCCGCTCGGCCCTGGCGCTCTCCCACAGCGCACGGGCCCGGGCGGCGCGCCGCTGCGCGGCCGGCTCCCCAGGGCTGCCAGGGGGAGCGGCGGCACGGGCGAAGGCCTCGACGGTGACCAGCAGCGGCATCCGGGTACCGCTAGCCGCCTGACTGAGAGTGGTGGCCCCCCGGCGCCCCGGGGAACCGCTGGCGCCGGTGCGGTCCGCCAGATCGGAGTACCGCAGGCCGGACTCGTCCTTGAGGTGGCGCAGGTAGGCGGCCAACGCCTGCAGCTGGGAACCGGACCCGGTAGCGGCAGCCTTGGGGAGACGGTTCATCGTCAGCGGCCCTTGCGCCGGGCCGCCGGGCGGCCACCGGGCATACCGCGCATGATCAGGTGGGCCACGGCACCGGCGATGACCACCAGCGCGTCCGGGGCCGGACGGCCGATGGCGGCCAGGGCGCCCGACACCACCACGACCACCACCACGACCACCACGTCCGCCACGTCCAGGCGACCCGGGTCGGCGCGCACCGGACGACCGGGACCGGCGGGCAGGGCGGTGGAGCAGGAGAGCGGCGTCGGGACGCCAGACGGCAGAGAAGACGAGGACATGGCGAAGCTCCAGAGGAAGTAGGGGCACTGGCGGCACAACTGGGCACCACCCGAGTGGAGTTGCGGGGCTGCGCCTCCGCGGACAAGGAGAATCTTCCGTTTTCCCGCCCCCGGATTCCACTCGCTTCGGGACCCGTCCAGGCCGACGTCTTCACCCGAGAAAAAACCGCCCCTCATCAGCGCAGCTCAGAGCAGCCGAAAATCAGTAGGATCCGAAAACGTCCAGAGCCCTGGACGGTCACCGAGCCTTGGCGACCCGCGTCGGCGCGACGGTGACAAGGCGACCGGCGCCGCCCTCGAGGACGGCGCCGATGTCAGCCCGCCATAGAGGTTCGGGACCGACCAGCCGGGGGCAGCGCCTTCGGCATGACGATTCCCACCAGGCCGCCCCCACCCCGCCGCCCGGCGGTGCCCGCCCTCCCGCTGCTCCCGGCGGTGCCCGCCCTCCCGCTGCTCCCGTCCGGACCCGAGCCTCGCAGCCGCCGACCTCGGCGCCGGCGCGGGCGGGCTCTGGCTGACGCACCACGGGGGCTGACCGCCGACGCCTTCGGCTGCTTCAGCCTCGGCCTGATCGTCGTTGCCATCCAGTCCGTTTTCCCCAGGGGCCCGCGCACCGGCTGGCCTGGTGGCGAGCCCCTGCCACCAGCCACCGGCCGCCGCTCACGCGTCGCCGCCGGTCGGCAAGGGCGGCCCGCCAGACACCGCCGCCGAGCTCAGGACGTGCACGACACCACCCCGGCGCGAGTGCGCCAGCCCGGTGCCGATCACCACCGACCGGCCCCCGCCCGTCCAGGGCGAGGGCCGGCCGTACGGCAGCAACGATCAGTCGACGATCGGGGCGCCCTCCCAGCAGCCCCACATACCGGGAACCTGGTACTCGACTTCCCCGGCCAGGCCGGTGCGCGTCCTGAGCCCGGCGGCGACGAAGCCGCTGCGCTGGCCATCCCGGTTCCAGAGCCACTGGTCCGAGACGCCGCAAGCCTTGAAGAACTCGTGCGGGTCGAAGTTGGAGTCGTTGTAGCCGAGGACCTGGGCGGTGACCCATGCGGCGTTGATCTTGACTTTCTCGGCCTCGGCTGGGGACAGCACCTTTTCCGCAGAACCGGGACGATCGCGGTCCCGGCGGTGTCCGGCCCGGTCGGCCCGGATGTGCGCGTCGGACCAGTCCTGCTGGTTGATCTCGGCGGCGAACTGCGCCGCCAGGCGACTGAGTGTCATCGCAATACCTGCCGATCAGGTAGTAGTGGACAGCCGCTCCCCGATGGAGCGCCACCGACCGGCCGAGGATATCGCCCGAAGCGGTACAAATGCATCCGTATTTCCCCAGGCCGCCCACCAGCCCCTAACCGCTGCCGCCCCCGGCTGCCCCTGATGCTCGCCAGTCACACCCCGAGCCCTACCTCGGCCCCGCCCGTCTAAGCTCCGCCATCGCCGCCGGACCACGACGACCGCTGCTCCGCGCGGCCGTACCGCCGCAGGGTTGCCGCGCCCTGCTGGAACCAGATAAACCACCCCCGCCAGGTCGCAAGCCGCGGCAACCAGAGCCGGCCGCACCACGGCCCCAGCGCGCGGCCGGCCACCCAACCTCCGACCGCACGACCCCGCCGGACCCGCCGGACCCGCCGGTGTCAGTGGCGCCGGGCACCCTTGAAAGGTGCAGTACTCGGACCTCGTTGCACCACCGACAGGCGTCTACCGAAACGAGCGGGAGATGGCCGACAGCGTGCTGGACATCCTTGCGGCCCACTTCCACATTGAGCGGGAAGTCCCGGGCCGGTACCCCACCGGTGAAGCCGTCCGCATCGACGCCGTCCTGCGGCCCATCGACCCCGCCGGCTGGTTCGACGCGGAGCCGATCCTCGGGGTCGAGTTCAAGTTCCCCGAGAACATCCACAGCTTCGGCGACTTCGGCGCCCAGATCGCCCAAGCCGCCGACTACACGCACTGCACCTTCGGCCCCTACGGGCGCCTGGCCGTCTTCCTCTGCCCGTCCCCCATCTCCCAACTCCTCGCGCAGACCGAGGCCACCATCACCAGGAACAACTGGATGCTGCCCCAGTGGCGCGCCCACCTGACCGCGGTCAACGAGCAACTGCCGACCCCCTGGACACCGCAGGAACTCGAGACCGAAGCCCTCCGCTGCGCACTGGACGCCGCCCGCAGACGGGACGCCCGGGACGCATCCGCCCGCGCCGAGGGACACCGCAGCGACGCCCACCGAGAACGGATCCTGCTCCACCAACAGGCCGCCTTCGTCACGCGACTGCTCGGGCAACTCGGCGTCGGCGAGCTGATGCCCCACCGCAGCCGCGGATGGACGCTGCTGCGATGCGGCGAACCGGTGTGGAGCCAGACCAGCGGACCGGTGCGCCGCAGCGGCACCCTGACCCCCAAGCTGGGCAACCGGTAGCCAAGCGGAACGTCGCCTCCCGACAAGCACCCACGCCTCACTACCCGCCCCCCGGCCCGGTCAGACCCAGGCGCCCGACGCCCACGGAAGGCCGAGCTCGGCCAACACGGCGAGCTGCACCTGATCAAGGCGATCGCGACGGCTCTTGATGTTCGACAGCCACACCCCGAGCTTCACCTCACCATCCCCCACCGCTTCCACATGACCCCGGGGGACCACCACCCGCTGCTCCCGCTCGACGTACTGCCGCAGCGCCGCCACACCCCGCTCGAACGCCCCAGAACCACCACCGGCCGCCGCGCCCGGCCGTCCCACCGCGACACCCGCCGCTGCGCCGCCCTGCCCGGCCGCCGTACCCGCCGCTGCGCCGCGCGGTTCAGCCGCTGCACCCTCCTCGGCACCCGGCCGACCGCCAGCCGCCGCGCCCAGCACCGAACCAGACAGCCCGCCCCCCGCTGCTCCCCGGGGCCCGGGGACCGGGTGGGGTTCGATCCCGAGTCGGGTCAGGCGTTCGCGCTGGCCGGGCATGAGTGCCTGCCAGGTGACGGGCTGGCGTTGGCGTTCCAGCCAGCGGCCGATGTCGTCGCCGTGCACGGTGACACCGGGCACCAGGTCCGCCAGGGTGGCGCCGCCGTCCAGGCAGAGGGCGACGCCTGCCCAGTGCCGCTGCCACGCGACGGGCCAGTGCGGGTTCCAGTCCGGGTCGATCTCGGCGAGGGCCGCGGCCCGTCCCGGCTGCCCGGCCAGGAAGCCGGGGCGCCGGCAGTTCGACAGCCACTGGCCCACCGCCTTGTCGAGCGCCACCGCCCCGCGCGGTGCGGCCAGGGTGCGGTGCTCGGCGTACCAGACCCGCGCGGCGGCCAGGTTCTCCTGGAACGCGGCCTCCTGCTCGTCCCACACCATCCCCAACGCCTCCAGACGCTGGAACCGACCGCCCTCCATGGCTCCCGCCCCGCGCACGCGGCGCTGCACGCTGATCCACCGCCCCAGCCCGTACCCGCCCTCCTTGTGCTCGTGCGGCACCCGCAGGTGCTTCTCCCGCTTCCGGAATGCCCGGGCCGCCATGTACCCGCGCGCCCAGTCCATCCGCTCGGTGTCGATCACGTTGAACTGCACCAGATCCGCCAGGAAGAACGGGTCCCGCCGCGAGGAGAACCGCACCAGCAACCGGCTCTCCTGCTCACCCTCGCCGGGCGCCTGCCCGATCCGCACCGGGGCGGCGTTGGGGGTGTTGGTGGTGGGGATGGCCAGCATGTCCACGGCCTCCTCGTCGTGGGCCCGCAGGCCCTGCAGGACGCGCACCAGCGGCCGGTAGGAGGCGGAGGTGACCATGTCCTCCTCGCTCTCCCCGGGCCGGGTGAAGCAGACCACGACCAGCGACGCCAGCTTGTCGTCCTCGGGCTTCTTGCGCAGCGCCCGCCCGATCGCCTGGACGATCTCGACGGGGGAGCCCTTCGGGTCCAGGAAGGCCACCGAGTCCACGGCCCGCACGTCCACGCCCTCACCCAGGACGCGGCAGTTGCACAGCACCGCCAGGCCCGGCCAACCACCGAACGCCTTCAACACCGTCCGCCGGTCGTCCGCCTCGTGCTCCCCACACAGCCAGCCCACCCACACGGCCTCCGGCGCCGGGTAGAAGCCGGGGATGTCCGCGTGCAGCTGCGCCGCCACCTTCGGCAGACCGGCCGCGAACGCCTCGGCCTCCACCGTCCGATGATGAAAAGTGATCATGGTTCGCAGGCGGTGCTCCGCCGCGGTGCGCATCATCGCCGCCTGGACGGCGCCCAGCCGCAGCCCCCGCACCTCCTCCTCGTTCCGCTCGGGCCCGCGCAGGCGCTCCGGCGTCAGGTAGGGGTCGGGGATCTCCACCACGATGATCTGATAGCGCGCCAGGATTCCCCGGGAGACTGCTTCCCCCATGGTTAGTCTGTATACGACTTTTCCGAAGATCGTTTCATCATCCATCGACGCCGCCAACTCCTCCGGCAACCGATCCCTCACCCCCTCCCGCGACTGCCACCCCGCCCGCTCCTGCCACACCCGCGGCGTCGCCGTCATATACAACCGCCGCACCGCCGGCAGCACCCCCTGCCGATGGACGCCCGCCCACGCCTTCCCCAAACTGCCCGACGTCCGGTGCGCCTCGTCCACCACCATCAGGTCCATCTGCTCCAGTCGTTGCCCGTAGGCGCCCTGGAAGGCCGCCTCCAGCGTCCCGAGGCTGGCGTAGGTGGCGTAGATCGTCACCGGCCCGGTGCCGAACCACAGCGCGAGCTGCAGGGGGTTGGTGGTGCACCGCACGCCCAGCGAGCAGAGCAGCGCGTCGTCCTGCAGCGAGCACACCGCCACCGCTGGCCCCTCGTGCCCGACCCTCCGCCACTCCTGCATGGTCTGGGTCAGCAGGTCCAGGGTCGGAAGCAGCACCAGCACCCGCCCCTCCCGCGCGATCCGCAGCGCCGCCGAGGCGGCGCTGATCGTCTTCCCGCTGCCGCACGGCGAGATCGCCGTCACCCGCAGCCCGCCGGCCGGCACCACCCCGCCCGGCGGGACGTCGAGACCCCGCACGATCGCCTCGACCATTTCCACCTGATGAGGCCGGAGCTGCACAGCCATTTCTGAATTTCCTTCCCAGGGCACCAGCACGAGTCGAACGGGCTGAAAATCGGAAATCAGGCGGACGCCCAGAGGGGGTAGCGCCAGAAATCAAAAGCTACACAGTGCATCATCCTGCATCAAGAGCCACCTCACAGGGTACACCGGACTCAGGAAGGCAGCCAAAAAGTCCACAAGTCCACCAAGGACGGCACGGACACGCTACCCTGACCCGACGTCAAGTCAACAACCTGGTTCCACCCCCGGGGGAGGCCGGCCGAGATGGGACCCGCCCCGACCAGCACAGACCACCCCGGAACAGTCATGACAGCAAGCAACCGAACAGGTCACCAGAAACAGGCACTGGCAAGCCAAGTCAAAACCTACACAGTGCATCAGACCGAGCCACCACCCCTCCTAGTCAGCCGGATTCCCGCTTGCGGGAATCACGTCAATTCGCGCTTGCGCGAATTGACACACCAACAGGATTCCGCCCGCGGAATCCGATTCACGCGCCTGCGCGGGAATCCCGCCGAAGCGAAGCGAAGGCGCTCACTATGCAGCGGCTTGCCGCTGCATTACC
>NZ_JBHUSG010000055.1:0-67435 GCF_042673745.1 Kitasatospora sp. NPDC057015
GTACGCGGTGGCATGCACAACTCTCGACGGGCGGCCCGTCGCCGTCACCGGCAGCTGGGAAGAGTCGGTGCGGGTGTGGGACCTGACCACCGGCCAGCCGGTGGGTGAACCCCTCACCGGCCACACCAGCGGCGTGAACGCGGTGGCGTGCACGGTGCTCGATGGGCGGCCCGTCGCCGTCACCGGCAGCACGGACACCACGCTGCGGGTCTGGGACCTGACCACCCGCCGGACCCTGGGCGGACCCCTCACCGGCCACACCGGCCCCGTGAACGCGGTGGCGTGCACCATGCTCGACGGCCGACCCGTCGCCGTCACCGGCAGCACGGACACCACGGTGCGGGTGTGGGACCTGACCACCGGACGGACCCTGGGCGGACCCCTCACCGGCCACACCGGCAACGTGTTCGCGGTGGCGTGCACCATGCTCAACGGCCGGCCCGTCGCCGTCACCGGCAGCTACGACAAGTCGGTGCGGGTGTGGGACCTGACCACCGGACGGGCCATCGCAGAGATCCTCACCGACAACCCTTGGGCCGTCACGCTCACCACCACTGGCGACCTCATCATCGGCCTCCACCACGACATCGCCCTCTACCGCCGCCAACCACACAACCCCACCACACGCAGCTGACCAGGCAACACAGCACCCCTACAGAATTGATCACAACCCAC
This sequence comes from Kitasatospora sp. NPDC057015, assembly GCF_042673745.1. Taxonomy (NCBI): domain Bacteria; kingdom Bacillati; phylum Actinomycetota; class Actinomycetes; order Kitasatosporales; family Streptomycetaceae; genus Kitasatospora; species Kitasatospora sp. NPDC057015. The sequence continues at coordinate 676 of NZ_JBHUSG010000055.1, forward strand.
CCACACCACCACAAGCTCGACTCGCCAAGCGGTTGACCTGAAGGAGGCGCGGACCTGGTCGCAGGCGAGCGTAGTTTCAGACCAGGTAGAGCGCCGCCAGCTCCGGCAGGCGTCGCCTCAGCTCGGCTCGATCATCGAAGTCGAATGCCCATTCGGGGTCCGGGTCGGGATATTGGGTCGTGGAGACGTAGTCGGGGAGTTGATCGCCAGTCGCTTCGAGATGGGCATCCCAAGCTATGACCAACGCCGCCTCGCAGTCGATCACCCCGTGGGGAGCGGCAGCACGAACCATCGGCAGGTCAGCCAGCGAGTCCGGATCGGCCAGGACCTGCTCGAACACGCCCTGGCCCTGCGTGATCAGCCAGCCGCGGAAGTAGTCGAAGCCGTCGTCGGAACACCCACCGTTGATGGTGTAGGCGGCGGCCCACAAAGAGTCCCTGTAAGAGCGCGCCAGCAGGTCTCGCAGCACTTGATCGGCGGCGATGATCTCGTCGCCGGGTCGGGCGGAGAGCAAAGCCATAGCCTCGGCCGCGACTGCATCCCCGTCGGCCGGATCGGCAACCTGACAGCGAGCATCCTCGATCAACTTCCAGAACCTCTGTACGTTCATGACACCAGAGCATGCCAGCCTGGTCCGACACCGACGCGGCATCTCCCCGGCGACCAACTGCTGACGGACGATCAGAAGCGGCTGCGGCGCACCGTGGGCCGGGTGGGCGGGGCATGCTCGGCGCGCAGCGCGAGGGCCGCGGTGCGGGTGCGCTCCAGCCAGTCGGTCACCTGGCGCAGCGTGGCCGCGTTGAGGTGGCGGGTGAGGTCGCGGACGGCCTGGTGGTCGTCGTCGGTGAGGGTGCGGAGGCCGGCGCGGTCCAGGGCGGTGTAGAGGGGTTGGGCGGTGGGCCCGGCCAGGCGGCGGTGCGCGACGTCGATGCTCTGTCGGGCCTCGTGGGTGGCCTCGCGGGCGCATTCGGCGACATCGCGGCGGTGGCGCTCGAAGCGCAGCGCGTGCTGGAGGGTGGTGTCGTGGTCGGGGTCGTAGCGCTGCGCGCGGGTCTGGGCGGTGTGGTCGCGCAGGCGCTGCCACTCGTCGAGGATGGCGGCCGCGGTGGCGGCGGCGGTTTCGTCTCCGGTGTCGGCGTGCCGGTCGGCGGTGCGCTCGTCGTCCCGGGCCCGGTGCAGGGCCTGGTCGATGGCATCCAGGGTGAGACCGGCTGCCCGGCGGCGGATGCTGCTGCGAAGGTCGCCAAGCAGCGGGTGCTCCTGGTCGCCGTACTCCTCGGCGTCGTGGGCGGGGGCGGGATGCTGGGCGAGGGCGGCGTGCAGGGTCGCGCCGGCCTGCCAGGCCTCGGCGTGCACGACGGGCTCCGGCGCGGCGAGGCCGGGGCCGGCGGCGCGGACGATCCGGCCCTCCACCAGGGCCACCCAGCCATCCAGGCCGTCGACATCGCGCTCGGTCCAGCCGCGAGCGAGGTCGGCGCCGTGGTGCAGGGTGCGGATGCCGTCGTGGCCGCTCCAGCGCAGCCACACCGAGCCGCGCACCAGCGGGGAGTCGAGGATCGGGCGGCCCAGCTCCCGGTCGGCGGGCGCGGACCGGCTGCTGTCCGGGGTCAGCTCCAGCCGTACGGGCGCAGCGGCGGGGTCCGGGGTGTGGTCCGGGGTGGGGCGGGTGGTGTCGGTCATCGCGGGCCTTCCGGGGCGTCGGGGCGGGGTGGTCAGGTGCGGTGGGGCCATGCCGTGGTCGTGTCGTCGAGGAGGACGGCGGGCAGGACGCCGTTCCAGGCGGCGGCCAGGGCCTGGGGCCGGCGGGTGAGCAGTTCGGCGAGGATCAGGCTCTCGGGCTGGCGGACCAGGACGTAGCGGGGGCCGGGCCACCCGTCCGGGTCGCGGTCGTGGCCGGTGCCGTGCCCGTAGTTGCGGTACATCTCGCGCAGTTCCCGCTCCCGGTCGCGGACGAAGGCGGTGAGGGTGGCGGTGTAGTCGGGGCCGTCGAGGAGCCACTGGATCGCGTCCAGGACGGCGTCGGTCATCTCGTCGTCGTGCGGCTGCTCGCCGACGAGACCCGCGAACAGCTCCAGGGCCACACCGAGTACCCGGCCCGGATCCGTGGGCGCCGGGACGACCGGCTGGGGATCGGGAGGAGTGGGGCCCGGAGGTACTGCCAGTCCGCCGTTGCGGGCTTCGACGCGGGCCTGCTCGGCGAGCTGGGCTTTCGCCGCGACGCTGCCGTCGTACCAGCCGTCGACGTAGTCGTCGGACGTGCCGTCGGGAAAGCGCAGTCCGGTGCTGCTCACGGTGCCCTGCGCCCAGTCGAGAACATCCCACTCGATCCGGGCGACCACGGCGGAGGCCTGCTCGCGAGTGCGGCCGGCGGCCACCAGGAGATCCGTCACCAGGTTGTAGCCAGGGCCGAACATGCGCGTCTCTCCTTCACAAAGCGGTGCGGGGCGGCCCGTGCCCTGGGGCCGCCCCGTGAGTGGTGGTGCCACTGGTCGGCGTTGCAGTCGTGGTCGGCCTCGATGTAGTCGCCGTCGGCGAACTGGGTCTGAAGGGACCAGCGGCAGGTGCACTCGGCGCGGCCCTCCCAGCTGATCTCGCCGTCGTGGTCCTCGTCGCAGTCGTGATCGGCGTCGGCCATGGTGCCGTCCTCGACTGGTGAAGTGTCGGTGTTCCGAACCTGGCCATTCCCGTGCTGGCTGGCCCCACCGTGAGGGCCGCGAGGCCGTGGGGGTCTATTCGGCTGGCGTTGTTGGTGCTCCACGGTGCATCTTGCTGTGGTGGATGAATCGTTGTTGGCCGAGCACGAAGACCGTTGGATCATGAATCTTCGGGGCCTGGCGGTTACCGAGATCAGCATTGGCTACCAGCTGTTCCTGCGCCTCGACTCGGATGCGCGCGTGGTTCTTGGATGCCCCTTCGAGCTCACCCAGGGTGTCGGTGACGGCCGTCAGCATGTCTTCCTCGACCCAGGACGACAGGATGTGGCGGCGGCGCTCGGGCTGTTCGAAGCGAAGCTTTTGTCTGCGGTGGCCTTCAAGACTGGCTCGCTGCGGCTGGTTTTCGACAACGGCTGCCACCTCAACAGTCGGGCGGACCCGTCGTTCGAGGCATGGGAAGTGCTGGGGCCGGGAGGCTGGCGGGTAGTCTCGATGCCGGGTGGGAAGCTCGCGGTCTGGTCCGGGCAATCCATGCCCTCCTGACGGCTGCCGGTGCCGGAGAGGGCTCGCCGGCGGCGAGGTAGGCGCCGGTCACCTCGGCCAGGTACTGGACGAGTTCGTCCGCCCGCGCGCGGGCCGTCACCGGGCCCCGGCCGGGCTGCCCGTGCGCATCGGCGTGGGCGAAGGAGGCGTCGAGGCCGGCGGCATACTGCACCAGGCAGTCGTACAGTCGGGTGGTGCTCTCCAGGTCCATCCGCATCTCACCCCGCACCCGTGCCAGCCGGAAGGTCTCGGCGGTGTGGCGCAGCAGGGCGGTCACGTGGGTGGCCGGCATCATCAGCTCGCCGCTGTCGTGGCGGTAGAGCGTGAGCGGGAACCGCTCCTCGTGCTCGTCCATGGTGGGTCCCCTTCGGTCGTGTTCCTCGGCGGCGGTGTGGCGGGTGGTGTCGGTCAGGTGTGGAGGGCGTCGAGGACGGCGGTCTGCTGGGGGCTGAGTTTGCCGTCGGTGCGGGCCTTGTCCTGCTTGCGAAGCCAGGCGCCGGGTCGGAAGGTGGGGTCGGTGTCGGCGCCGGTGCGGTTGGCGGGGCCGTCCAGGGTGCCGCCGGCGGCGATGTAGGCGAGCAGGCTCCGGTAGGAGCGGTTCCAGTCCGGCTCGGTGCGCCACATCGCGTCCAGCACGGTGAGCTTGGCGCCCTGGGCGGCCGTGAGCTTCGGGTTCTTGCGCTGGCGGCCCATCCAGGCGCCGACGCCGTGGCCGTCGAGCTTCTCAGCGGCCGGGATCGCCAGGTGCCCGTGCCGCTCTGCCCGGGCGCGGGCGTGGGCGAAGCCGCGCTCCCAGGAGTGGGCGTGCTTGTCCCAGATCATGTCCAGCTGGTCCAGCTCGTTCACCCGGAGCGGGGCGAGGAGTCCTGCGCCCTTGAGGTAGCGCTGGCGGTCGAGCCAGCTCACCAGGTCGCCGTCGACGCTCTTGTCGACCGCGTCCAGGTGCCCGTGCCGGGCCCGGAACGCGGCGGCCAGCTGGTACATCCGCTGCCACTCGGTGGCGCGCGGGTTGAACGCGCGCAGCATCACCGTCTGGAGGATCTGCGCGGCGTGCTTGCGGGCGTTGATCCGCAGCCAGTCGACCGGCGTGTCCCCATTCGGCTGCTCGGCGCCGTCCTGACCGGCCCCGGCGTCCGTGTCCGCGCCGGCGTCCGACACGACGGTGTGGTCCTTCTCCCCCGCCCGCTTGGTGCGCAGCTCGGTGATCCGGCCGACCACGCGGGCGTCGTGGGCGGCCAGGGCCCGCAGGACCCGCCAGATGGCACGGAAGGAGGACGCCTCGATCTCCTCCTCGGCCTCGGCCCTGACCGCCTCCCCGGCATCGCGCACCTCGGCCGGGTCGGCGGTGGTTGTGTCGTCGCCGACCTCGGGGGTGGGCAGGTAGACGGGGATGATGACCCAGGAGACCTTGCCCTGCCGATAGGACTGGCGCAGCGCCCGGCCGACGGCCTGGACGACGTCGATGACCGAGGACTTCGGATCCGAAAAGACGATCGAATCCACGGCCTAGATGTCGATGCCCTCGTTCAGGAGCCGGCTGTTGCAGATGATGCAGCACTCCTCGCCCTCCTCACCAGGCCACTCTCCGGTGGTGGCCCAGAAGGTCGCGAACGCGGCCCGGCGGTCCTTGAGCCGGTCGCTGCCGGCCACCGCGAGCGCGGTCACCCGCTCCGGCCGGTCCGTAGCGGGCAGCAGCTCGGCGGCGGCGTTCATGGTCGCGGCGAACTCCCGGGCCGCGGCCCACGCGGGAATGGAAGGTGATGACCCGGCGCAGCTCAAGGTCGGCGACCGCGCGCAGCACCGAGATCTGCAGGGCCAAGCGGAGCAGTTCCTCGTTGGAGCGCTGGGAGCGCAGGTCGGCGACGGCGGGCAGGTTGAGCAGTTCGCGCAGGTCCTCGTCCGTGACAACAGGCACCAGCACCCGGTAGTCGGCGAGATAGCCGTGCTCGATGCCCTGTTGCAGTGTCCAGATGAGGACGGTCTATCGAGCAGAGCGCGGGCAGTTCCTGGCCTTCGGTGAGGTCGGTCAGGCCGGCCTTCGCGTGCCGGTCATCGGCGATCTTCCGGGTCACGGTGAAGTACAGGCGACGGGCGGCCGGAACCTTGTCGTCGGCGTGGATCGCCGCCCAGGCCTTGCCCTCGGAGCCTGCCGTCCTGTGGGCCTCGTCGATGATCACGAGGTCCCAGGCGGGCAGGGCGAAGTCCTGGTGGGCAGCCACGATGCGCTCCAGGGAGGCGTAGGTGGCGTAGACGGTGACCTGCTCGCCCTGCTTCTCCTTCGCGACCAGGTCGGCGATCCGGGCGGCCTGCGTGGTCACCTGGGCCTCGACGCGGCCGCCGGCCTCAGCGCTCTCCAAGGCCTCCGTCCGTGAGGACGCCGCCACAGGCCACGTCCGCGGTTTCGCCGAAATGATGACCATCCCTCGCGGCCACGAGCCGCCCCACTGGATCAGCGGCGTTCTGCGCGACGACTTGCCGGCCATCCGGGCGTTCGCCCAGGGACTCCAGTACGACGAGAAGGCCGTCATCGCCGGCCTGTGCCTTCCCTGGAGCTCCGGCCAGGTCGATGGCCAGGTGACGCGGGTGACATCGACAGTGGGAGCGTCAGTACCGGGGCCCAGCGGGGTCTACTCAGGGCGCTGATCGCGCGCCACGCATACGGCTGCCGCCTGCACCGCCTCTTACTCCCGCTGGTTCGGTCCGATGGACCTCGGGTGCCCCGGCGGCACCTGTTGAAGCGACAACGTGAGCGTCCCACATCCGAGCCACCCGCACCACGCCCGCTCCAGACCATGCAGCTGACCGAGACGTCGTGATCGTCACACCGATTGCGACAGACCCGCCGAAGGGGGCTGTCGCAGATCCCGTGATTGGGTCAGGTACGTTGATCGAATCGCAGCCACCCGCCCGCTAGGGTTCGCCGATGGCTCCGTATCTTGTGTGCCATGGCGAATGAAGCAGATTCGGCACCGCTCACCAACCGATGGGGCCACACATCGGACTCCGCCCCGGGTAGCAGTGCCGCCTCCCGAGATGTCTGCAGGTGCTTCGACCAGCACGAAGTGAGCAACCGGCGACGGGTGCGCTTCCACAGCGAGCGGCAGGACGCGTCCTCGCCGGCCTGGCAGCATCTCCTGGCGCTGGTCGACGAAGCAGCGGCCGACGGGCGGGAGGTGTTTCGACCTCTGGTTGAGATGAGTCCACAGGAGCGGCGACAGATCGTCACTCTGCCGCCCAGCATCAAGGGCCTCACCGCCGTCAAGCACTTCGACCTCTACGGCAGCAACCTGGTTCGGATCCCTCCGGAGATCAGCGCCATGAGCAGCCTGCAGGAATTCACCCCGTACACATCGCACCGGCTGCACTGGTTCCCGTATGAGCTGACCAGGTGCCCAAGCCTGAAGCGCAGCACCGTGAGCACGCGCGCCCTGTACGGTAACGAGAAGCTCCGCCCACCGTTCCCGCCGCTCCAGCCCGCGCGCATAACAACTGGAGCCGTCCGCCTTGGCGCAGTCGAACCCGGAGAGTGGGGTCCTTCGGCAATTCGCAGCTGCAGCGTCTGTGACCGGTCGCTGGAGGGAGCCGAGATCCACCAGGCATGGATCTCGCTGCGAGTCGCCACCGACGTCCTGCCGCTTCTGGTCAACGCATGCTCTGCGTCCTGCCTGCAGGCTCTGCCCAAGCCGCCGGAGGACTACGTCCAGATCCCGCACGCAGGTGGTCCCGGCCTTGCCCAGCCCACTGCCGACTACGCCTGACTTCCAGTCAACAGCGAGCCGCAACTCCGCTGCCAGGTGCCGAGCCAGCTCCAACATCCCGGGCATCACAGGATTTGCGACAGGGCCACCTAAGGCGCTGAGCTCCCGCGCCGGTTCACGCGTGGCAGAGACGAGGATGCTCGGCGTAACCGGGAGGCGTCACGGGCGGGGGATGCGGAATACTTCAGCGGGTGATCGTGATGCAGCCCGTCCTGGAGATCAACACCCCTGACGGCTTCGACCTCTGGCCGGTCGCGAAGGCCGAGCCGTTCGGCTTCCTGCCCCTCAGCGGGGAACTCTCGTCCGCCGAGGTCGGGACGGCGGTGATGCGCATCGCCGGTTGCAACGACGTCGACCCCGACGGCGACCGCCCGCCCCGGCCCGTGGACCCGCTTGACTCCTTCCTCCACGGGCTGCTGACCTTCGACAACGTCTTCGCAGCCGGCGGCCTGCGGGTGACCGACAACTCCACCGGCATCACGTTCCTGCCCGGCTGCTGCGACGGGCTGGAGGACTGGCGCGACTGGCACAGGCTCGTCGACAGCGGCGGCCTCCTCGGCTTCGGCCACGACCCCGTGTCACCGGTTGCGGAGCGCCTCGGCGACACCGTCCGGCTCACGGTCAACGCCGAGCAGAGCGACAGTCCGGTGATCGAACTGTCCCTCACCGAACTCCGCCACCTGCTCGCCGGTGCCGAGCGCGACCTCGCCGACTTCCTCGCGTTGACCGCCCACTGGCTCCTAGAGCACCTGCCCGGCCACTGGGCTCCCGTCACCACCGCCCTCGCCCGGGCTCTCGACCTGCCCGCACTCGCCATATCGCAGGAGAAGTAGCGCAGCGGGCCCGGTTCCGCGGCCGACGAGACCGTATCTGGCACAGTCGTGTGCCTCGGTGAGCACGCGTTCACCGTGTACTCGGCTGGGCACTTCGACGGCTCTGGCAAGGTTTTCGTGGCCGGAGATCGTCTTGGTTCGGTGGGTGCTCGACCCGCGTTGCGGTCCACCGTTTCCAATGGCCTGGTTGGTCGTACGGCTACTGGACCGGACCAGTCAACGTTTCGATCGAAAGGCGCGGGCACCTCTCCTGCGTACGGGTGCGGCGTGCCAACTCTTCCGAGGGTTCGGCGCCACCCTGAAGGGCATCGACGTAGGCCCGCGCTTCCCGCAGACTCAGCCCCGGGGCTTGCTTCCGCAGGTGGCTCATCGCGGCCACGACCCCGGCGGAGTGTACGAGCGCACGCACGGACGAGGCCAGTGGGTCAGGCGGTCGGATGCCCTTGATCTGCTGGAGGTAGAGCTCCTCCCAGTTCTCGGCTATGCACGTGGTGGTGGGGATGTGGTGGATGCTGCCGTCGTGTCGGTCCACCAGGTAGGGGCCGCTGCCAATGAGGCTGTGGCGCGGATCACGGGTGCGTGCGTACTCTGCGGAGTTCCAGAAGACGAGCCAGCCGACTGCACGCTCCTTCACGGTGCAGATGGCCAGCTCGGGTCCTGCCCCCGTCAGCCGTTCTCGGGCCAGTAGGGAGTCGACAAGCTCGACGGCGTGTTCCTTGGAAATCACGCTTCCATCATTCACCGCAGGTCAATCGGGTTTCGGAGGGCGGGGGCGGGGCCGCGCCCGCATTGAGATCGCAGACGCGGCCTGAGGCATCTCCAACCTGATGCGGCGCGAGGCGAGGGACCGCTCAACCACGTCATGCACCGTCGGCGTCCAGACGCTCAGATGACGCGAGCAGGTACTCGGGCAGCTTGGAACTGGCCCTCAGTATCTCGATCCCGATGAGGCGTCCCTGTTCGTCGAAGTCCAGGTTGATCATGCCGTCGACCTCCACCGGATCGCAGGGATACATGCGCGAAGACCTGGTGCGAACCTGCGGATCTGTGAGGTAGACGTATGCCGCGTTCGCGGTCTCGTCGTAGGTGACTCTGAGGTCTGCCATGGCTGGCACGCTCCCTTGATGCGGCTAGTGTCGGCACACGACGCTGGTCATGTGGGTGGTACTGGAAAGGCTCGATGAGCCCCCATCAAAACAAAACGATCTTCAGCCCGGACGACCACCAACCGGATTTCAGCGGCTCTGGCGGAGATCCACGAAAGCCGCCCTGAGTGCCCTCCGAAAGGGATCTTGACTATTAGCCAGAAGATCTTGATCATTGCCCAGCGCCTCACGGCCAGTGCTTGATGCAGGTGGGCGTTCGCTAAGAGCTGTCCCGTAACTGGACGGCGCCCCCTGCCGATCCCGAATCGGACCGTGTCGGTGGCTGGTGACAGGATCCAGGGGTGCTGATCAAGGGATACGACGTCGGCCCGTTCGTACCGGGCGAGTCACTGCTGGTCCATCCGGGCTTCTGGTCGAACTACCTCTTGGCGTTGTGCAGCGACGGGGGGTGTGCCGAGCGCCCGGTTCCGGAGTGGTTCGGTGAGGACGGCGCCGATGTCGATGCCCTGTCCGAGGTCCTCTTCGATCCTGAGCACTAGCCAGTGTTCAGGATGCCGGCAGAAGACGGCCCCGGAGTCGTGGTGATCTACCGCAACCTGGAAGGCGACTACGGCACCGACTACCTCCTCACCCATCCAGGCAGAGGCTACGTCGAGCAGATCGCCAGCTGGGACGGAGAGTTCTCGGGCACCGGGCTGCCATGGCAAGAACTGATCCGGATCGCTGACAGCCCGTCCCTTGCGGACGAAGGCGTCCAGGACGCAGCCACCCGCTTTTTGCTGCTGTTTCCCCTCCTCACCGACCTGGACGTGCCGGAAGCAGCATCGGCAAGGCTCATCGCCGCCCTGACTGCGATCGGCGCGCCGCGAGACACCGTCCGCCTCGCGGCGGAGCATCTGCTGACCCACCTTACGAGGAGATCCCGACACGACCCCGCGTGGACGTCTCCGCTGAGCGGCAGCTGAGAGGTGAGCCGAACCGCTGATCATACCCATGGAACGATCTTGGGATGGCCGGTGTGATCACGGCGTCGGAATCCTCCTGGATAGCCCTGTTGTCCGGGTCCACCAGCCCAGCACCCGCCCGGCTTCCCGCCACCCGGTCCGGCAAGGATCCCGCTCTCGACCCGCAGCCGGCAATCCGTTTGAGACTCGCCAGGCCGGGCCCGGCCGGCTCCCGGCGGACGGCTCACCCCCGAGATGGGGCGGGGAGCGGCAGGACCAGGAGCAGCAGGCCGAGCAGGCCAGGGAGCGGGAGCCGCAGACGGACCCCGCTCCCTCACCGGCTCGAACGGCGGGCGGGCGGACCCAACGCCGACGGCCGCCAGGAGCACCCGGCCGAGCCGGGGGTGGCCGGGACGACGGCACGGACGAACGATCGGGCAGTCATCCCGGACGGCCTACTGCACTGCCTCTCCACCGGTTCGGGCCACACCCTGCGCCGGGCGCTAGTCGAGGTCCACGCTGCACGTTGAGCAAAAGCCCCGCAGGGGAGACTGCCTGCTGGTGGACGAGCCACGATCCTCGTTTTTCGCTGCCGGGTTGCGAGTACATTCGCCACATGGCCCCTTCCGGCGAAGCGCCCAAACCCTCCACCACAGCCCGCGGGCCGAAGACAACGGCATCCGACGGGATGAAGAGCGTCAGGGGCACTTTCGTGTATCCCGAGGACCTGACACCCGGCAACGCAGGGAAAGCCCCAGGCGGCCTGCACCAGAACCTCTACAACGAGAACGGCAAACTCGAAGGCCACGGCACGTTCTTCCCCGACGACGCGAACGAGCCTGGCTCACCGGAGCCAGAGACTGTCTTCGTCTTCGTGACCAGCGAGACGGCGCCCCCGCCCTCCGAGACCGACATCGACGAGTTGCTCGATACTGTCCTGAGGCTGCTGTCCTTCTCCGTCGAGCACGCGCCACAGTTCATCCAGTGGTGGAAAACCCGTGCACTGCCGGTGGTCAAGTCCGGCTGGAAGAAGGCGGCCCGAACTGGTGTGCCAGGCATACGCCGTGTCGGTGACCGCGCACCATCGCCAGCCACAACCGCTGACGCCCCACGCATGGCATCGGCGCCCGTTGGCGGCAGGAGCAGCGCCCGCATGAGCACAGCGGAGGCTCAGGCACGCCTTGTACTGGCCCAGTTGGCCAAGGCCTTCAGCGACGAACAGGCGCAGATCGTCCGCGACGCCCGCATCGATGACGCTGATGAGGGGGTAGAACAGGGGCGTGTAGTTCATGCTCCCACGCCTGGGCAGATAGCGGACGTCACGAGGACGCTGCAGTGCCTGGACGCTGCGACTTTGGCTGAGGTCCGCAAGCTTCTGGAAAGTACTGGGACGGGCAGGAGCATGTTGGCCCTCGGCCCGTCCTGACTGGGCGCGGGTCTGGCGAAGAGCCATAGTGGTTCGTTGGCGGCGCCAGCGCGCGCCTCGGTCGGCGGATACGCGTTCGGGACGTGGCTGTCCGAGCTGCGGGCCTCGGCCCAGTTAGCAACGGGCGAGCAGGGCGCATTGACGCCGAAGCGCCAGCGGGCGCCGGAGGAGATCGACCCGTGGTGGTGCCACACCTGGCCGATCACCTGCAGCATGGCCCGGCAGTGGTAGCTGGTGTCCGACAGCCTGGTCGACTGGACCACCTTGCCGGCGGACACAGTGTTCGAGGGTGAGCAGCTCGGCCGCTGGATGCAGGCGCAGCGGGTCAGCTGGCCCGGCCTGGAGGAGGACCGACGGAACCTGCCGACGGCGATCGGCATCGAGGCGGACCCCGAACCGGTCGCCGCGAGGGAGGCCGCGGAAGCGAAGCCGAAGGTGTTCCGCACCGATCGGTTCGCCCAGAGCCTGGCAGCCCTCGCCCAGTTTGTCGAGCGGGAGCGGCACCCCCGGTTCCCTCGCCCGCATAAGGAACCGCTGGAGAGCGTGGAGGCCGGTCCCGGTGGCGTGGAGCAGGTGGAGGTGTCGCACTTTGCGCTGGGCGCCTGGTTGACCAACCAGAAGGTTCGCCGGGCGAAGCTGACCCAGGGCCAGCTCGCGCAGCTCGCCGAGCACGGCAGGGAGTGGGCGTAGGTACAGCGTTGGGATACCCGGGAGGCTCACGCGAGTCTCGTACACCGACGAAGTCTGCAGGTCAGGGCCGGTCAGGTCCCCATCGTGGATGGAGGCCCGACCGGGAACACCAGCTCGACACCTCAACGGATGAACCGGACGATTCCCAGCGGACTCACGAGATGGCGCTGGTCAAAGGCCACCCAGGCCACGGCGCAGCAGCAGGAACTCACACTGGCCCTTCGCGGCCACTGGGATAAGAACCCCGCTGAGGCATGGATCCTCGACCTGGGCCACACCTGGTGCTGAGCGAGCCCCAGCTGCCCCACCGTCAGGAGACGGTGGGGCAGCTGTGCGTGTGCCCCTGACTCAGGGGGTGAGGCGGTTCGGGCCGCGGAACAGGAACGCGGCCTCGCGGATCGAGTCCAGGCCGAGCATGACCATCAGGATCCGACCCAGGCCGGCGCCGAGGCCGCCGTGCGGCGGGCACCCGAAGCGGAAGATGTTCATGTAGTCCTGCATCGGCTCGGTGTCCATGCTCTTCTCCTCAGCCTGCTTGAGCAGCACGTCGGACCGGTGCTCTCGCTGGGCGCCGGTGGTGATCTCCAGACCCTTCCAGAGCAGGTCGAAGCTGAGCGTCAGGTCCGGCCGGTCCGCCGGGCGCATGTGGTAGATGGGCCGGATGCTGGCCGGGTAGTGCGTGATGAACACGAACTCGTGACCCGTGAGCTGCTTCATGTGAGCGGCGATAGTGCGCTCACCTTCCGGGTCCAGGTCCTCCTTGACGCCTTCGGGGTCCCAGTCGCCGGCCCGCAGGATCTCCTGTGCCTGGGCCATCGTGATCCTGGGGAATGGAGCTTCCGGCACCATTACCTCGATACCGAAGACCTCCCAGATCGCCTCACCATGGACCTCGGCAACCTTCGTGATGGCGTGGACGAGCATCCGCTCCTCGAACACCATCACGTCCTCAACGCCGTCGATCCACGAGAGCTCGACGTCCACGCCGGTGAACTCGGTCGCGTGCCGGGAGGTGTACGACGGCTCGGCCCGGAAGACGGGTCCGATCTCGAATACCCTGTCGATGCCGGCGGCCACGGCCATCTGCTTGTAGAACTGCGGCGACTGGGCGAGGTAGGCCGAGCGTTCGAAGTACCCGAGCTTGAACACCTCCGCGCCGGACTCCGAGGCGGTGCCCATCAGCTTCGGCGTGTGCATCTCCGTACAGCCGTTCCCCATGGCGTACTCGCGCAGCCCCTGCTCCAGAGTCGTCTGCGCGGCGAACACCAGCTGCGCGGTGGCCCGCTTGCGTACGTCGAGGAACCGCCAGTCGAGTCGGTGCTCGGGGCCGGTCTTCTCGTCGATCGGCAGGGGCGTCTGCGCCCGGTTCAGCACCTCGACCGTCTCGGGGACGAGCTCCAGGCCACCCAGGTTGACTTGGGCTGCCTCTACGATTCGGCCGGTGATTCGAACGGCGGACTCGGGGGTCAGCGATTCGATGGCGGCTTCAAGCGGACCGCCGTCGCGCTTGTGGGTTACCTGGACCATGCCGGAGTGGTCCCGCAGGATGACGAACTGCATCTTGCGTTGCAGCCGGAGTGCATTCACCCAACCGGAGACGGTTACGATCTCGTCGAGGTGTGCCCGTAGGTCAGATGCCAGCACGCGGCTAGTGATGTGGATCATCGCAGCCCTCCAGGGGCGTCGTCATGATCCCTTGGAAGCGTGGGCGAGAAGGGTACTCGCGGTGCCACCACGCCTTTGCCACCGCCAGACAGCGGCGGCCTCATTCAGCCCGATGACGGGGGCAAACCGGCGGGGCATCGGACCCGAGGGCCTTTCCTCCCCGCGCTCGAGAGGGTCTTCACCACGGGTGCGAGTCCGCCTTCACAGCTTCCGGCGGCTCTCTCTGCTCGCGTGATCCGTGGCTACTCGTCTCCGTCGACGCGTTGGTCACGAGGATAGGGATGCCACAAGCCCCCCGCAACACAATCACGGCGGTGACGTACCAGGTGGCCGGATGAGGCCCGTACCGAGGGCGGATAGGACGCCCTTCCCCCTTGCTGGTGCTTCGGGCTTCACCCAAGGCCGGGTAGCTCCTGGACAATTTCCGCTGGTGGCAAGGATGTTGGTCTCCATTGCGCAGCGGTGTAGAGGCCGGGTCCGATCTTGTGCATGAGGCCGTTGGCGGCCCAGGGCCGGTGACGGGCCAGCGCCTGCGGCGCCGGGGACGGTGGCGGGCAGGTGGCGGTGGCCTACGGCCCCCGGGCCGGCGGCCCCGACCAGCCGTCAAACCGGCCCGCCGAGCTCGCCCTGACCGGCCGGCAGCAGTCGCTGCACCCACACCGCAGCGGCGGAGGCCCGGCCGGGGCGGCCACGGCAGCCAGCAGCACGGGGACGATGGCCAGGAGCACCGGGCCGGGCCAGGATAGCGGGCCGGCCTGCCGCGGTGGCAGCCGGCCGGGCGGGGCGCGTCAACTGGCTTGGTGGTGGGCCGGTGGGATGCGGTGGACATGGTCTCCTCGTCGAAGCGCACAGCGGTAGTGGTCAGATGACGAGCGAGCGGCAGGTGGTCGGGTCGATCCGGACGCCGGGCACAGGAGTGGGCACGTCTGCTGCAGGCCTGCAGCAGTTGGCCGAGCGCGACCAGTTCTCCGGCCCGGTGGCCGCCAGACGTTCAGCGAGCTGCGTCGGGCCGCGCCAGGTGCAGCAGAACCGCAAGATCGCTGGCGAACCACGACTCCGTCAATGCGGTCATCTGGTCGTTCCTTCCTCGTTCGGGTCGTGGCAGTATCCGAGCCCGACCCGGCACCGCCGCCAGCTGCCCGCAGGAAACCGGCCGTCCAGTCGGCAGCGCAACATCCTGCTGCGTGAACCGGCTGATCGAGGCGGTGAACGCGGTAGTGGGCACCGGCCCTTCGTGGCGAGGGTGACCGGTTCGGCATCGCGCAGGCGGAACGTAGAGCCGACCGGCGGGTGCCGTGGCGCCATGTCGGGATGCTCGTCGCATAGAGTGCGGGCGTGCGGGCGGCCACGTCGTTCACTGGAAGATGATCTTGGGCGCCTTCGTTTCCGTCTCCGCAGGCACCCCTCGGACCGCACCACCAGGAGGAACCAGTGTCGCCCCAGCAAGTGATCACCCCCGAGGAGAAACTCGCCGAGGCGAAGAGGCAGCTCAGCTTCCCTCGTATCGTCGCGATCTGCGGCTCTACTCGTTTCATGGCTGAGATGGCCGAGGCCGATCTTCGCGAGACCAAGGCCGGGAGGATTGTCGTCAAGCCGGGTTGCGACCTGAAGTCGCCGCATGCACTGTGGTCCGATCCTGCCGAGGCGCAGGCGCTGAAGATTCGGCTCGACGAACTGCACCGGTCGAAGATCCTGCTCGCCGACGAGGTGCTCGTGGTTGGCGACTACATCGGAGACAGCACCCGGGCCGAGATCGCCTACGCCCGTTCGCTGGGCAGGCCCGTGCGGTTCACGCACCCTTTTCCGGACTATGAGATTGAGTCAGTAGGTCATAATTCCACCGGTCCTACTACTGAGCTTTAAGGTGTGGTGCCGTCGAGGGCTGACAGTTGTTCGGTCCGGCGGTACGTCTGTTGTATGAGATATGCGCAAGGTGGCGGGTTGACCGCCGAGCGTAGAGCGGTGCGAGAGCAGCTGAGGATGGAGGCCGGTGAGCGGTTCGCCGTCGGCGACGACAACACGGTGATCGCCAAAGAGTTGCGGGTGCAGTTGTCCGTAGTCGGCCCTACTCGGCGTCCTGTGCCTCGATCAGGTCGAGGTCGCGAACGCAGAAGCCGTGGTGCTCGAAGGTCTCGTTGAGCACCGTGCGGAGGCACTGCCGCACCAAGCGGCCCCGGGCGTACGGCGGCCAGACATCGTCGTCGGGCACCGGCGCTCGCGCTGCGAGCTGCACGGCGGTGACCTCGTCGAGCCAGGCCTCAAGCTCGGCGGCCTGCGCGTCACGCACGCTCACGATCTCGTCGAGGGCCGGATCGAGCGAGAGGTCAAGCCCGTGCGCTCCACGGTAGGGCTCGACGGTCGTCCCGATGCCCATCGGCGTGAACAGCTCCGTCGAGCCCAGGCAGCAGCGGCGGAACCACGAGTCGTGGACGAAGACCAGGTGGCGCATCGTCTGCACCGCCGACCACTCGTCGTTCACGCTGCGGCGCTCGATGCCGGGCATACGGCGGATTCGATCGATCGTGGCGGCCCAGCCGGCATGGAGCTGACGCGATGCCTCGCGCAGATCGTCAGGGTCCTCGGAGCGGATTAGCACCCGCACTGGATGTCGCCGGTCGAGCTCTGCCTCAACGTACTCGGTGACCTCGACACCGTTCACCACGAGGTTGGTGACGAGCCCGTCGATCACGGCATCCTGCATGACGACGCCGATCAGGCGTGCCCCGGTCAGATCGCACTCGCGGAACTCCGCACCGTGCAGATCCTCGTCGATATGTCGTGTCATGCTCCGCATACTAGTGCCGCATCAGGCAACGTTCGCCTCGTTCTGATGCACCGTCCGCTTGCTGCGCTGGTGGCGCCGGACGGTCAGAATGATCACGTGGCTGAACGCGTGCAGGTCCGTGAGAT
Organism: Kitasatospora sp. NPDC057015; assembly: GCF_042673745.1. Classification (NCBI taxonomy): domain Bacteria; kingdom Bacillati; phylum Actinomycetota; class Actinomycetes; order Kitasatosporales; family Streptomycetaceae; genus Kitasatospora; species Kitasatospora sp. NPDC057015. The sequence continues at coordinate 17,205 of NZ_JBHUSG010000055.1, forward strand.
CGATGACGATGAGGGCAGGCGGTTGCTGCGGATCATCCGTAGAGGTACCGGGTCGGTGGTGACATGGCGACGTGCCCAGGTGGTCCTGTTGTCCGCGCAGGGCATGCCGGTGGCGAAGATCGCCGAGGTGACGTTCACCAGTGCCGATCGGGTCCGCGACGTGGTCCACAACTTCAACGCCGACGGCTTCGACTCGCTCTACCCGAAGTACCGGGGCGGCAGACCCAGGACGTTCACGCTGCCCGAGCGCCGCGAGATCAAGAAGATCGCCAAGTCCAAGCCGGCCGAGCACAGCCTGCCGTTCTCGACCTGGAGCCTGGCCAAGCTGGCCGACTTCCTGGTCGCCGCGGGAGTGGTCGACGACATCAGCCACGAGGGCCTGCGCATCCTGCTCCGCGAGGAGGGCGTCTCCTTTCAACGCGTGAAGACCTGGAAGACCTCCCGCGACCCCGACTACGCCACGAAGAAGGCCCGCGTCGAGCACCTCTACGCGATCGCCGACGGCGAGGTCATACCCGAGGAAGGCGAGCCCGAAGTCATCTTCTGCATGGACGAGTTCGGCCCGCTCAACCTCCAGCCACACCCCGGCCGGCAGTGGGCCGAACGCAGCGGGAAGCACAAGGACCCCGACCGCGAGCCGAGGCCCCGCCGACGGGCGACCTACACCCGCCCGCACGGCGTTCGGCACCTGTTCGCCGCCAACGACCTGGCCAAGGACCAGCTCTACGGCCACATCAAGAGGACCAAGAACCGCTCCAAGTTCCCGGAGTTCTGCCGCTACCTGCGCTCGCTGCACCCACTGGACGTGCGGATCGCGATCGTCTGCGACAACTACTCGCCCCACCTGACCACCAAGCGGTGCCAGCGGGTCGGAACCTGGGCTGCGGCGAGCAACGTCGAGATCACCTACACTCCGACCAACAGCTCCTGGCTCAACCGGATCGAGGCCCAGTTCACCGCCCTGCGCTACTTCGCCCTCGACGGCACCGACCATCCCCACCACAAGGCCCAGGGCAGCATGATCCGCCGCTACATCATCTGGCGGAACAAGAACGCCGCCGACAAGCGCCTCACCGCCATCGTGAGCAGGGCCAACGCCGCCTAACCGGCGACTGCGCCAGCCGGCCTCACCAAAGGCGCAGGAAGCTCCGGACGTCGTCATAACCGTCGAGAGCCCGATCATCCACGTCTGCCGGGTCCGTTTCAGCACGCGCCGCAAGCGACTTCGCCAGTGCGAGGGCGTCGTCGCCGAGATGGCCGAAGCGTCGAGCGGTATGGCCCAGGCACAGGCCGGCCAGCCCGAGAAGCGGACTGCCCGACACGGCGCGCGTCCCGACTTCCATGCACCAGTGCTCGACGAACTCCCGGTCGTCGTCGCTCAAGGCGATTCCGACCAGGGCGTCCGCCGCTTCGCCCTCGTGCGAACGGTCAGGCAGGGCCCGCTCCAACGTCTCGGCCACGACCTCATGAGGCAGCGCGGGAGGGTTCTCGAAGCTCAGGTGAGAATGCATTCCGAGAGACTACGTGCCCCGCGCGGTCCGCACTCGACCGGCAAGAACGGGGCGAACGTTGCCTGATGCGGCACTAGATTGGGCTCCCTTCGAGGTCAACTCATAGTGACGACAAGGGGGTTGTGGCCCCTACTGGCGGGTGGCGGTGACTCCGCGTGTGGTGGTGGATCTGGTTTCATCGCGTGTCGTCGAGTAGGTCGGCCCGTGGAGGTATGGATGCCAGAGCAGAGCACGACGGTCCGGGACGTGGCGGCGTTGAAGGTGGCGAGGGTCGGCCGCGTCGAGAAGAGCGATGACCCGCTGCGGCCGTTCCGGCTTGTAGACGCTGATGGCACTGAGGTGGCGACGGTCAATGAGTTCCTGCACCACATGCTCGCCGACGACGCGAGTCCGACGTCGTTGCGGTCCTATGCCTATGAGCTGTTGGCGTGGGTCCGGTTCTTACGCGCCGTGGACGTCCCCTGGCATCTGGCGAGCCGCGTCGAGGCCCGTGACTTCGCGCTGTGGCTGAAGACCACGAAGAAGCCGCTCCGGCGGCGCCGTCCCGACGCACCCGCCCCGGGCTCGGTGAATCCGGTCACGGGGAAAGCCGCGCCCGGCGAGAACTATGCCGCTCGGACCAGGCGGCACGCTCGCGCGGTGATCCGGTCGTTTTACAAGTACCACCGCGAGACCCACGGCTGGCCGCTGATCAACCCGTTCCCGCAGGGAGGGGCTGCCGACGAGGGCAGTCCGAATGCGCATCACAACCCGATACAGCCGTTCCGGCAGCCGACGCGCCGGGGCACCTATCAGCCCAAGGAGCCCAAGCCGACCCCGAGGATCATTCCTGACCAGGCGTTCAACGACCTGTTCGCTGGGTTGAAGTACAACCGGGACAGGGCTCTGATCGCGTTCTACATCTCCACCGGTGCCCGCGCCTCTGAGCTGCTGGGTGTCCCGCAGTGCTTGGTCTCGCCCGGGGACCAGACGATCGGCGTGGTCCGCAAGGGCAGCCAGGTCCTGCAGCACCTTCCCGCCTCCGCCGACGCGTTCGTCTTGCTGCGGCTCAACCAGCAAGACCTGCGCGGCATGGTCCCCAAGCACCCGTCGGAGCCGCTGTGGTGGACGCTGCGACGGCCCTTCCATCCGCTGGAGTACGACGCGGCTCGGATGGTCTTCACCCGTGCCAACCAGCTGCTCGGCGCGAACTGGACCCAGCACGACCTGCGGCACCGCGCGGCCAAGAGGATGGTCCGCGATCCGAACCTGACCCTCGCCGACGTGCAGTGGGTCATGGGGCATGCGCACATCACCACCACGGAAATTTGTATCGCTTTCACGCCCGATGAGGTCGTCGCCCACGTCCTGGCCCACCATGAGCGACGGCGCGCTGAGCAGGCCAAGCCGCCGGCCCCGCCGGCGCCGGGTTACCGCCCCGAGGTGCTGGCAGCGCTGTTCGGTACCTCGGCTGCGGGCGGCGAAAGCCGGTGAACCCGACCGCGAACGTCAACGTTGCCAGGACCGTCGAGTCACCTGAGATAGACAAAGCGCTGGAGTGGGAACCGCGAGTCGGCGAAGCGAGCTGGTGGCAGACCCGACAGAGCCGGGAGAGCCTGGTCGAGCGGCTGCTGGGATTGTTCACCGACCCCGGTGCGGGCCTGACCCGCGACAAGACCCGGCGACGGGGCGTGGGGAAGCTGCTGGACTGGCTCGAAGGCCAGCCCGGAGAGACCTGGCAGGATCGCTGGATGGCCAGCGGGGCGGACGACGCCGGCTTCGAGTGGACCGATCTGCCCCTGCAGGCACGCGGCACGCCCAAGAGCCACTGGCGCGATGAACTGGCCACGGGACTGGTGCTCTTGGTCGCCGGGCAGGCGATCCGCCCCAGCTACCCGTGGTTGCTGCGGCAGCGCGTGACGGTGATGCTCGCCGAGTCCCGGGCCGCCAGCGACCCCGATGCCTTCCAGCGGCTCGAACAGCTGGCTCAGCATGCGACAGCCACAGCGAGGTCCGACGCCCTGAACAAGCTCACCTGGATCGTGATCCGAAAGGGCGGCCTGGTCAGCGACATCACCGTCGGCGACTGCATCGAGCTGACTGCCGCTCTGGAGGAACACCACTTCCGGGGCAGCGCGGGCCGGCCGCTGTTCTACGCCGTGCTCAAGGAGACCGGCGTGCTCCCGGCCAGCGCACCGCTGCAGCTGCGGGCGCTTCGCATCGAGGGCCGCCGCAGCGTCGAGCAGATCGTCGATGCGTACGGCATTGGATGCCGGGCCGTCCGTGACCTGCTGGTCGAGTACTTCACCGAGCGGGCTCCCGAGCTCGACCACGTCTCGCTGCGTTCCATCGCCCGCAACCTGTGCCGGTTGTTCTGGCGCGACCTGGAGATCCACCATCCCGGCATCGACTCGCTGCGGCTAAGGTCGCGCAGGCGTGGAAGGAACGCCTGGCCTTCATCCGCGACGCCCAGGGCCACCCGGTGCGGCCAAGGGTGAACTTCCGCAGCGAGCTGGTCTTCGTCCGGGCGTTCTACCAGGACATCGCCCGCTGGGCCGCCGACGATCCGGCTCGGTGGGCGCCCTGGGTGGCGCCGTGTCCGATCAAGGCGAACGAGTGCGCGACGAAGAAGTCCAGGTCCGGGGTGAAGTCCCGGATGGACCAGCGGACCAGGACTCAGCTGCCGCTGCTGCCCGCCCTGCTTCGCGCCGTCGACCGCCAGCAAGGACGCCGAGGCCCGCATCACCGCGGCTCGCGCGGTGCCGGCCGGTGGACGGTTCCTCGTTGCCGGGGAGGAGTTCGAACGCTGCGGGTCCGGACAGGCGCGCCGCGTCTACGTCACCGAGGTGGCCGCCGGCAGGCGGCGGAACCTGACCCACGAGGAGGAGGCGGCGTTCTGGTCCTGGGCCACGGTGGAGGTGCTGCGGCACACCGGCATCAGGATCGAGGAGATGCTGGAACTCACCCACCACAGCTTCATCGCCGACACCCTGCCCACCACCGGCGAGGTGGTGCCGATGCTGCAGGTCGCCCCGTCCAAGACCGATGCGGAGCGCCTGCTGCTGGTCTCCCCGGAACTGGCGGAGGTGCTGACCGCGGTCATCTTCCGGGTCCGGGCCGGGAACGCCGCCCTGCCGCTGGTGTCGGCCTACGACGTGTTCAAACAAACCTGGAGCCCGCCCATGCCGTTCCTGTTCCAACGCCGATACGGCACCGAGGACCGGCCGCTGACCCGCAGCTACATCCGCGAATGCCTGGTCGCGACCTCGCAGTCCGCCCAGATTACCGTGGCCGGCGACCCGCTCGAATGGCGCCCCCACGACTTCCTGTGTCAGGCTCCGCGTCCCCGTCCTGGCCGACCTCGCCTACACCGGCGCAGGCGGCACCTTCGCCGTGCCGACCAGACGCCCACCTCACGGCGAGCTCACCGTCGGGCAGAGGTCACTCAACCGGGCCCACGCCCGACTGCGCTACCCCGTCGAACGCGGAGTGGCCACCGTCAAACGGTGACGCATCTTCCAGCACACCCGCTGCAGCCCCAACCGGCTGACGTCAGCACCCAAAGCCATCCTCACCCTGGAGAGGCAACGCTGAAAGGCTCAGTCATCACCGTGCGCAGCCTGATCCAGCGGTCCCGGACAGCTCACCGCTGGGACGAACGCCGGAACCGACGACCGTGATCCTCGGCCCCGTTCAAGTCACTTCGGCAGATCGGCGGACAGGAAGGGAGCAAGGAGCGCGAACAGTGCGTCGGGGCGGTCGAGGGGGATGATGTGGCCGCAGTCCTGGAGGTGGTGTCCGACCAGGTCGTCGGCGACGGGACGGAGTTGGCGTTCGAGCCCGGTGCCGACGGGGTGAGAGCCGACGGCCATGGTGGGCATGGTCAGCCGAGCCGTCGCGACGGCGTCCTGGATCTGCTGCGCGCTGGTGGGCAGGGCCCGGTAATGGGAGAACGCGCAGCGAAGGGCCTCGCTCCCGGTGTACGCGTGAACGAAGGCCGCCCGGATGTCGTCGGGCACTCCTCGCCCGAGCGTCCCCGAGTCGAGGAACCAGTCGATGTACGGGGCCTCGTTGCCGGCCAGGACGGTCTCAGCGAGGCCGGGGACGGCGTGGAAGCCGAACCACCACGGGGCGCCGGCCGCGACGACGTGTTCGGCTCCGGGCAGGCGGCCGAGCAGTGCCTCCATCACGACCAGGCGCCGGACGAGGTCGGGCCGGCGCAGCGCGAGCAGAAGAGCGGGGGCGGTGCCCGCGTCGATGCCGACCACCGCTGCTGAGGGCTCGCCGAGTGCGTCGAGCAGCCCTTCGGCGTCGGCGGCGAGGGTGCCTGCGTCGTAACCCTCGACGGTGCGTGCACTGGCACCGAGGCCTCGCAGGTCCGGGGCGATGACCCGGTACCGTCCGGCAAGTCGGCTCATGATGCCGCTCCAGAGTTGCCAGGTGTGCGGGAAGCCGTGCAGCAGGAGAACCGCGGGTCCGTCCCCGGCGATTGCGACGTTGAGTTGGACGCCGTTCGTGGCGATGCGGCGCAGTTGGTGTGCGGTGGTGACGGGCATGACGGCTCCTCCGAGTGGTTACCATTGGTTACCACGGAACGATAGGTAACTGTCCGACTGCTTCCTAGACGGCACTTTCAGGGAAGGTGGTGAGCCGCAGGTGACCACCCGAGGAGCCCCGGCCGCAGGTCGTGGGGTACGCGGCGATCTCTTTGATCCCCACTGCCCGACGCGGCAGTTGCTCGATCGCATCGGTACGAAGTGGACGTCCATGGCCGTCAAGACGCTCGCCGATGCCGCACCGGGCGAGGTGCGCTTCGCAGAACTGAGACGCCGGATGCCCGGCGTCTCGCAGAAGATGCTGTCCGTGACGCTGCGAAGCCTGACCCGCGACGGGCTGGTGTCGCGTCGGGTCGAACCGACCGTGCCACCGCGGGTCTTCTACCGACTCACCGGACTCGGGCTGTCCCTGGAAGCCGCGCTTGCAGGGCTGCGGACCTGGGCGGAGGAGCACATGGCCGAGATCGACCGCGCCAACGAAGCCATCGACCAGGAGATCGATGAGGGATAGGCAGGCCGGTTCCGCGCTCAGTCCTGGCTGGCTTGGGTGCTCGATGTAGCCGGCGCCGCCGCCCTGCTACCACGGAGGAGATGGAGCGCATGTCGTCGGCGCGGTGGCTGGTGACGAAAGACCTGGTGAAGGACGACCTGAGTTCCGCAGTCAGTGGGCACGTACGGGCCTGCCGGCTGGTGTCTGCAGGTCACGGCGTGGATGGTCACGCGGTCAGAGCGGACGGTCAGGGTGTTGACCTTGATGTCGGTGGCCTGGTGGAGCCAGAGGTCTTGGAGGGACTCGTCAGTCACGACCGATCATGATCGCAGCTTTGGTGACCCTCCGTGGCCCTGACACGGAAAGGCGGAAAGCGGCCCAGGACCTCGTTTCACCCGTCGCTGAGACTGGACTCTCGCCCTCTTGGACATTGCGTGATCAAACCAGCACTCTGTGAGGCACTGCCTTACCTCGGGATCGGGCTGCGCAGTTGCCGTACCCGGCGCGGGTCCACTGCTGCCCCTGAGTCCCGCGGGGCGGTCCTGTCATCGGGACTTTCGGGACCGGGTGCACTCGGTCCCGAAAGTCCGTGGGCCGGGCGACTGGATCGTCGCCGGTTCTCCGTTCTTTCCTACTCCACAGCCCAGGGGGAGCCGTCGAGGTGCACCCACCTGCTCTCGTCCGAATAGGGCAGCTCACGCGGCCCCGCCGCCACCACCGGACGCAGCGGGCGCCCGCGCTTCCCTGTAAAGGGACGGCGGGGGCGCCCGTGCGCCGGGCCGGACCGGTCAGTTCCAGCCGGTCAGACCGGCTCCGTACGGGTAGAGCGGATTTCCGTACGCCGTCGGCACCGGCTGCCCGGCGTCGATCCTGGCCCGGATGTCCGCCCGTTCCGCGGCGGTGGCTCCCAGGTCGTAGGGAAGGTCCCAGTTCTCGTTGGCGTCGGCCAGCACGTCGGTGCCGCCCGGCTTGAGCACCTGGTCCAGGCTCCGCGGCAGCTGCCACGGCAGCTTGCCGGACGGCGTGTAGTCGCCGAACAGCAGGCCCGCGGTGGCCGGGCCCACCTCCTCACCGCCGCGGTAGGTCACCACGACGGCGTCGGCCAGGTTGTTCCACTCGCTGATCACGATCGGCCGTGGCAGCGTCAGCACCACGACCACCGGGATGCCCTGCTGCTTGAACTTCTGGATGAGCGCCAGTTGGTCGGCCGGCAGGTAGGGCTGTTCCTTCACCCACGCGGTGGCGTGGGTGTACGTGGGCTCACCCACCGCCACCACCGCCAGCTTCGGCACGGGCCCGGTGTCCTGGTACACGTTGACCCCGGCCTTGGCCGCCCGCGCCTTCACCGCGTCCAGCAGCGTCTGCGAACCGTAGTTCTCGTGGAAGTAGCTGGTCCAGATGCAGCAGGCCGAACCGTCGGTGGCGCGCGGGCCGGCGACCACGATGTTGTCCCCGGCGTTCAGCCGGACCGGCAGCACGCCGTTGTTCTTCAGCAGCGTGTCGGACTCCCGGGCCGCCTTGTTGGCGAGTTCCACGTAACCGGGCTGGTGGAACCGGTAGGGCCCGTTCACCGGGTCGCCGTACGGGTGCTCGAAGACACCCAGCTGGAACTTGAGCCGCAGGATGCGGGTCACCGCGTCGTTGATCCGGGCCAGCGGCACCTGCGACTCGAAGGTCGCCATGCTGTAGCCGGGCGCGCCCGGGTCGGCGCCGCCCATCACGTCCGACCCGGCGTTGGCCGCGTTCACCCACGCCGAGGACGGCAGCCAGTCCGTGGTGATCAGGCCGGTGTACCCGAGGTTCTGCCGCAGGTACGCCAGGATCTTGGCGCTGTCGCCCGCACCCGGTCCGCCCGGGTCCAGGTACGAACTGCCCGCGTAGCCCGGCATGATGTTCACCGCGCCGGCCTGCATCGCTGCCCGGAACGGGATCATGTGGTACTTGATGGTGACCCCGTCGTAGGTGATCCCGGCCTCGCCGCCGGCGCCCTCACCGGGCCAGTGCTTGACCGTCGCCAGCACCGAGCCGGGGTTGAGCTCCGGACCGCCCTGCAGGCCCGCCACCAGGGCCCGCAGCTGCGCCGCCGCGACCTCGGCGTTCTCACCGCCGCCCTCCTGGATCCGGGGGTACAGCACCTTGGTGCCGACCTCCGCCAGCGGGGACAGGGTGCCGCGCGCCCCGACCTCCAACTCCTCCAGCCGCTGCATGTTGCCCAGTTGGTAGTCCAGCGCGTAGTCCTTGCCGGCCGCCAGGGTGCTCTGCAGCGGGTAGGTCGTCTGGTACCCGGCCGTGGTGTCGCCCGCCGAGACCGGCGGGATGCCCAGGCGGGTGGCCGCCGTGGAGAGCAGCACGTTGTGCAGGTCCCCCGGCTGCGCCGGGCCGAAGTGCCAGCCGGACATGGGGTACGACTGGACGTTGTAGAACATCTGGAAGGCCTTCTCCTCCAGGGTCATCCGGCCCAGGAGGTCGGCGACCCTGGTCTCGACGGGCTGCCGCCAGTCCTCGTACGGCTCGATCGTCCCGTTCTTGTCGAGGTCGCGGGCGCCGTTGACGACGCCGATGCCGTCGTCGGTGCTCTCGATGTCGGGCAGGTAGAGGCTGAAGGTCCGGATGTTCGAGGTGGTGCGGGCCCCGGAGGCACTCACCGCGACCACGTACCACTTGTAGGTCCAGCGGTCGGAGATGTCCCAACTCGGCGTATAGGTCGTGCCGGTGGGCTCGGCGACCTTGGTGTAGAGGTCGATCAGGTCGACGTTCTGGGTGAAGTCGTAGTCGGTGCGGCTGAGGTTCAGCCACACCTCGTAGCGTGCGGTTCCCGGCACCGCGGCCCAGGAGAAGGCCGGCCGCCGGGTGGCGGTGACCATGGCCTTGTCCGCCGGGGCGGCGAGGGCGAACTGGCCCGGTGCGGCCGGCGCCCGGGTGGGCCCGGAGAGCAGCGGCGGTGTGGCGGCCGAGGAGTCGACCGTGCCGTAGACCTGGAACTCCCACAGCGAGTAGCCGTAGCCGGTGGCCCGCGCCGTGCCGTAGAACCGCACGAAACGGCCCTTGCCGGTGATCGCCAGCCGCTCGGTGCCGCCCGTGCCCGCGGTGGTGGTGTGGATCGGCGTCCAGGTGGTGCCGTCATCGGACACCTCGATGCGGTAGCCGGTGCCGTAGGCGGTCTCCCAGTTGAGCACGACGCCGGTGACGGTTGCGGCGCCACCGAGGTCCACCCGCAGCCACTGGGTGTCGCCGGGCTGGCTCGACCAGCGGGTCGTGGTGCGGCCGTCCAGCGCCGCCGCCGGGGCGTTGCCGCCCTCGTACGAGGAGGCGGTGACCTGCTTGTAGGCGGAGATCACCGAGCCGGAGAAGTCACCCCCGCCACCGCCGCCACCGCCGGAGCCGGTGAAGACCTGGAACTCCCAGAGCGAGTAGCCGTAACCGGTACCGCGGGCGGTGCCGTAGAGGCGGATGTAGCGGCCGCTGCCGGCGACGGCGAGGTCCTGCACGCCGCCCGTCCCGGTAGCGGTGGCGTAGACCTGGGTCCAGGCGGTGGCGTTGTCGGACACCTCGATCCGGAAGCCGCTCGCGTAGGCGGCCTCCCAGTTCAGCACCACCCGGTCGACCGTGGCGGTGGCGCCGAGGTCGATCTGCAGCCACTGGGGGTCGGCGGCGGCGCTGGACCAGCGGGTACCGGCGTTGCCGTCGACCGCCGCCGACGCAGGCGTGCCGGCGTTCTCCACGGACGACGCCGTGGCGGGCCTGCCCTGGGACAGCAGGGTCGAGGCGGCGCTCGCGGTACCGGCCGTGACGCCGACCGCTCCGCCGGCCGCCAGGGCGAGCGCGACCAGGACGGCCACCAGCGGGCGTCGTCGTCGCAACGCCCGGGCCAGGGGCCGTAAGAGCAGGGGCAGGACTCGCATGTGCATCTCCCTGGGGGGTGGGATGCCGGGCCCGACCGGGCCGGGCCGTCGCGCGGCACGGCGGCTACCGGGTGGGTACGGCGACTGTCTGACGGGGGCGGGGCGCGCTTTGACAGGTCGCAACAGGTCGCACATCGAGCACGAGAGAGCGCTCTCCCGGGAGTCTCAAGGTACGACTGACCACTGTCAACCCCTCTGCAGTGGCGGGCGGATGCAGCACAGTGGCACATCCGGTCGCCGCGGAGGCGGGCCGCACGACACGGGGCTCGGTGACCAGCTCGCTGAAAGGATCGAGGGCTTCCAGGAGGCTCTGCGGGCCGCGGCGGGCAACGTCCGCGACGCACTGGCAGCCGCCCGGCCGGACGAGGTCTGCGTCGAGTTCGGGCCGGAGCTCGACGCCGGGCGGCACGGCATCGTCGCGGCCGTCGCCGGCGTCGACGGTGAGGCCAGCTTCAAGATCGCACTGAAGTGGACCCACGGGCCGGCGGCCCCACCGGGTCGGCGGGCCCGGACGACACGGCCGACGCGCTGCCGATCCCGGCCCCCGCCGGGGCGTGAGGCCGGGCCGCCTCGCGGTCATCCGCGAGGACGGCGCGGTCCAGGTGGACAGGGCCCGGGCCGCAGGCCTCGCTCCCGCCATGCGCCGGCCGACCCCATCACCGGCCCGGCCCGCCGCCAGCCCCTGAACGAGCGTCTACGGGCGTGAATCCCGTCGGGTACCGCCACAGCTCGTCACTCGAGTGCGGGCAGCACCAGGTGCCTCTGAGCTCGTGATGCCGGCGCAGGCTCCGCCAGGACGATGGGCCTGCCACTGATCACCGTCCGTCCCGCCCAATACGGTGCCAGGGTGTGGCGGGCGATGACCGCCCCTCGCGGTGTCACGATGGACAGGCAGGGATCACCGAGGCGCCAACGCACCTCCACCTGGGCCCCCGACAGGTCGGCCGGCACGGCGTAGGTGTTGCCACGGAAGGAGACCAGACCCTGGGAGGTGACGCTGCGGATGGCTCGGACCCATGCAGGAAAGGGCAGGGTGGGCAAGTCGAACAGCCGGTCCTCGGCCGGCACGGCGCGGTCCACCGGGCGAAGGCCGCTCGCCCGCTGCGCGAGCCGGTCGAGACTGTCCTGCGCGGCCTGGAGAGGGGTGTCGCGGCCCACTGTGCGCCACCAGTGCTGGGCGGAGAAGCCCGGGCTCACGTCTTCCGTGGTGCGCCGGTTGCTCTGGCACGACGACCAGCCGATCTCGGCTCGGTAGTACCTGGCCACTTCGACAAGCGCCGGTGTCACCCGGCCGGTCTCCGGACTGCAGACGGGCGACCTCCGGTCGAACAGCCAGACGCCGGCGGTGCCGCCCAGGCGCCTCAGGACCAGATCCATCGCCTCCACCAGGTGCGGGAACTCCTCGTTCTCCGCGAGCACCGCTCGCCAACGGCCCGCGTGCGTGAGTGATCCCACCAGCAGGTGCGCGTGGCCGCCGCCGCCCCATCCGGCAGGCGGGTCGGGAAGTCTGAGCCAGCCGAACCGCACCTCCTCGGCCGCCGGGGACCAGCTGACCGTGCCGCCCGTGGTGGCCCGGCAGTGGTCACAGGTGGGCCGCAGTCGGTGTGTGCGCAGAGCACGGGTGAAGGTCGAGTAGGCGCCCGGGTAACCCAGCTGCACGACCTCGTCGAAGAGGACGGTCGCCGGCAGGTGCGGATCGTCGGCGAGACGCTGGTGACAGTGGGGCAGGAACCGAAGAAACTCGTCCCGCTGCGGGCGTCTGACTCCCGCTATGCGCTGCCCCCCGAGATACGACCTCACGGTTTTGCGGTCGCGGCCGAGATGCCGGGCGATCGCCGCGATGGACCGCCCCTGACCGCGCATGGCTTGCGCCTCCAGGTATTCCTCCCTGGTGAGCACCCCAACCTCCCGTTAGTCGATTCCCCGTCCCGCGCATAGTCCGAATGAATCTTTCCAGCGCGGCGGGAAACATAGCACGGTGAACCGAAAGATCATGAGGAGGAATCGTTTCTTTCCAGCCCCACAGGGTTGGGGAATTTCACAGAGCGCCCTACCGGGGCGTGAACCTGAAACGCGCGCTGGTCGATCTGTCCGACACGCTCTAGGTAATGGGCTAAAAAGGAGGGGGTGGCGCGCGCCACCCAGGGAATTTCACCGAGCACCCCCTACCCCGAAGGCAACCGGGCTGCCCAGCCCGCCAGGTCCGTCACGTCAGGAACGAACTCGGAAATCCCCCGGGGAGTCGCATGCGCCCACTGGGGAACTTCGTCGAGCACGACATATCCTCACGATAAAAGGACGCCCGTACGTCCTACATCCGAGCCCGGAGAGATGTCGTTGGTGAGGCATGACTTCGATGCAGCAATCACCACCGCAGCCTTCGTCCAGGCCCGATCCGCTCGGCGATCCCGGAACATGGCTCTTCGTCCCCGACAGCAGGAACGCCCAGGGCGAGGTGCGGCCCGGCTACCTTTCGCGCGACGGCGAGCGGGTCGTCCTGGCCTACTGCTCCGGCATCCTGGGCGACCTGCTGCGCACGATCCGTCAACTCGAGGACGACGTCGCCGCCCGATGGGATGCGCTCCCCCTTCCGGTCGGAGCGTGAGCACCACGATGCGGATCCCCTGGCCGGCGGTGGCGACCGAGGCCTACCCGTGGGCCGCGGTGACCGACCCCTTCGACCCGACGGGCGGGTACTTCCCGTCGTACGGAGCCGTCCCGTACGCCTCGACGGGGAGCACTCCGCAGGGGACACCGTACGGGCAGGGCCGGTGGGACGACGGGAGCCCGATGTCCGGCGGGATCCGGACGCCCAATGCCGAGGCGTACGCGGCGTGGGAGGTCGGCGAGGTCTTCGTCCCGCACCCGCGCGCTCCCGCCGTCGGCACCGACGACGCCCCACCGGCTCGCAGTTCCCGGCGACGCCCCGGCCCACCGAGGCCTCCATGGCCACAGGCCCTCGGCTCGCTGCTCGGGCTGCTGACCGCCGTGGCGGTCACGGCCGTCTGCCTGGTGGGGTGGACGCTCTCCTACGATCCCCTGCGGGATCTGGCATTCGCCCGGGGACCTCGCGGGCTGGCGCAGCTGTGGCCGGTCATCGTCTACGGTCCCTGGCTGGTTGGCTCCTTGTCGGTGCTGCGTGCCGCCCTCGACGGGCGTCGGGTGGCGCACTCCTGGGCGGTGGTGGTCATGTTCTCCGTCGTTGCGACGGTGTTGTGCGTCGCCGACGTCTCCCGGGCGCTCCCCGACATGGTCGTCGCCGGCCTGCCGCCGATCACCGGTGCGATCTCGCTGCACCAACTGGTACGCCAGCTCGGCAGCGTTCGGGGCGCACGTCGGTCGGCCTCCCGCTCCGCTTCGCACAAGGCGAGCCGCTGAGCACCCACCACGGCGCCCACGGCCGCTGAGCCGGGCCTGTCGCCATGGCGGCCGGCCGCGACCGGGGGTGTCGGGCCCGTGCCCGGCACCCCCGGTCCGTCGCGGTCCCGGATGCTCGCCGCGACCACGTGGACGCCCAGGGGCAGGAGCGCGGCGCAGCCGGCAGCCCGTCGACACGGGCCCGGCCGGCGCCGCCGAGGTGCCGGCCACGGACGGCGCAACCGGTTCCAACAGCGGTCCGCGCGCGGGGCACCTCAGATTCTCGGCCCGTGACCACGGGACTGGAGAGCACGGACCGTGACCGAGTTCCCCTCACGGGCGGCGCGAACCGCCGGCGCCGCCGCCCTGGCCGAGGACGATGTCCTGGTGCGCCCGCTCCTTCGTGGTGCGGCAGGGCGCGCCGGTTCAGCAGGAGCAGCCCCACTGCGGGGTGGGTGCGGTCGAGACGGTTCCGGAGGCCCGGGCGGTGGGTGCGGGCGGGTGGACGGTGGTGCCGGCCTTGATGGTCTCGATCACCTTGATGTCGCGGATCCCCTCGGGGTCGACCGTCAGCGGGTTCGCGCTGAGGATGACCAGGTCCGCGAGTTTGCCGACCTCGATACTGCCCTTGCGGTCCTGCTCGCCGTATTGGTGGGCGGCGTTGATGGTGATCGCGCGAACCGCGTCCAGGGCGGAGACCCGCTGGTCGGGGCCGAGGAGGTGGCCGCTGCGGGTGCGGCGGGTCACCTGGCTGGACAGCACGGCGATAGAGTTCGGCAGCGCCACCGGGGCATCGTGGTGCGAGGTGTAGCGCAAGCCCCTGTCGAGTGCCCAGCGGGCGGGGGAGATGCTGTTCGCCCGCTCCGCGCCGAGGACGGTCTCGCGGTACCAGTCGCCCCAGTAGTAGGTGTGCATCGAGAAGAAGGACGGCAGGACTCCCAGTCGAGCGAACGCGTCGACCTGGTCCTCGCGGGCGGTCTGCGCGTGGATCGCCACGGTCGGCCGCCGGCCCGGCCCGGCGGCCGCCACCGCCTTGAGGAACTGGTCGATCGCCGCGTCGCCGTTGACGTGTGCCAGGACCTGCCACCCCCGCTCGACCGCCGTACCGATCTGCTTGGCCACCACCGCGTCGTCCGGCACCGCCGGGTACCCGCAGTAGCCCTCGGGCTGTCCGGGCGGCGGCATCAGGTACGGCTCGGTGAGCCACGCGGTGCGTCCCTGCGGCGAGCCGTCCAGGACCAGCTTCACGCCGGCCGCGCGGACGCCGTCCACGTACTCGTCGCTCACCCCGATCGGGTCGTCGAGCGTGGACGGGATCGCCTCGTCGGCCTTCACGTACGCGACCACGTCGACCGGGAGCGACACGGCGGCGGCCGTGTCCCGCAGCGCCTTGAGGTTGGCGAGGGTGGTGCCGCCCTCCTGCACGGTGGTGAAGCCGAAGCTCGCCGCCGTGGCCGCACCCGTCGCGAACAGCATCAGCAGCTCCCGTTCCGGGAGCCCCACGAGCGCCAGGTCCGAGGCCGGGGTGAACGCCTTCTCCTCCAGCACGCCGTCGGGCTCGCCGTGCGAGGGCGGGACGGCGAGTTCGCGCCGCCGGATCACCCCGCCCTCGGGGTCGGGTGTGGCGGCCGAGTAGCGAAGCCGCTTCAGGCCGAGGCTGTTCACCGCGCCGAGGTGGAAGGACTGGTGGATGGCGAGCACCGGGCGGTCCGTGGACACCTCGTCGAGGTCGTCGCGGGTGGGGTGCCGGTGCTCGGCGAGCATCGCGTCGTCGTACCCGAAGCCGATGATCCAATCGGAGTCCGCACCCACCGGGCCCGCCGCCCAGGAGCGCAGCTTGTCCTTCAGAGAGGCGAGGTCGGTGACGTCGCCGTCCGGGTCGGCGAGCAGGTTGGCGATGACGGCCTGCAGGCCGATGCCTCCGAGGTGTCCGTGCGCGTCGATGAACCCGGGCAGCAGGGCGCGGCCCCCGAGGTCCCGCACGACGGTCTGCGGGCCGCGCCAGCGTTCCAGCCCGTCCTGCACGGGGCCGACGAAGACGATGGTGCCGTCCTTGACGGCCACCGCTTCGCCCCGTTCGTCGCCGTGCTCCGCGAGCGTGACGATGTCGCCGCCGTGAAGGATGAGGTCGGCCTGCTCGGCCATGCTGGTCTCCCGTTCGGTAGAAGGATGGTGAAACCGGCCCAGAGCCTAGAAGCGACGTGGGCAAACTGCGTCGAGATCAGCCAGACTTCACCGGAACGGGGCAACGCGGTCGGGGGGCGGCTGTGCGGTGAGGTCGTTCGATGGGGGTCGTCTGGTCAATTCCGGCGATCTCCAGGACCCGGGTCACCGCCTGGGTGGAGTGGGACGGGTGGAGTTTCAGCCTCCTGGCAGCTCAACCGCGCTGAATGCGCGCATTCCGTCGGGCCTGGGCCTGTCGAGATTGGCCGGTCGGTGTGGGCCGGTGCACGCGGCCCCGATAGCGTGCCGGGATGGAAAAGACTGTCACGTATCTGGAGATGACCAGTCGCCTTGAGCTGAAGCCCGGTCGGGTCGTGCCTTCGATGGGGCTCTGGCGCGAGGACGGTCTGTCCGCGCTTGCACGTTCGGTGCAGGCCAGGGTCGGAGCGGCCTACGGGTGGCGCAGTTCGACGCGCTCCGACCAGGAGTGGCAGGAGTTGGCGCGGGCGCACCCGCACCGCCAGTACTGGCTGATCAAGCTGGCGGGAGAGACAGTCGGGATCGCCGCGCTGGAACCCCAGCCCGGCGGGGTCGTGGAGATCCGTACCTTCGGTCTCCTGCCGGAGTACGTCGGCCAGGGGCTCGGTGGCCGTGCCCTGACACTGGCGCTGCAACAGGCCTGGGCGACCGAACCATTGGATGCGGAGATCGTCCGCAGGGTGTGGCTGAACACCAACTCCAAGGATCACCCGAGCGCGCTCCTCAACTACCAGCGCCGGGGCCTGCGCATCTACCGCACCGAGGTCGAGGAGTAGACCGCACGCCTGGGCCGTGCCTTGCCCGACGGCCGGGGCGGCCGCAGACCGGGGCCAGCGCCCGGAAGAACGCGACGGACGAGGCGGATGAGGCGGACGAGGCGGCCGTGGTCGCCACCGCGGTCGGCGCCGACCTGGCTGCCTGCCTTGCAGGCCGCACCCACTGGTACGTCCTGGAGCACCTGGCCGAGTGGCTTGCCGCGCGGCCTTCAGACGACCCGTCACCGGCCGGGGTGCGGTGGAGCGGGTGCCCCGCGGCCGGCACGCTCACGCGACCGGACATCTCGCCACAGGTGTGCGGTCGCAGTTCCCGGTCATTCCGTCAGGGGAAGGCACTCGGTGAGCAGGTCGACGACGTCGCGCCAGGCTCGCTGCGCGTGCCGTGGGTGGTAGCCGACGCCGGGGACCACGGGGTGGTCGACCGGCGGGTGGTGGAATGCGTGCAAGGCGCCGCCGTAGACCACGAGGCGCCAGTCGACGCCCGCGGCCTGCATCTCGGCGGTGAACGCCTCCCGTTGCGCGGGCGGCATGATCGGGTCGTCCGACCCGACTCCGGCCCACACCGGGCAGCCGATCCGCGCCGCCTCGCCCGGTCGGCCCGTGGTCAGTGCGTTGACCGTCCCGATCGCGCGCAGGTCGACGCCGTCGCGCCCGAGTTCCAGCGCTACGGCGCCCCCGGTGCCGTAGCCGACGGCGGCGATCCGGTCGGGGTCGGTCCGCGGTTCGGCGCGCAGCACGTCGAGCGCCGCGTGGCCGATGTCCCGCATCCGGTCGGGGGCGGCGAGCAGCGGCATGCAACGGGCGAGCATCTCCTCGGGGTCACCCAGGTAGCGCCCGCCGTGGAGGTCGAAGGCCAGTGCCACGTATCCCAGCTCGGCGAGGGCGTCGGCCCGGCGGCGCTCGACGTCGCTGAGCCCCATGCCCTCCGGTCCGAGCAGCACCGCGGGGCGGCGGTCGACGCCGGCCGGGACGGCGAGGTGTCCGATCATCGTCAGGCCGTCGGCCGGGTACTCGACCGTACGCGTCGTCGTCGTTGTCATGGGACTGGACCGTAGTGCTGGTCGAGCTCGGTCGGACCGGTGTTCACCGGCGGCGGAACGGCGGCGGAACCGTCGGCGGGACGGCGCGGGTACGCCTGCGAGGTACGGCGACGGCTCACCGGATCCGTCCCGGAACCCGTTCCCGACCACCCGGTTCCCGGGCCGGTCGCAGCGGTCCCCGGACCGTCGATGACGTCCTGGCCCGCCCCGAGGAGACCGGCCACCGCGTTGGACCGGTCGCCGGAGCGCCGGCCGCGCACTTTCCGGGATCGGCGGGTTCAGGCCGCGAACGAGGATCTCCTCGCCCCGGCGGGAGGCGAAGGCGCCCGTCGAAAAACTGGTCGGCCTGTCGTGTCGATCCGCGGCTGCGCCGTTCGACCTTGGTGTAGAGAGGGTCGGGAAGCGACCCCCGAGCAAGGAGAACGACGATGGCGAAGTACATGTTGATCATGCGAGGCACTGACGAGTCCGTCGCGAAGATGATGGAGACGCCCTTCGAGGACATGCTGGAGACGGTGGGCCGGTTCAACGAGGAGCTGATCCGGGCGGGCGTGCTCGTCGCCGCCGAGGGCCTGGACGACGCGTCCCAGGGTGTGGTGGTGGACTTCAGCGGGGAGACCCCGGTGGTCACCGACGGCCCCTACGGCGAGACGAAGGAGCTGTTCGGCGGCTTCTACCTGATCGATGTCGCCTCGAAGGAGGAAGCTGTCGAGTGGGCCAAGCGCCTGCCGGCCATCGCCGGCTCGAAGTGCGAGGTCCGTCGCGTGCCGGGCATCGAGGAGTTCCCCCAGGACAACGAGTGGATCATCAAGGAGCGGGCGTGGCGCGAGCAGACCGGGCAGATCTGACGTCCGGGGCCGCCGACGGCCCGCCGAGCGCCGAGGCGGCGCGGCGGGCCGTCGAGGCCGTCTGGCGGATCGAGTCCGCGCGGATCGTCGGGGCGCTGGCCCGCTACACCGGAGACTTCGCACTCGCCGAGGACGTCGCGCAGGAGGCCCTGGCGGAGGCACTGGTCACCTGGTCGCGTGACGGCGCGCCGGCCAGCCCGGTGGGCTGGTTGCTGGCGACCGCACGGCGGCGGGCCATCGACGGCTTCCGTCGCAAGTCGGCGCTCGACGAGCGGTACGCCGTGCTCGCGGGTCAGCTGACCGAGGGCGAGTTCAGCTCGGGCGCGGCGGACGCGCCCGGCCGGCCGGACGACCTGCCGTGGGACCCCGACCGGGTCGACGACGACGTCCTCGCACTCATGTTCACCGCCTGCCATCCGGTGCTCGCGCCCGAGGCCCGGGTGGCGCTCACGCTGCGCGTGGTGGGTGGCCTGTCCAGTGAGGAGATCGCCCGGGCGTTCCTCGTACCCGTGCCAACCGTCCAAGCCCGGATCACCCGGGCGAAGAAGACGCTCGCCGCGGCGCACGTACCCTTCGAGCTGCCGCCGCCGCAGGAACGGCCGGGGCGGCTCGGCGGGGTCCTGAGCGTCCTGTACGTGATCTTCACGGAGGGCTCGACGGCGACGACCGGCGACCGCCTGCTGCGCCCCGATCTCGCGTACGAGGCTGTTCGGTTGGCCCGGATGCTGGCCGCCCTGCTGCCCGCCGAGCCGGAGGTGTTCGGGCTGCTCGCCCTGTTCGAACTCACCGCCGCGCGCTTTCCGGCGCGGACCGGGCCCGACGGGGAGGCGGTGCTCCTGGAGGACCAGGACCGGCGACTGTGGGACCGGTCGGCGATCCGTCGTGGTCTGGCCGCGATCGGCCGGGCCACGGCCCTCGGGCGCGGCCTCGGCCCGTACGGTCTGCAGGCCGCGATCGCCGCCTGCCACGCGACCGCGCCCTCGGTGCAGGAGACCGACTGGGAACGTGTCGTGCTCCTCTACGAGGCACTCGGCCGCGTGGCCCCCTCCCCCGTCGTCGAGCTCAACCGGGCCGTGGCCGTCGCCATGGCGGGCGGACCGCAACAGGCACTGTCCATGGTCGACGAACTGGCCGCCTCCGGCCGCCTGTCGGGGTCGCACCTGCTCCCGAGCGTGCGCGGCGAACTGCTGGTCCGGCTCGGCCGGACCGCCCAGGCCCGGACCGAGCTGGAACTCGCCGCCCGCCTGTGCCGCAACGCCCGCGAGCGGTCAGTGCTCCTGCGCAAGGCGGCCGCGCTGGAGTGACGCCCATTCACCCGGCCTGCTGAGCGCGAAGGCCCGTGCCGTTCTGCGGTCCCTGCGCCAGGACCTCGCACGGATCGGACTGCCGACGCCTCGCTGCCGACGCCGGCCGATGCGGATCGCCCTGCACGAGTACGCGAACGCCATCGGTGATGGGAACGGGTCCGGTGTCCTGCAGTTCCTCGCCCGCCAGATGGGCCACCGTCGTGGGGACGTCTCGGCGGTGGCCCTCAAGCACTGGCTCCGGTCGTGGCACCCGCGCCACCACGACCTCCTCGGCCTGCCGTTGTGCTTCGAGGTCAGCTCCGGACGTCTTGGCGAGCCGAACAGGTCGGCTGTCTTCGCCGCGCGTCGCCCAGCGGCCGCGGGCCCTGGAGAGGCGCACGCCTGCCGGCCCGCCGCCGCTAGTTCAACCTCTGTAGGAAAGCCGAGCCTCGTGGCGGCGATGTTCCGTTTTTTCCTGTGACTTGTGAAGGTCCAGGTCGCGAGCATCGCGCAGTACGTAAGAGCTTTGGCGGAATCTACTGTCAGGAAGGTTTCCTGTCAGAGGCCTTGACGCGATGTCGTGCACACGCGCAGACTCCGGTCTGCCCGTTGAAGCCGTCGCCAGAACAGGTCGACCGCGCCACCGAAGACCCTTGCAGCGGGCAACCACCGTCCGATCCGAGGAAAGGCCACCGCCATGATCAGACGCCGCCCGAGGACACGCGCCCGGACCGCGCGCCGGACGGGCACGCTGCTGCTCCGGCTCCTCGCCCTGAGCGCCGTCGTGCTGGGACTGCAAGCGGCACCGGCGCCCCCTGCCGGAGCAGCCACGACGTTCAAGGTGCTCGCCCTCTACGACGGCACGTACGACGCCGCGCACATCAGCTTCGATCGCGAGGCCAACTCCTGGTTCCCGCAACAGGGTGCCACTCACGGCTTCACCTACACCGCCACCACCGACTGGAGCCAGCTCAACAGCGCCAACCTGGCCAAGTACCAGGTGGTGATGTTCCTCGACAACTATCCGCAGACCGCCTCCCAGCGCTCGGCGTTCCAGACGTACGTGGACAACGGCGGCGGCTTCGTGGGCTTCCACGTCTCGGCGTTCAACACCGACAGCAGCGACTGGCCCTGGTACCACAACACGTTCCTCGGCACGGGAACCTTCCGGAGCAACACCTGGGGTCCGACGCAGGAGACGCTGCGGATCGACGACAGGAGCCACCCGGCTACAGCGGGACTCCCCGCCACCATCACCTCGTCGGTCAGCGAGTGGTACAGCTGGCAGAACGACCTGCGCAACAACCCCGCGATCGACGTCCTGGCCTCGATGGACCCCTCGACGTTCCCGATCGGCACCGACCCCAACCAGACCTGGTACAGCGGCTATTACCCGATCTCCTGGACCAACCGCAACTACCACATGGTGTACAACAACTTCGGCCACAACGCGATGAACTACACGACGAACACCGCCCTGTCGTCGACCTTCGCCAGCGCCCAGCAGAACCAGCTCCTCCTGCAGGAGATCGCGTGGGCCGCCGGCCAGAGCGGACCCGTCACCCCGCCCCCCGGGAGCGTCACCGGTCGGATCACCGGGTACGGCGGCAAGTGCGTGGACGTGGCGGGTGCGAGCTCTGCCAACGGTGCGGCGGTGCAGCTGTACGACTGCAACGGCACCGGTGCCCAGCAGTGGACGGTCGGCACCGACGGCACGGTGAAGGCACTGGGCAAGTGCATGGACGTGACAGCGGCGGGAACCGCGGACGGCAGCAAGGTGCAGCTGTACGACTGCAACGGCTCCGGTGCGCAGGTGTGGCAGCACCAGTCCAACGGTCAGCTGGTCAATCCCGTCTCCGGCAAGTGCCTGGATGCCGCCGGGCCCAGTTCGGCCAACGGCACCCGACTGCAGATCTGGACCTGCTACGGCAGCGCCAACCAGCAGTGGACCACCCCCAGCTGATGTGCCCGCGCTGCGGCGCACCGGTCGAACCCGCGGTGGGATCTCCAACCGGTGCGCCGCCCGATGATCGGAACGGAACGCCGAGGGACCGCCCCGTCCAGCGGGTGAGCGGCCCCGGCCACCCGGACGCGGCCCGGGCGACTGCAGGCTTGACCAGAAAAGTCATACTTTGACCCATCCGCGCCCCGCTCTGTCTCCGGACCAAGGGCATGAACGTCAACTGCGGTACTCAGGGAGCACGATCCGGTCCGACGGCACGGCCCACCGGACCGACCGTCACCGCCGGCCCCGTCTCCCACCTTCCGCGCCCCTCCTGCCGCCGACCGGCAGGGACAGGGGCGCAGTCGCGGGCACCGCACCCTTGTGAAAGGCGATGAGTTCCATGAACGCGAAGCGTTCGCTCTCCCTGGCGGCAGCCGCAGCGCTGCTGGCCGGGGGCGCGGCGATCACCACGGCCGGTGCGGCCTCGGCGACCACCCCCGCGCAGACGACGTCCGCAGCCTCGTACAACGCCCAGTACGAGACCCACCACAGCGGCTCCTACAAGTGGCACGCCGGCTACTGGGAGAACAAGTGGGTCCCCGGTCACTGGGAGAAGGTCCACCACGCCGGCTACTGGGAGAACCAGTGGCACCCGGGCTGGACCGACACCAAGGGCCACCACCACCACGGGTACTGGCACAAGACGTGGCACAAGGCCTACGACACCAACCGCTGGGAGCCCGGTCACTGGATGAAGACCTGGCACAAGGGCTACTGGGAGCACCGCTGAACGTCCCGGACCACCCGGTGAGCACGCACGACCCGGGGCTCCCGCACCCGCCGAGGGAGCCGGAGCCCCGGACCAACCCTCCCCCACCCTGAACCACCCCTCGGGACACCCTCGCCCTGCCCCGTGACAAGACACGGAAAGCAGGCCGAGCAGCATGAGCACCACAGCGATCCCCACAACACTCCCCGAGCACGACACCCGCCCGCCCGCGCGCCCGCAACAGCGCCCGGCAGCGGACACGCGCACCACCGGAGCACCCGGCGGGCAGTACTGGGAGGCCGCGTTCAGCGGCTCGCCCGAGGCGGTCGCCCTGATCCGCGCCGCAGCCCGCGCCTTCTTCGAACGGGTCCGCCCGGGACACCCACACGAGAGGGAGGACCTGCTGCTGGTCGTCTCCGAACTGGTCACCAACGCGGTGCGCCACACCCACGGACCCGGCACCATCACCGTCACCGCCCTCGACGACGAACTCGACATCGCCGTCACCGACACCAGCCGCACCCCGCCCCAGCCCCGCCTGCCCGACCCCCAAGCCGGCACCGGCGGACTCGGCCTGCACCTCATCGCCGCCCTCTGCGGCATCCTCCAGGTCACCCCGATCCCCGGCGCCGGCAAGACCGTCCACGCCCACCTCCCCTGCACGCAGCACACCGCCGCCCCCGGCCGCCGCACCGCCCCGCCACCACCTCCCGCCTTCAACCCCCGCCCCCGCGGCTGGTGAGACAAGCCTTCCTGGTCCGGCCGGACACCCCTCCGGCCGGACCGGGAAGGCCGCGGGTGGAGGGGGCCGAGGACCGTCCAAGCCGCCCGGGTGGTTCGAGCGCGGCCGCGGGGGTGCGCCAGCCGGCGCGGCCGAAGCGGCAACGGACGGGGGCGTCGGCCCGAAACGGCGCAGCAGCGCCACGGTGGCCACGACGGGAAGGGCGTGGTGATGGTCGCGGCAGTGGACGGTGTCGCCACCGTACGCGGGCGCGTACCAGGACGTCTCGGAGGCGGCCTCGACCCCTGGAGGCAGCGCATCAGCTGGCGGTGGCCGCAGGGCGGGCGGCGGTAGTCGCTTGGCCCGGTCGGCGGGCGGACGGTCGGCGGGCGGACGGTCGGCCACATGCGCAGGGCGCGGGTGCGGGCAGCACGGCCAGGTCGACGGCGAGGCCTCGAACGGTTCCCGGTGCAGCGGGTCGGGCGGGTCTTCGCCGTTCTCGGCCAGGCCGTTGGGCAGGGGTGCTGGAGGCCGACCTTCCACCGGCGCCGGATCAGGGAGAGGCGGTCACTGCGGACCAGGACCGTGCACACCCCGCCCCAACCGGAACTCCCCGTCCGGGTATGCCTTCTGGGCCGGTGCCTCCAAGGCCGGTACGCTGCCGTGGACGGCCCGTGCCGTCATCGACGCGGGGGGTCGCACATGTCGAACACCGTTTTCCTGATCCTCGCCCTCGGCCCGCTCGCCCTGATCCTGGCGCTGATCGCCGTACAGCGCGCGAACACCGTCGACGACGCCTACACCGGCGAGGTCACCGACCGGTGGGTGAGCAGCTCGACCGGCACCTACGGCACGACGACCCGCTGCATGATACGGATCCGCACCGACGAGGGAGGAGAGCTAGCCGTGGCAGTGGACGGCCGGACGTACAACGCGCTCGACGTCGGCGACCGGGTGGTCAAAACACCCGGTGCGCGCTGGCCGGTGCGCTCGGAGTGACGACATCCCCCGGCGGTTCCGCCGGGCCCCGAGAAGCAGCGGCCCCACCTCACCCTCGACGCCGGGATCGCACAGCACCAAGTCCGTGAACGGCAAGCGGCGGTGCGAAGACTGCCGGCTTGGCCGCGGCCGTCGTCCCGGCGAGCGGCGGGACTGCCACCGGCGGCGTTAGTTCGAACGGCGTGGGACTCGTCGAGTCCGGAGCACCGGGGGTCGGGCTGGGCGAAGGGCCCGGACCGGCCCCGGGGAAGAGGTGCTCCCCGAAGCCGTGCACGCGTGCCGGCGGGCCCGAGCGGGCCGGACTGTCGGCGTATGTGCACAGCCAGGTACGGCCCGACAGACGGAGCCCCGGGCCAACAGTGGGGCGCACGCCCGCACCGAGGCACCTGCGAACGGCGGGAGGACAGCCCTCCCCCGCGCGGGGGAGACAGCGGTACGGACGTCCTTCCGAGGCGGCTCCGAGGCCGGTCCGCAGGGACGATTCCGCGGCGGCGACGCGCCGAGACGATGGTGCACATGACTACCTCGCAGCTCGACCCCGCCCTTCCCTCCCCGCCCCGCTGGGCCGTCCGTGCCGCTCACGCCGCCGCACTGGTCACCCTCCCGTCCGGGATCTGGCGCCTCCTGCTGGCGACCGGCTTCACTGCCGGGTACACCGAGGCCGGGTACGAGGCGATGGGCTTCACCGGCTGGGGTGCGGTGTACGTGCTCGGGCTCAGCATCGCCGGAGAGCTGCTGGCGCTGCTCACGCTCGGGATGGTCCGACCGTGGGGCGAGGTACTGCCGCGGTGGATCCCCCTCGCCGGCGGGCGTCGGCCCGATCAGCGAGCGGTCACCGTCGCGGCGGGCCTCGGTGCAGGGGCGCTGACCCTGCTCCTCACCCAGTTCGCCTTCTGGTGGGCCTTCCCCCACCCGAACATGACCCCGCTCGGCAACACCGTTGCCGGGTTCCTCTACCTGCCCCTCGTGGCCTGGGGGCCGCTCCTGGCTGCCGTCACGATCGCCCATCACCGCCGGCGCTGCGTCGCAGGAGCCTGACCGGTCCGACACCGCCGCTTTGTCCGGGCGGCGCCGGGGTCGGCCGGCCCCTTGTCCCAGGCGTCGACCATGTGTTCTGAAGTGTCGGCCGGGCGAATCCACGGCAGCTCGGGGTGTATCGGGGCATGGCGGAGGCGGGTTCGGTCCGGGAGAAGGCGGGCCGGCGGGCCGGCGGGTCGGCTCAGCGTCGTGCGGAGAACGGCATGGTGTCAGCCCATTCCCAGAACGCTCGGTCTTCCGTCACCTCGTGTTCCATGATCTCGAACAGCCGGGAGGCATCCGTGTGGGGCGGGATGTCGACAGCGACGTGACGATCACCGCTCCATTCGCTCAGCAGTCCCGCTGTCCTGATCTCACGCTTGATGCGATCGACCGCCTGGGCCAGTTCTGTCGGGGCCGGGCCTGGGACGAGGAGCAGTCGCAGAACACGGTGCCAGGAGAGCGCGACCACCTCGGCGACCTCGTCATCGTCCGACAGGGCGACCCGATCGCCGAGGGCCAGCCCGTAGGTGCAGAACGGGATGCAGGCGATCGAGAAGGTCCCGTCGTTCAGCGGCTTCAGCCACAACTGCTCCTTCTGCCCGTCCAGTCCGAAGGGGGCCAGGTCAACGTGGGCGAGGTAGTTGCTCTCAGCGCGCCCGACAGGGTCGTCATGGACGATGAACTCGATCACCTGTACTCCCTGGCTGAGGTCCCTGCGGTGACATGATGCCGCGCCGGCTCGATCGGAGCGCAGCCACCGGTCCGGCGACCATACGCCGACACCGCAGTACCAGGCGATCTCACTCGCAGCCCTGGAGGCGCGAGCATCGGAGAGAGTCCGTGCGGTCCAGGACGAGCTACTGACGGGACGGCACGCTGAGATCGATCGCCGGCTGGAGGGGCCGCCGGACGAATGATCCTGCAGCCGGCGGCGGTCCGCCGGCTGCGCGTCGGCGTCCCGTCAGTGCTTGAAGGCGCTCTCGTCTCCGGGCTCGGCGTCCAGCGCCTCACGGTCGAAAGTCAGCATGCCGAGGAAGAACAGCCCGCCGACGAGGAGCAGGCCGATCACGATCACGACCGGGGTGAGTGCCTCCGCCGGCGTCACCAGCACGAACAGTGCGACGAGCGTCCAGACCAGTGCGCAGATCGCGACCGGCAGCTCAAGGCGTCCGAGGTCGAACGAGCCCTCCTTGCGGCTCAGCCCTCCACGGACGGCCAGGTAGAGGACGACCGTCGAGCCGTAGGTGACCGCCGGGAGGATCGTCGATGCCGTGACCAGCTTCAGCAGTGCGGCGCCCGGCAGTGCGACCATCAGGACGACCCCCAGCACGAAGATCAGGACGGTCGCCGGGATCGGCGTCCGGGTGCGCGGGTGGACGCGCCGCATCAAGCGGTACGCGGGGAACCGCGAGTCGCGCGACATCGCGAAGACGAGCCGCGAGCACGCGACCATCACCACGATCCCGGCGCCGAAGAAGGCAACGGTGATCGCGACCAGCAGCGACCTCTCCGCCACCGAACCGAGACGCTCCCGCATGATCGCCGCGACCGGCGAGCCGTCGGCGCTGATCCTGGGGATGTCCTCGATCGCGACGGTGAGTGTGATCAGGAACAGCATGCCCAGAAGTCCGGCCGCCATGACCGATCCCACGATCGCGCGGGGGACGCTGCGATAGGGATCCTTGGCCTCCTCCGCCAGGTTCGCCGCCGAGTCGAAGCCGACCAGTGTGGCGAGACCCATGATCATGGCAAGCATCAACCCGCCGCCGACACCGAAGTAGTCGGGGGCGTTCTCGGCGACGCCGCGCGAGGTGAGGTTGCCGACCGTCCCGTCACCCCCGACCACCACCGCGACGACGAGCGCGATCGCCACCACCACGACGAGCGCCAGTTCAAGTCCCACCGCGACCGAGTTGATCAGGCTGACGAGACGCGTCGAGGCGATCGCGAGCACAGCCTGGATGAGCAGCACCACCAGCGTGATCAGACGCGCGGTCTCCTCGTTCTCGTCGATGCCGGCGAGCGGCATGAACGCCTGACTCGCCAGCGCGTTGTCGATCGCCACCACACCGATCGCCAGATAACAGAACGTCAGCCAGCCGAACCACCAACCGACCCTGGGACTCGCCAGCCGCGAGGCCCACTGGTACGAGGAGCCGCTGAGCGGGATCCGGGCCGCGAACTGCGCGACCACCAGCGCCACCAGGGTCTGCCCCACCGCCGCGATCACCCAGAGCCAGATCCCGACCGGCCCCGAGGACACCAGCACCTCGTCGAAGGTCGCGAAGATCCCGACCGCCACCGAGATGAACGCGAACGAGATCGCGAACACCTGAAACGAGCCGAGCGTCCGCTTCAGCTCCTGCCGATACCCCCCGAGCTCCACGGCCCCTTCGCCGTCCTGCGCGTCAGCCACGACCTCCGCCACTTCGCCACCTCTCCCTACCTCGGCACCTCCGCCCCCCGGGTCAGCGGCAGCACCGACCAGTGTCCCCTTCGAGACACCTGAGACCGGTTTGCCATGGGCGAGTCACGAGATCACACCCCGAACGGACGCCACCGCCCAGGCCCCCCACCAACCATGATCGACTGCCACCACCCCCCGGCCCCGCATGAACAACCGGAAGCCCCGCCCCACAGAACTGACACCCAGGCAGCTCGCACAGCCCTCCCAGCACAGCACCGAACGGGCGCGACCGGCCTCCAGTACCGCCTCGCCTCGGGGTCAACCCGATCACGACGGAGGTTGCCGTTCCCATACCTCTGGAGCGCGAGAACGACGGCGCTCGCCGGGAGGTTCGACGGGCTGCCGCCGCAGCACACCCGGGACGTGGATCTGCCGCTGGTCCACCCGTACGGGCAGGTCACGCGGGGGCGGTTCATCACTCCGGGCAGCGGCCGCCTGACCGTCGAGGAGAGTTCCGGGCACCACCGGATCACGCTGGACCACCTGGGCTGCGCTGCGCAGACGACACCGGCGAAGCACGAGGGGTTCAATCGGCTCGCGCTCGCGGCGGAGGCGCACTGCCTGCTCGCCGGCTGCTGTCATCCCTCCGGATTCACACCCGATAACGTCCACCGGTCGTTCGAGTTCCCCCACGGAACCATCGAACTCCGAACGTTCGTCCAGGCCCTGCTCGCCGTCGAAGCGGGCGACCACACGCCACTCGACCGGCTCCTACTTGCTCAGGGCCGCTGCCGGGCGGCGTCGGCCAGCAGCTCTCGTAGCTCGGCAGGCACCTCGGGCGCGTCTCGCCAAACGCCCGTGATCGCGAGAAGCGCCTCCCACGCGACCTCGGCACCGGTGCCGGGCTGACCAGCGTCGAGTTCCGCGAACAGCCGCTCGCAGAGGACATCGGTGACGTCGTACAGGGCTCCCGCGACCCGGGCCGCATCGGCCACAGCCGAGTCCGCAGCGAGAGGCGCCTCACCGGGAAGCCGAACGGCAACCGAGCCGGCGGAGTAACTCCGGCCATGGACGAAGTCACGCAGAGCGCGGAGTTGATCTCCGGTCGGCAGGGACGGCTGGGCAATGCGCTCGGTCACGGGCCGACTCTATCGGCGCGCCGCCCCCGCCCACCGTCCCCGATGCCGTGTCCAACTCCCCTGGCCAGGTTCCAAGAGGGGCGCCGCAAGGGTGCGGTGACAGACGTCGCGACCGGGTGACCACTACCTCGACCAATCACACCACCCACGCCCGGCCGGTGTCAGTGCCGCCTTCTACGATCACGGCGTGCCTGATTCCTTCACCGTCCTGTGGACCCACGACGTCTGCCGTGCCCTGCGCCTCGCCGGGCGCACCGGCCAGCGGCCGCCGGTCGCCTTCAGCGGCGTACACACCTCCCTGCCCGCATGGTCCGGCGCGGAGCCGGGTGACGAGGTGTACGCGGTGCACGTCAACCGGGGCGTCGTCCACGTTGTGAGCCGCATGCGGATCGTCGACCGGGATCGCGCCGAGTGCTGCGGACAGGCCCCCACGTCCTGGGACCAGCCCTCGTTCCCCGGCCACGACGACTGGTCGATGCTCGGCGCCGGCGGCTGCGGCGCCCAGGCCGTCCACGTCGAGGCGACACCCGTACGCTTCGACGCACCCGTCCCCGGCGACCTCCTCGCCCACCTCACGTGGCGCAACCGCCGCGGCAAGACCCGCAACCTCAAGCACGTCGCCGACGGGCGCCTGGAGCACTCCATCTCCCTCCAGGGCTTCTACCGTCTCACCCCCGAATCCGCAGGCGAATTGGCGCAGCTCGCAGACACCCAACCGGCCACCGTCAGCTGATCCGGCGCCCGCACGGCCCGCCCCGCACCGGACGCTCCAGGAAGCGGCCAGCCGGTCGTCCGCAGCCGAGACGAGTTGCGTCTGCTGGAGCGCACCGCGCCGAACGGCACCCGGATCGTCGTCCTGCCCGGCGCGGCCCGGCGATGGGGACCCGGTGACGGGAGGTGGTGGGCGAGGGCAGAACAGCGCCCTGATAGTGAGGTGCCGGTAGTGAGGTACCGGCCGGGGGACGATCGGCCGGGCACCAGGGCGCCGCGGGTCGGGGAGTCGACGCATCGCTCGGCGCTTCCCGCTTCCCGCTTCGCGGCGGGCTTTCAGGCCGTCGAGGTAGGCCAGGGCGTCGTGGGCCCGGCCATGATCGGCGTACCGGGTGCAGAGGGTATGGACGATCCAGTCCTCCGCACCGCCACCGGCCTCCTGGAGAGCTCCGCGGGCCGAGCGTGGACCGTCGCCTCTGTGCGAACTGTCGACTGCCGCCCGCGGACTGGAGGAGTGCGCGCCACCTGCGCGGTCTCGGCCCGCGGGCTCAGGCGAGGGCGGTGGCCAGCAGGGCGAAGGCGGCGATGATGACGGCGACGCGGGCGTAGTGGTAGCGGTCCCAGCGGTTGCTCTGCTCCTTCCAGTCCGCAGGCCGGTTCTCGGGGGTCCACGTCTTGCTCCGGTTGTTGATCGGGACGAGCAGCAGGAGCGACATGATCACGCTGAGGATCAGCAGCCCGGCGGCGATGACGACGAGGCCGGCGCCGGGGCGGTGCCATCCGGCGACGGCCCAGACGGCGCTCAGGACGAGCGAGGTGATGTACCAGACCGGCATCAGGGCGCCGAGCATCCGGCCCCCGTGGGCACGGCCGAGCTGGCCACTGTCCTCGGGCAGTGCGCCGAGGATCCGGTTGATGATGAAGGCGACCGAGAACTCCACCCCCACCATCAGGCCGACGATCACGACGGTGGACACCCCAAGTGCATTGAGCATGACGACCCCTCCTGTGATCTAGCGCTGCTAGATGATGAGGTAACGCTAGTACTGCTGCCGCTGGATTGTCTAGCGGTGCTAGGATCGGGTCATGTCGGTACAAGAACGCAAGGAACGCGAACGGGCGGCCCGCGAGCGCCTCATCGTGGCGACGGCCCGCGAACTCGCCGAGCAGCAGGGCTGGGACGCGGTCACCACCCGCCAGCTCGCCGAACGAATCGAGTACAGCCAGCCCGTCCTCTACAGTCACTTCCGCGGCAAGCGCGAGATCATCGGCGCCGTCGCCCTCCAGGGTGCCGCCGAGATGGCCGCGGCGGTACGCACCGCGACCTCCGCCGCGGACGGCCCTCGCGCCCGGACCACCGCCCTCGCCCGTGCCTACCTCGACTTCGCCAGAGGCAACCCGGCAGTGTACGACGCCATGTTCCAGCTGGACGGCGGCCTGGCCTTCGCGGTCGAGGACACCCCCGCGCCGCTGAAGGACGCCTTCGCCGCCCTACTGGAAAGCCTCGGCGAGGTCGCCGGGGACGGCGTCCACCCGGGGCTGTTCACCGAGACGTTCTGGGCGGCCCTACACGGGCTGGCCACCCTGACCCGGGCGGGGCGACTGCCGCCGGCGGAAGCCGAGGAACGGGTGGAGCTGCTGGTGGGCCGACTCGCCATCGTCTGACACGCCGTTCGGGTGGACGGGCAACCAGAGGCCTTGCGGCCTACGGGCCCCCGACCCGACCTGAATCCGCCCACAGACCACCGACGGTGCGGTGGCCGCTCCAGGGTCGTCACGGCCGTAGTCGCCGCGCCTGCGGGCCAATGGCACCCGAGCGGGGTCCAACGGACCGGCGGCGGGTGAGTCGGCGGTGGCATTGCTCGTGACGCCGACCTGGTCGACGAGGCCAGCCGGGCGGGGCGAGGGCGCTTCGGCCTCAGGGTTGCTGATGCTCCGGCAGGTCGATGATGGCGACGCCGCCTTCCTGCGCGACGGCGAGCCGGGTGCCGTCGGGGCTGACGGCGGCAGCCGGGGTCGGAAGGTGCTCGACGCCGTAGCAGTAGGCCTTCTCGGGAATCGCCACCTCGGGCCAAGCGGCGATCACGCGGCCCGTCGTGGTGTCCAGCAGGCGGGGGTGACCGTTCAACGAGATCACCTGGGAGCCACGGGCCAGCAGCGTACCGGTGCGGTGGTCGACCGGGCTTCGGTGCAGCCAGCGACGCTGCCCGACGGACCACACGCCGAGTCGCATCGTGCCGAGCACCGGCTCCTCCTCCCATCCCAACGATTCGTCGGTGGTGGCCACCGCCAGCCGGTCCTCGTCCAACCAGCAGGCCGCCCCCACCTCGGCATCGACACCGGCGTACGGCTCGAACAGGCTGTCCGCGTCCAGCGTGGCCGGATCGGCGAACGCCGCCGCCAGGTCGTGCACGTGCGCCACCCCGATCGGGGCCCACACCCAGCCCGCCGTCAGCAGGTGCCGACCGTCGGGGCTCACCGCGAGCCGCGAGTGGAAGACGTCGACGGATCCGCGCTCGCCCTCGGTCAGTCGCTCCCCGGTCACCAGGTCCTCGACCTGCAAGCGGTTGTATTCCTCGGGGCAGTGCGCCAGGATCTCCCGTCCGTCCGGCAGTCGACCGATAGCCACCGGGTAGTCGTAGTCCTCGGCGCGGTAGTAGCTGCGGTTGATCTCCCGAAGTACCTTCGGCCCTTCGATGTCCAGCACCAGACCCTTGGTACCCCGCTCCGCGTACAGCACGGCGAACCGCCCGGACGGCGACACCACCCCCTGGTCGAACGGATACCCCCACCGCAGCGAGCTCTCCCGCACCTTCCCGTCCGTCCCCCATCGTCGCCCGCCCCCGACCAGGTCGACGAGCTCCTCGCCGTCCCACCACAGCGACGCCACCCGCCCCGCCGCCGCCAGTACCTGAACCGCCATCGAACTCTCCCCACCTTGATCATCCGAAACAGAAACGGGTGCGCCGGTGCAAACGTGCCCCCACCCCCGCCTCGGACGAAGTCATTCCTTGACGATGCCTACGCCACCGAGCGCATCCGCGCCCTCGACAACAGCCGCTCAAGTGGACGACAGGCGCTCACTTGCCAACCGAAGCTCTCGGTCGTGGGACTGAGCACCTCACCTGGCCGTTGAGGCGTCGGGCGTCCGTATCGGCGTACTGACGGTACGAGCCGCCGGCACGGGATGCCTGCGGCTCAGCACTGCGCGCAAGCGCTCCTTCCCAGCCCTGACGACCGCTTTTCACAGGCCCGTGGCGGAGCCGGAGGTCGCGCGGGCCTGAAGGTGCCAAGGCGCCGACTGCCCGGTTCTGGTCCGGCATGGCATCGCTGGGAGCGCCACAGCTGGTCGGCGCTCCCTGCACCGCCTGCCAGCAGGGCGTAGCGCAGGACCAGGCCCGCGAAGAACGTATAGGTGCCGACGCCGTCAGTGACGGCGTCCTCGACCCGCTGCAGTTCGGGGGGCGGCGTCGCATTCCGGTGTTCAGCAGGGCGTGCAGACAGGCAGCCGTCAGGGCTTCGGCGGGCCCGGGCAGGGGGCGAGGGGCGAGGCTTGTGCCGACTCGTCCCGGCGTGGGGAGTATTGCTCACTGGTCGGTCTGGGTACCGACTGAAGGCAGGTCCGGGCACGGGTCAAAGCGGTGGTGGCGTGGTGCAGGTGGCGATTGACGACGGGCAGGAGCGTGCCGCGGAAACGGTCTGCGGCGTGGAGTTCGACGGCGGCCTCCTGCAGCAGGCGGCCGGCGCGGCGGATGTCCTCCCCCAGCTCGCCGGCACGGTACTCCCCCGCCAAGGTGGCCGCGGTGTGGGCGAGTTCGCCAATGCCGGGGTCCTCCATCGGGTGAGCACCGAAGAACACCAGCGTGCCCGCCAGCTCCGCCAGCAGATCGTCCCTGCGCACCATCCACCACATGCTCACGCTGTGATCATGCCCCAACACACGGAGTGCCGATGCATGAACAGGCCAACTCGCCCGCCCTGCACGCAGACACAGGGAGGCACCCGGCGCCCCAGGCAGATCATCGGATGACCAGGCCTTGGCCGAATTTGGGCGGCGACGGTGACGGACCGCAGGGCAGGTCACGGGACGGCCGAGCTCGGAAGCGCCAATGCGGCCCGCGCCTCGGCCGGCAGCAGCTGGTGCCGCCGCACACCGGCGTCCGGATCAAACGGGCGCCCGGATCAAGGTGAGGTCGGCGAACGCCCTTCGGCGACGCTTTCCTCGACCAGGCGCAGGGCGTTCCGGGTTGCGGCGATCAGGTCGACATCACCGAGGGCCTGGCGCTGACGCAGTGCCAGGCGCAGCAGGGAACGCGCGGCCGGGATCTGCCCTTGATCGAGTCGTTGCTTGCCGAGGTGCTGGAGGCAGAAGTGCACCATCCCCGGGTGAGCCTCGCGGGCCAGCCGAAGAGCTTCCAGGTAGTGGGGCTCGGCCTGCTCGAATGCACCTCGGTAGCGGTGGGCGTCGCCCAAGTTGATGTGGACGGCCACCACCGCTCTGCCCTCCACGGACAGCAGCGCACGTTCCAGCAGGCGCACCGCTTCCTCGTGACGCCCCAGCACCAGCAGCCCCACGCCCGCGTGCCGCAGGTCCGCAGGCCGGTCGAGGGAACCATCGAGCAGGCCGGCGACGAACTGCGTCAGGGCCGCGCGGTCGGTGGGGACCATGCGGCCGCGATCGTCCAGCGTGATCAGGCTGTCCACGTGCTGCAGTCTCCCACTCCGTCGTCCGCAGCCCGTGCGTCTGGGTTGCCGTGTGCAAGCCTCGTCCGATCCGCCGCGGCCGGGCGCCGCCCGGCATTGGGAGAACCGGGATCGGCCCTCACAGGTCGAGGCTTCGGCCCGTCACACTGTGGCGGCCCTTCAGCCGCCCGGACCGCGCCGCCCGGCGCAGCAGAATCCACCCCGTGATCACCAGGACCAAGTCCAGGAGGCTGACCGCGAACACGGCCCCGGTGACGACATGGCGGAACAGGGAGTCGGGGGTGAAGGCCATGAACCCGGCCGCGATGGCGAGGCACGCCCTCACCGTCGAGTCCCTCCAATCGCCGGACCGCCTTCGCTTGAACACGCCGCACTCCCCCGCCCGTTGGCCATCGCGCGCCGGGCCGCACCGTCCGGCCCCGCTCAACGGATCGCCCCAGCGGACACCCTCACGCACTTCGGGAGCTGTTCACCGCTCCGGAGTGAACAGGTGTGCCTCTTGGATCCCGGCCTTGCGCAGTTCGTCCGCGACGATGAGCAGCACCGTGCGGGCCATGTGCGGAAAGATCCCGCCCTTGCAGTCCAGCCAGACCCTCGGCACCGCAGGATCGATGCCCACGTAGTTGGGGCTGTAGAGGTCGGTGTCGTCGATGATCTCCTCAGCCTCCTCCGGCGGCAGTTCGCGGCCGTCTTCCAGAATCGCCCACAGTCGGTTCTCAGCAGCCGCGGTGAGCGCGGCAACGGCCAGGTCGTGATGGTCCGATTCGACAGCGACCGAAAAGTCCTGGGTGACCGCGGCGCCGTTGTGGCCCTCGACGATGCGCAGCAGGTTGCGGTCCGTCGTGATGCCGCCGGGCCGACTCTCGGTGAGGACGGCTCGGCTCATCCAGTAGGCAGCCTGGTTCGGTACCCACCGGCACACATCGGCGATGCGCCAGAGCATGGACGGGTCCGACTGTCGTGCGGCTTCCTCGAACCGGGCGCGGGCCACGTCCCAATCGTCAGGCCCGCCTTCCTCCAGGATCTGACAGCCACGCAGGAAGTGCGCCTCGGCGACACTGTCCGTGGTCGTCGTCGGCAGCTTCGTCTCTTCGTCCATGGTGGCCAGGCATAGCACGAGACGCTGACAACCGGGCCGCCCATAAGGATCTCCGAGTGGGCATGCGTACGTGGGCGTGACGCCACCGCCTTCGGGTCGTCGGACGCACCTGCAGCGGCCGGATCGTCACCATCAACGTCGAGGCGGCATCCACGTCCGCGTCACCTACAAGGGTGCCGAGGTGTAGCTCCACGTCCGGAAGACCAGCACCCGGTGACCGGCTGGGTGCCAGGATGCTCGCCCCGAGATCCGACTGCCCTGGAAACCGATGCCGGGCGCTGCGATGGTGCCCTAGGTTGACCGGCATGAGCGTGTCGCATCGTTATCGGTATGTCGGACCGGCTGATCCGAGGGCTGCCGTCCAACCCGGGTACGGGGGCTTCCGCGTCCGCACCGCGGCGGACTTCGCGACATGGGTGGCGGAGCGGGCCGCAGAGGAGCTGGCTGATCCCTTCACCTTCGTCATCGACACCGACGGAGTGCTGCTGCTGGCTCCCCGCCGAAGCGAGCACGTGGCCTGCGCGGGCGGGCAGCCGGTGCTGAGCGCCGGCGAGATGAGCTTCCAGCACGCGTCCGGTCGGTGGGCAGTGGACGGGGTCAGCAACCAGTCCACCGGCTACTGCCCGGATACCTCGTCCTGGCCGGCCGTGGCTCAGGCACTGGACCGGGCCGGCCTGCGGAAGCCAGCCGGTTTCACGCACGAGGTCGTGTTCCGACGCTGCCCCGAATGCCAGGAGCACAACATCGTCAGGGAGGAACACTACGTGTGCGTCTTCTGCGACGCCGACCTGCCTCACGACTGGAACGTCGACTCGACCGCTGCTGTCCTCTGGGCGTCCTGACCCCAGATCACCTGCCACCCGCCCGCCTCCAGGCGCATCCTCGACGCGCCAAGGCATCGGACTCTGATCGGCACGACGAGCGGCCCGGGCGCTGCCGAAGACCAAGTCGATCGGCAAAGCCTCCTGGAGCCCGTGTGGCCCGAGCACCAGACCTGCGGCATGTGCGTCCGCTGGACTGACAACCCGATTCCCGAGACCTATCACCTCACCAACCGGCCACAGGTGTTGAAGCCGGCGGCTGTCAGAGACCGGCCTCGGTGAGCACGCGGTTCATCCGGGGCAGTGGCAGCGCGGGGTTGGCCGCCGCGGCGTCGGCGACCTTCGGATCGACAACCCGCACGCCACCGTCGTCCGGACGAAGTCCGCGTGGGCGTCGCCGATCGCCGGGTCGGGATGGTCCGCGATCCGGCGGCGCATCGCCGGGGAGATCCGGTTCCCGTGCAGGAGCACCGCCGAATCCCTGCCGTCATGCGTCAGCAGGGCCTCGACCACCGCGTCCGGCAGCCGGCCCCTGCGCATCCCCAGCCCGTGCCGGCCCGCCGTGTGCGCGGCCAAGCGCACCAGGACGTGCGCCGGAGCAGCCGCGTTGCGACCCAGCCCGGACAACTGCGGTTGCTTGAGATGCACCATGCGTCCACGCTAGCCGAGACCACTTCAGCCCCTTGCCCGACTGGGTTTTCCATGATTCCCCGACACGCCGGCGCAGTCTCCAGTTGCTCCCGGCTCACCCCGACCGGTCCGGGCTGGCACGAAGGTACGGGCGTTCGGGCGGTGACCCGGATGCGGGTATGGGTGTTCAGGAGGTGGTGATCGGCAGGCTCGCGGTCAGGCCGGTCACCCGCACCCGCACGCGCGGACCACGACCCCCGCACCCGCCGGCCGGGCGGCCGACAGCCAGGTCGCGCAGCAGCCGGCTGGTGGACCGGGACACGCAGCCGTCGAAGGCCGCGCTCGCGCCGGACGTGGCCCGCACCCCCGGCCTGTCCAAAGCGTCAGGGGCGGACGGCGGCGAGCAGCTCGCCGGTCGTCACCACACGGGCGAATCCCCCTCCATGCAGCGAGACGGCACTCGCACGGGCCAGCTCGTCGGCCGTCAGATGCCAGTTGTTCGGGCCGGTCAGGTCGAAGGTGTGGGTGGCGTCGAGGGCGACCAGCACGTCGTAGCCGAGGTTGCCGCCCATGCGGGCGGTGGTCTCCACGCACATGTTCGTCTGGATGCCGGCCAGTACGACCTGGGTGATGCCCGCCGCCTTCAACCAGCCGTCGAGGTCGGGGGTGCCGTAGAACGCCGAGTTCACGGACTTGGTGACGAGCAGCTCCGGTCCGCCGCCCTTGCCGCGCCGCTCCTCGACGTACTCCTTGAAGTCGTTTCCCTCGTACCCCGTCCGCAGCGGCGAGCCGGGCGTGGTCGAGTCGTGCCGCACGAAGACGACCGGCCGGTCCGTGTCCTGCCAGGCCGTGATCAGCGAGGCGATGTTCTCGTCAGCGGCCGGGTTGTTGCGCGGGCCCCAGAACTCCGACTCGTCGAAGCCCTTCTGCACGTCCACCACTACCAGCGCCGAGTTCTGTGTGATCTCCATGTCGACGATCCTGCCGCCCGGACGGGCTCTCTCACAGGAGGCTAAAAGACAGCGATCGATGGTTTACTGCCAACATGACCCGGCCCGCACCCGCACACCGCATCGCCCTGCTCGCCTTCCCCGGCATCCGGGCCTTCGACGTCTCGGTGATCACCGAGGTGTGGGGCACGGACCGGGTTGACCAGGGGGTCCCCGCGTTTGAGCTGCGCCGGGTGGCCGCGGGCCCCGAACCGGTACCGATGCGCGGCGGGCTGACCCTCGCACCGGACCGCACCCTCGCCTGGCTCCCCCGCGCCGAGCTGATCATCGTGCCGGGCCTGGACGACCACGACACCCCGGCACCCGAACCCGTCCTCGCAGCGCTACGCCGCGCCCACGCCCGGGGCACCACCATCGCCGCACTGTGCGGCGGCGCGTTCACACTCGCCCAGGCGGGACTGCTGGACGGCCGCCGGGCACTGACCCACTGGGCACTGACCGATCTGCTCAAGACCCGACACCCACGGGTGCAGGTCGAGCCGAACGCCCTGTTCGTCGAGGACGGCAATCTCTGGACGGCCGCCGGCACCGCCGCCGGCATCGACCTGTGCCTGCATCTGGTGCGCACGGCGCACGGCGCGGAGGCAGCAGCGACCGTGGCCCGCTCCATGGTCACCGCACCCTTCCGGACCGGCACCCAGGCCCAGTTCATCGAGCGTCCGACCCCACGGGACAACCGCGACGCCGACACGCTGGCCGAGGTGCGCGCCTTCGCCCTGGCACACATCGACGAACCGCTCACCGTGGCCTCCCTCGCCGCCCGCGCCGGCATGTCGCCGCGCTCCTTCGCACGGCACTTCACGGCGGCCACCGGAACCACCCCACTGCGCTGGCTGGTGGACCACCGCATCGCAACAGCCCAGAAGCTCCTCGAACGCACCGACCTGCCCATGCCCGAGATCGCCCGCCGGTCCGGCTTCGCCAGCGAAGTCACCATGCGCCAGCACTTCACCTCCCGCCTGGCGACCAGCCCGCGCGCCTACCGCGCCTCGTTCGCCCAACAACCGACGCCTGGACAGGGGAGATGACGGCAGGCGCCCGCCAGCACGCCGACGCGGGCCAACCGAGGCCCTCACCGGCCAACCCAAGGACTCAGTCTCAAGACCGGCCGCTACGACAGGCACCCTCGTCGTCCAGAACGCCCGGGACGGCCGGGCCACGCCCGCACACCTCGTCACCGCGAGACGCCTCCCGCAGGACGAACGGCACACCAAGGTGGAATGGCAGGCGCTGAGGGCGCAGCGGCGGCGGGCTGTGGATGGACCTCGACCGGGCCGAGCGAGCGAGGATGGCCGAGTTCAGCAGGCGGCAGCCGGTGGTCGCCGCCAGCACGGCGAAGGCCGCGTCCCCCGCTGGTGAACTCCCTGATCAGTGAACTCGTTCGAGAAGGGTTCGAGATCGTGGCAGCATGAGCCGCATGACGTACCACCGAAAGGTCCATGCCGCGTAGACGGCCGGCGCGTGTCCGAGCCGCTCTCCCCCTCCCCCGGACACCGGCCTCAAGGCCCGCCGTCGACGGTGTCTCCTCGCGGACGCTTTCCGAGATCGCTCACCTCGAACGCGCCCGGAACGACCTCCAACCAGGGGACGTCGCTGCTGCGGTGCGCCTGTGGAGAGACCACGTCCACCTCTCCGAGCGGCAGCAGCGGCATGACGACGAGTGGGGCAACGTGCACTGCACCTGCTGCGGCAATCCCCTGGAGGCCCGCGTCCTCCTCGACACGGTGATGCGTGCGATGTCACCCCGGGGCGCGCGCCAACTCCGGACGCTCCTCGCCAGGCTCGACGCCGCATACAGCCTGACCCTGCCAACGAATGACGGAGAGCGAGGTCAATGACAGAACCAATCGGCACGCCGCAGCCCTCAGACCGGCCGGCCCACCAGTGACGGCTACTACACCCCTGTTGACGCTACCGGACGGTGCCCGCCGGGCACCCCGCCCCGGGCTCACGCGCATACCGGCCCGTCGGCCACGGCCCGCAA
This sequence comes from Kitasatospora sp. NPDC057015, assembly GCF_042673745.1. NCBI lineage: Bacteria > Bacillati > Actinomycetota > Actinomycetes > Kitasatosporales > Streptomycetaceae > Kitasatospora > Kitasatospora sp. NPDC057015. Next base: position 57,111 of record NZ_JBHUSG010000055.1, read on the forward strand.
GGCGGCCGGTTCCGGTTGGTAGCCCGGCGCCTCGAACCGGGCCGTGTCCGCCCCGATCACCGTCACGTACCCGGGCACCACCGACGGAGCGGAGTTCGGGCCGTGGACTCCCGGCAGCCCCGGCGGCAGTGGCACCTCGCCCTGCGCCTGCCAGATCCTCCCGGAGAACCACAGGTAGCGCGCCCCGCAATGGACGCCCCAGTCGTGTCGACCCGGGAGCCGGTCATGCCGTCGGCCACCCTGCCCGAACATCCGTCCGAGTCACAGCGGCTGCCGCCAGTTGCGGTAGGCGTGCGGGGGCCTGGTGAAGCCGCTGTCGCTGAACGGGTTCGGCAGCGTGCCACCGAGGGTGCCGAGGAGGAAGTCGCCGAACCCCGCCTCGAAGCGGATCCAGCGCTCCTCCCCGTAGAGGGCCTGGCGCTTGAAGACGACGACGTCCCACTCGTCCGGGTCCCGGGAGTCGCAGAGCCAGAAGACCACGTCGCCGTTGGCGCTCCCCGCGAAGGGGAGAAGCCGCCCCTCCTCCAGGTCCTCCGGGGAGGTGCCAGTAGGGGCCACCGGCTCCTCCCTGGGGTCGAAGCCCAGCCCGTCGACGAGATCGCCGCACGGGGAGCCGGCCACCGGCGGCGTGCTGACGCCGAGGTACTCGTCCAGCTCGCCGCCGCCGTAGAGCGTGACGAAGTCGCGGTAGTCGGCCGGCAGGCGCAGGCCCGTGGTCAGCGCCAGCTCGTCCCAGTCGACGGTGTCGCCCGGGGCGCCCGGCTCCCCGAGCAGGGCCGAGAGGCGGGTGATGGCGGGGTGGACCATGGCGGTGTCTCCTCCGTGGGTGGCGCGGTTCAGTCACCGTAGTACGGCCCGGCGGACCGGCCATGGAGATCCTTGAGGCGCAGGACCTCACCGGGAGCTACCGAGGAGGCGGCCGAACCAGCGAGCCTCACAGTCTGCGGCCGGGCACCTCCGCCCGGTCCGGGTTCAAGGCGCCGTGATCTGAGGTCGGCTCAGCCGACTCCACCGGCGGGACGGCCTGACGACCAGCCGGGATCGAACAGCTCGTCCTCGCACCCGGACGGTATCGCCGTGACGGCTGCTGCCGCTGAGCCGGGTCAAAGCTCCCGGTCGGTGGCGCGGGCAGCTTCCAGATCTTCGTTTCGTTCGGTGAGCCGCGTGTTGCGGTCGGCGATCTGCTGTTCGAGGTGGGGGTGACGGCTCAACGGGCGCCGGGCAAGGAGTCGTTGATCTGATAGAAAGTCAGAATGTCTGCTCAGCGCGCCCTGCTGCCGCGTTCGGCACCGGCCGCCTCGGGGATCTCGTCCCGGGCGATCACCGCCCTGCTGGACCGTCTCGAAGCACGATCCGTCGAGTGCCACTCCCTCATGGTCGTGCACCGGGGTCGCGTCGTCGCCGAGGGCTGGTGGGCGCCGTACTCCGCTGACCGTCCGCACCTGCTCTACTCGTTGACCAAGTCGTTCACGTCGATCGCCGTGGGGCTCGCGATCGCCGAGGGGCTGCTCTCGTTGGACGCTCGGGTGGTGGACGTGCTGCCGGACCACGTACCGGCCGACGTCTCGGAGCAGGGCGGCCGCATCACCGTTCACCACCTGCTGTCGATGACGGCCGGGCACCCCACGGACAGCCTCGCCGAGGCCTGGGAGCTGGAACCCGACGACTTGGTGAAGGGCTTCCTGCGCCTGCCGTTCGCCGCGGCCGAGGGGACCCGGCACCACTACGACAACTCGACCACCTTCCTCCTGGCCCGGATGGTGGAACGGGTCACGGGTCGCGGTCTCCCGGAGTTCCTCGACGAACGCGTCTTCAAGCCGATGGGCGTCGACCACTCCGAATGGGACCGGGTGAAGAGCGGTGCCGCCTTCGGATTCCACGGCCTGCACCTCACGACGGAGGCCGTCGCCGCCTTCGGTGAGCTGCTGCTCCGCGGAGGCCGCTGGGGTGACCGGCAACTCGTCCCGCGCGCCTGGGTGGAGCTCGCGACCGGGCGGCAGATCGACTGCCGACCGTTCAAGGACGACGGATCGGACGACGCCGACTTCTCCTGCGGGTACGGCTACCAGTTCTGGAGGTCGCGTCACGGATACCACGGGCACGGTTCCTACGGACAGCAGTGCGTGGTGGTCCCCTCGCACGACCTCGTGGTCGCCGTGACCGCCCAGGGGGAGGCCCAGGAGGTGCTCGACGCCATGTGGGAGTTCCTGCTCCCCGCCGTGGGCCGGGCGGGAAGCGCCCAGGACGACGAGATCCTCGCCGACCGACTGCGGCGGCTGTCGTTGCCGCCGGTACCGGGTTCGGCCGACCCGGAGCGGTCGGCACAGGCGAGGCTGGACGCGTCCGCCGAGGGTTCGGCCCTGCCCGACGGCACGACGGTCCTCCTCGATCCCACCGAGGGCGGATGGGTCGTACGGTTCGAGTCGCTCTTCGACGTCGAGGTCGGCCACGGCTCATGGCGGGAAGGCTCCCCGCTCGGTCGACCCGTCGTCGCGGCCGGAGCCTGGCAGGGCAGCACGTTCGTCGCCGACGTCTACGTCATCACCACCCCGCACCGGGTTCGGCTGGTCGTCGACGCCGACGCGGGGAGAGCCACGGCGACATGGAGCACGCTGCCCCTGACCGGTCCCAGGTTGGAGCTGCATGTGCGGTCGCCGCTCATGACGCGGCCTGACGTCGCGTAGGAGGCGGCATGCCGGGCGGGGAGACGGGCCGGGGGCCGCGGCGTCATACCGGGTGGATGAGACGGCTGTCGTAGGCGAAGATCACGGCCTGGATCCGGTCGCGGAGTTCGAGCTTCTGCAGGATCCGCCCCAGGTGGGACTTCACGGTCGCCTCCGCGAGGTACAGGGTGGCCGCGATCTCGCTGTTGGAGAGGCCGCAGCCCACCTGGACGAGCACCTCGCGCTCACGGACGCTGAGCCGGCTCAGCCGCTCCTCGCGCTCGGCACTGCCGGCGTCGGGGATGCGCGGGCGGAGGTTCTCCAGCAGGCGACGGGTGATCCGCGGGGAGAGCACCGCGTCGCCCGCGGACACGCTGCGGATCGCGGTGAGCAGCTCCTCGGGCCTGGTGTTCTTCAGCAGGAAGCCCGAGGCTCCGGCACCCAGCCCGGCGAAGGCGTACTCGTCCAGGTCGAAGGTGGTGAGGATCAGCACCCGGCTCTGCGGGGAGACCCGGACGACCTGCCGGGTCGCCTCGATCCCGTCGGTCCCGGGCATCCGGACGTCCATGAGGACGACGTCGGGGCGCAGCTCCCGGGCGAGGTGTACGGCCTGGGCGCCGTCCGCGGCCTCGCCGACCGGTGCCATGTCGGGCTGGGCCTCCAGGACCGTGCTGAAGGCCATCCGGAGCAGCGCTTCGTCGTCGGCGATCAGGATGCGGATCGTCATGCGGTGGCCGCCGGGCTGCTGCCGAGGAAGAGGCGGGTGCGGACCGCCCAGCCGCCGCCGGGAAGCGGTCCGGCCTGCACCGTCCCCCCGTAGGCGGCCGCGCGCTCGCGCATGCCGGCGATGCCGTGGCCGGGTGGTGCGGCGGCGGGAGGGGGTGGGCAGCGGCCGCTGTCGGTGACGTCCACGGTGAGGGCGTCGGTCGAGCACCGTATCCGGACCTCGGCGTGGGTGCCGGCGGGGGTGTGCTTGAGGGTGTTGGTCAGGGCTTCCTGCACCAGGCGGTAGACGGTGAGTTGCGCGGTGGCGGGGACGTGGGTGTGGTCGCCGTGGACTTCGAGCAGGGTCGGCAGGCCGGCGGCGCCCATCTGGTCGGCGAGGGTGTCCAGTTGGGCGATGCCGGGCAGCGGGTGGCGCTGCGCGTCCGGTTCGTCGGTGCGCAGGACGCCCAGGGAGCGGCGCATGTCGGTCAGGGCCTGCCGGCCCGTCTCGGAGATCTGGACCATCGCCGCGGTGGCCTTGTCGGGCGAGCGGTGCTGGGCGTAGAGGGCGGCGTCGGTGAGGGCGACCATGACGGACAGGTTGTGGGTGACGATGTCGTGCATCTCCCGGGTGATGCGTGTCCGCTCCTCGGCGACGGCCAGTCGCGCCTGCTGGTCCTGGTGTCGCTCCAGGTGGGCGGCCCGGTCCTGAAGGGCCGCGAGGTAGGCGCGTGTGGTCCGCACGTTCACGCCGAGGACGGCGGCGGCGACGATCATCGCGGTGAGCGCGACGAAGGGGGTGAGGAATGCGCCGTCCGCCGTCCAGCGCAGGCAGGCCAGCAGGGCCCCTGCCTGCACGACGGCGCCGGCGGCGAGCGTGCCGCGCCGGTCGCAGTTCGCGGCCACCGTGTAGAGGGCCACCAGCAGGGCGACGTCCGCCGGCAGTTGGACGTCCGTCAGCCACTGGACGAAGGCCGCGGTGACCACGACGCCGAACACCGTGAGCGGGGCCCGGCGCCGCCACACCAGGGGCAGTGCGAGGGCGGCGGTGAGGGTCACGGCCACCGGTAGCTCCTGCGGCGTGCGCGTGGTGACGATGTTGAGCAGGAGCAGCGCCGGCAGCAGCGACTCCCCCACCACGGGCGGCAGCCGCTGGCCCCGGCGGCGGGCGGCCGTCACGGGTCGCGCCGCTCGTCCGGGGATCAGGTCGGCGTACCCGGCCGGCCGTACGGCTGTCCTCGTCCGCCGCGCCCGGTCCCAGCCCCGGTCCCCGTGGTGCAGCGGGTGGGCGTTGCCGGGTTCTGCGGCCGCCTCGGTCATCACACGTCCCTGTCGATTCAGCGTCATGGTGGCCCCGGGCCGGAGCCGCCACCGGTCCGGGCCCGGATCGGGTGCGGGAGACGAAGCCCGCGACTGCCCGGCGTGTACCGCGGCCCTGTCACGGTAGGCCGCGGGCCCGCGCAGCACATCAGTCCACCGTCGGAGAGCACCGCGCCGGGGTACGACCGCAGGAGGAGTCCCGCCACCTCCCGCGGTCGCAAAACGCGCGCACATCTGACGCGCTCGATTGCGACCGCGGTCGCACGGGGGCGGGCCTCGGTTTGCGCCCGCGGTCGTATGCGACGGCGACCCGGGGTCGATGTGGCAGCGCATGCCCCGAACCGACGATGGCCGGGTGACCGAGATCATCGCGGGACTGTCCATGTCCCCTCTGGAACTTCTGGCCGTACTGGGTGCCGTCGCGCTGGTGGTGGCGCGCTGGCTTCCCCCCGCTGCCCGCCCACGCGTCACGATCGCGGCGGGGGCGGTTCTCGTACCGTCCGCGATCGTGCTGAGTGCGGTGGGGATCCGCTGGCAGATGCTGCCGGTACTGGCAGGCGCCGGCGTCGCGTTGCCGTTCGCCCTCTCCCCCCTGCTGCGACGCCGTGCCGGACGGCCGGCGTGGCGGGCCCGTTGGTGGCTGGCGTTGCCGGGATCGGTGGCCTGTGTCGGCCTGATCGCCACCGGCCCGACGGCTGCCTGGGCCTTTCCCGTCCCCGTGTTCCCCGAACCGTCCGGCACCTTCGCGGTAGGCACCCGCGTGGAGCAGTGGACCGACCCGGGCCGTCCCGAGACCTTCACCGCCGATCCGCTCGACCGGCGCACGGTCGTGGTCCAGCTCTGGTACCCCGCGCAGCAGAGCCCCGCAGGCACGCAGCGGGCCCAGTACCTCGGACGCACGGAGCACGAGGCGCGCACCGTCTCCGACGCCCTCGCCCACTCCGTCGGCCTGCCCGGCTTCCTGATCGACGGCGTCGCCCGTGCCCACAGCCATGCGGTCTTCGACGCGCCGGTGGCCGCCGGGGGCGAACGGTTCCCGCTCGTGCTGTTCTCCCCCGGATCGGGCGCGACGCGCACCCAGAACACCGCCTGGGCGGAGGAGCTGGCCAGTCACGGCTACGTGGTCGCCGCCCTCGACCACCCCTACGACAGCGCCGCCGTCGTCCTCACCGACGGCCGAACGATCAACACCGCGACCGCCTCCAGCGGCGACCGGGACAAGGACGAGGAACTGGCAGCCGACTGGACGGCCATTCGGGCCGCCGACCTCGGCTTCGTCCTCACCCAGCTGAACCACCTGGACCGAGGAGAGATCGCCGGCCCGCTCACCGGACGCCTGGACACCGACCAGGTCGCGGTCACCGGTCACTCCATGGGCGGCGCCGCCGCCCTCCAGGCGGCCCGGCAGGACCGCCGGTTCGACGCCGTCATCGACCTCGACGGCTACCCCCACGGCCCCCTCACCCCCGCCCTGCAGCAGCCGACCCTCGTCCTCACCCAGGACGTCACCCCCGCAACCGACCCCCGCTACCTACCCCGCCTCACCGAGGCCCTCGCGCTCGACACCGCGACCGGCTACCGGCTCACCATCCCCGGCGCCGCGCACCTCACCTTCGTGGACGGCCCCCTCTACCTGCCGCCGGTGCCCTCGATCGTCGGCTCCCTGGGCCGCACCGAGAGCCCGCGCGTCGTCGCCGCAACCACCCTCGCCTTCCTCGACACCACCCTGCGTCACACACCCGGAGACCTGGCCGGCGTCCTGTCGACCTACGGCAAGCTCACCGTCCACCAACCCGACCACACCCCCTGACCAGCTGATCAACCGTGCCGCCGGCATTCGACGGGCACCGCCTCACGGCGGAACCGGCGCCGGCGGCGCGGAACCCGCTCCGGATTGCGGACCGGTCGGGCCGGGACCGAACGGACTACCGGGGCCTGACCTGTGGTTCGCTCGGCCGGCCTCCCGAGCCCAGGTCGAAGACCGTGACCTCGTCCTCCCCCGTCACCGTGATCCGGTCGGGCCCCGACCACTCTGCGCTCAGGAAGTCGCGGTGCCCGTCCCCCCAGGTGCCCAGGTCCCAGTGGCGGGCGGACCAGCCACCGCCGGTCACCAGTTCCAGGTGGTAGATCGGGTCGATCGAGAACGCGGTGTTCGTCACGGTCAGCACCCGGTCGGTGTGCTCCGGACCGGCCTTCTGATCGATCACCGGCGCGTCCCCGCCGGACAGCAATGCCCCGAAGAGGAACGGCAACCCGAAGAAGACCAGGGCCACCAGAGCGGCCGCGCCGCCCACCTGCGACCACCAGGTGCGGAACTCGAAATCCATCACCCCCGAGATCACGGTCAACACCACTGCACTCCCGAGCAGGAGCACCGGGTGGTCGAGCCAGTCCTCGACCGCCACCAGCCCACCCGAGTGCGACGCCTGAAAGCCCAGCAGGTAGGCCAGTGACGCGACGAGTGCCACGCCCCTGAGCCCCCAGGCGATCCGCTTGCGACGCCTCGCTGTCATCCGTTCCCCCAGTGATCGTTTGACCGGACTGTACTACTGGGCGACGGGGGCCGGCGGCGCGGGTCGGCGACGGCACCAAGGTCGCCGGGACACCGGCTGACTCCGACCGCCACCGCAGGCGGCAGCCGACGACCCGGATTCCGGTGGTGAGCCGGTCAGTCCCAGCGCTCGGGGTCGACCCCGCTCGGCGACCTGGGCAGACGCCGGATCGCATCGACGCCGAGGAAGGTCATGAGGACACCGAAAACCGCCATGAAGGAGGGGAAGGCGAGGACGGCCCAGCGAAGCTGACCGGGCAGGACGGCATGCCCCGGATGATCGGAACTGGTCAGGACGGTGACGGTGCTGCCGACGTCGAGGTCGTCGGGGGCGGACGAGAGGTCGTCAAGGACGAGCTCCTCCGGTGCGGCGAGGATGATGCTGCGAGCCCGGGTACCGCGGGCCGAATGCTGACAATCGGCGGTCACGACGGTCGCCCGAACACGCTGGGCACCGGAGAAGTCGAGCCGGGCATCGATGTTCGGCAGGCTCGTGCCGAAGGCGAACACCACGAACAACGGGCCGATCAGTACACCGGCTCCATCGATTCCGGCCATGCTCCTCGCCCCCTCGTCCCGTCAGCAGATCATCGCGGATCGGGTGCGCGGCACACAACGGGCTTTCGAGGACGACCGGATACCCCCGGTCCACCGCCTCCGGCCACGCCACCCGAACCGGACCCGGACTCCCCGGCCCCCTATCCCGGGCCGGTAGCCGAACCGGAAGGCGCGGCTCAGAACGTCCTCCGAGGGTCGGCGCTCAGGATCACCGGTGCAGGACCGCTCCGAACCGTGACGTGTCGATCTTCGCGGCCTGCATGGTCGTCACCTGCTGAATCACGAGGATCGCGAGGACCCCCGCCACGACGTGGACCGCGGTGACGTAGGGGTTGTTCGCGTTTCCGTCCAGGTCGATCGCCATGTAGAGCGGGATACCGATCGACTTGGCGAGCCATCCAGCCCACCAGGCGTTGATCAGCCAGGGTGTGCCGGCGGCGCCGCCCGCCCGCCAGATGTCCAGCATGGCTCTGCGTGGAGCCCACCACATCACGACGGGTATGAACCACACCCCCACGGAGCGACCACTGCCGTACGTGTGGGTGACCGAGGACAGAATCCGCTGGTGAGACCGAGGACGAGTTCCCCGACGACCTGCAGGAGGATCGTCATCTGCGCGAATACGGCCGGCAGCGACGGATCACAGACCCTCGGGGTCGTGAGCACCGGCTTCACGGGCGGATCTCCCTCACCACGACGGCGATGCTGATCACTGCATGATCGACTGGACCCTGGTGGAAGCCGAGGCGGGCCCGCGTACCGAAGGGTCACTGCTGATGCCGACCGGCAGGACGACGGCAGCCGGGACGGCGCAGGCCGAGACGACGGCCCGAAACCCACAGATCCGCCGCAGGCCGGCCGCACGACCGCCGGCCCGCGAGCGAAGGCCGGTGATCCCGCTCAGCGGCGACCGGTGGCCAGGATGACGAGGAACTGGCCCCCGCCCGCCTCGATGTCGGCGGTCACCGGCAGCCCCGGCACCAGCCGGGAGAACCGGTCCACCAGCCAGTCCGCCGCCGCCCGGGCGTCCTGCCTGGTCGGGCAGCGGCCCACCATCTCGCGGCCCCCCTTGCGCTCCAGCCGGCCGGCAACGGTGATCAGCGGCGCGGGTTCGACCACGTACAGGCGCTCCGGCCAGGCGATGACCACCTTGACGGCACCCTTGCGGGAATTGCACCCGCGATGCGCGAGCCGCTCGACGACCTTCGCCTTCCGATCGGCCGTCCGACTGTCGACACTCGGCCCCCGGGGGTCGTTCACCGACTCGTCCGGGTCGACCGCCTCGTCGCACACCCAGCAGCGCCAGCCATCGCGCTCAGCCACATCATCAAGAAGACTCACCCGAGCAAACTAGCCTGCCCGGCCCCCACCCCGCACATCAGGGCCTCGGCAACCAGGACCGGTCGCCGGTGCGACCCGAACTCGACCAGACTCCGGGCACACGGGCACAGCCACAACAACCGGCGGAGTCCGGCACCGGCGAGCAGTCGGAACTCCGCCCGGACGGCTGGACGCGGATGTCGGTGGCGGGCTCGGAGACGACCTCTCAGGGAGCGGACGAGGCGGCCTCCCGGTACCTGCTGGACACCTTCCCGAAGGAGAACAGTGGCCCGCTGCGCATGCCATCGACCGTGCCTCCGGCCCGGTGACACCCCTCCGAATCACGCGGACAACAGGAGGAGGAGTCGTACCGAGCCGGAGGCCGGGTGCCCCGTTACGGGGTCAAGCCGGGCTGACAGTGGTCAGTTGCGCCAGGTGTCGTTCAGCGCGATCTGGCCGGAGGCCGGGATGGTGGCGGTACGGTTGGCGCCGGACTCCCAGGTGGTGTTGCCGGCGGCGTCCTTCCGGATGTACTTGTACTCGATGGAAGTGCCGGCGGCGAGCAGGACGTTCAGCTTCCAGACCGGGTACGCGGCGGAGGAGAGCAGCAGCGCGTTGCTCGGGTTCCAGTTGCCCAGGGTGTCGTTGTTGCCGACGACGTAGATGTTCTGGCCGACGACGGTGGTGGCGTTGACGGCGAAGTTGGCGCCGCTGACGACCGGGAGGGTGGGTGTCGCCGTGGCGGTCCCGCAGGGGTCGCCGCTGCCGACGACGCCGTCCTTGACGGTGATGTTGCCGGTGCCCAGCGCGTAGTTGGCGCTGTTGTTGTTGTCCCAGGTGCCGGAGCCGTTGTTGAAGGTCGCGGCCAGGCCCGTGGCGGTACCCAGGTCGACGGTCTTCTTCACCCAGCCGGTGCAGGCCGCGGTCATCGCGACGCCGGGCACGGTGGTCCAACTGCCGCCGGTCGGGGCGTAGTGCAGGTTGTAGGCGGCCCAGTTCTTGTTGGTGCTGTAGAAGACGGTCGTGCCGCTGGTCGTCGTGGCGGTCGCGGTCGGACTGGGGGTCGCGCTGCCGGACGGGGTGCTGGTCGGGCTGGGGGTGGGTGCGCCGACCCCGGTGCGCAGGGCGATGGCGTCGCCGGGGTTGACGGTGGTGGTGGCCTTGCCGGTGGTGTCGACGGTGACGGTGGTGCCGGTGCAGGTGCCGGT
>NZ_JBHUSG010000056.1:0-66703 GCF_042673745.1 Kitasatospora sp. NPDC057015
CCCGCCGGAGGATTCCTCCGGCGGGGCTGCGGCGTTCGGCTACGGCGGGTCGGGTACGGCGGCCCCGTGGTACCGGTTCGCCTACGCCGGTTCGACCAGAGCGGGTCGACACCGCGGCCCGACCGACGGCACGCCGGCCGGCCGACGGGGCGTCAGCCCTCGGTGACCCTGACGATCCGCTGCTCCGCCACCGGCGCGTAGTGCTCGGTGAAGAGGCGGCCGACGAGTTCGCCCCGGCTGGAGACGCCGACCTTCTCGAAGACGGCCTTCACGTGGTCGCGCACGGTGTGCGGGGACAGGAAGAGCTGTTTGGCGATCTCCCCGGTGGCCAGCCCCCGGGCGATGAACTGGGTGATCTCCAGCTCCCGTTCGGAGAGCTCGTAGGCGTCGACGATCAGCGGGACGATCTCCGAGGCCTTGGCCGGCTCGATGACCACCGCGGAGGCCCCCAGCACGCCGCCGGCCTCGCGCAGGCAGGAGGCGTGGCAGACCAGCCAGCGCCCGGACCTGGTCCGGGTGCGGACCCGGGCCGTCCCCCGGCCGCGGTCCTGGGCGATGGCCCGGGCCTGGGCGGCCGTACTGCTGATCCACGCCGGGACCCTGATGCCCAGTCCGGTGTCCGTGGACGGGCCGGCCGGGAGGTCCTCCAGGTGCTGGCGGGCGTCGTCGTTGATCGAGATCAGATTGCCGTGCGCGTCGAAGAGCAGCAGGCCGGGGCCGTGCTGGGCCTCCGGGAGGTGCTCCGACAGCGGCTCCACCACCGGCTGGTCGTAGGAGCGCAGCCGCCGGGCCAGCGGCCCGACCAGGCTCTCGACGATCCTGGCCTCCTGGCGGCCGAACGAGGCCCGGCCCTTGGAGCGGAAGAGGCTGATGTGGCCGCGCGGACGGCCGCCGATGCGCAGCACCGCCCGCAGTTCGTCGTCCAGGCCGCGGGGGCGCATGAAGTCGTGGTAGACGACGCTGCGTCCGGGCAGGTCACCGGTGCTCTCCCGCAGGCTCGCGACGGGCACCTCGGCCCGGGCCAGGTCCCGGAAGAGGTTCACGCTCTCGGTGAACAGCTCACAGCCCCAGTAGACCGCGCAGCCCTCGTCGTCGAGGTTCTCCGCGCGGATGGGCGCGGTCATCAACCCGGTGACCGGGTCGGTGGCCCGCCAGACGGCGGCGTCGTAGGGAACGAGGCGGCGCAGATGGCGCGAGGCCTCGCCGAACATGGCGAGCGCGTCCGGTGCCCGTAAGGCGCTGTCGAGCAGTTCGTCACGGCCGGCCATCACCCGGGAGCTGGTTGGTTTGCTCACGCCCTGATCCTCCTGCTCCGGGGACCTGTTGCGCCACCCCCCAACTGAGGGGGGCCGAAGGTCGTCCCCGTACGACCGCGCGCCGTGGGACCGCTACTTCTCGGCCAACCCCCAAAATGCGGGATTGATTCCGCGGGCGGTCTGTTCAAGGCTTAGGGGCAGCTGGAGCCGCCGACCGGGGTAACGGCGGCTTCACCATGCCCGGACGCGGGTTTTGAGCATGGACACGCCATGGCAGACTGTGGAGGAGAGCCGTAGATTCCGTGAAGGACGATGGCAGGTGTGCGCACACCTCGTCCACCGAGGCCTCGCCGGAGCTCGGCCCGAGAAAGCTACAACAATCAACAACCAGTGCCGCGGACCAGCCGGGTCTGCCGTCGGTGCGGCCCCGCGACGCTCGGGGCGAACGACAGGAGGCGGGAGGTCGGCGCCCGTCCGAAAACGCACCATGGATCACGCGAGTGGCTGACAGCAAGGCGCGAAAAGCAGGTGGCGTCATTTCGATCATGGCTGTGCATCGCATCGATGGGGGAGAGCGCATGTCGGACGGCTTCCGTTTCCGAATACTCGGGCCACTCGCGGTGGAATTCTCCGGACAACCGATCCGGCTGGGAGGAGCGCGGCAACAGGCCCTGCTCACCATTCTGTTGCTAGAGGCGAACCACGTGGTACCGATCGAGCGGCTGGTCGACGCGATCTGGAACGACGCGCCGCCCGCCTCGGCGAAGAACCAGGTCCGGATCTGCGTCTCCGGGCTGCGGCGGCTGTTCGCCGACCACCACCCGGAGGCCGTCATCGAGACCCGGGCCTCCGGCTACATCATCAAGGTCCCGAACGGGGCCCTGGACCTCAGCGAGTTCGGCGAACTCACCTTCCGCGGACGTGCGGCCGGCACCACCGCGGAGGCGGTCGAACTGCTGCGCAGGGCGATCTCGCTGTGGCGCGGCCCGATCGGCTCGGGGCTCGACAGCCGGCTGGTGGAGTCCCTGGCCACCAAGTTCCACGAGGAGCGGCTGTCCGCCCTGGAGGACTGCTACGACCTGGAGCTGAAGCTCAACAGGCACCGGCAGATCGTCGGGGAGCTCTCCGGCCACGTCGCCGAGCATCCCTTCCGGGAGAAGATGTGCGGCCAGCTGATGCTGGCCCTGTTCCGCTCGGGACGAAAGGTCGAGGCGCTCGAACTGTTCCGCAGCACCCGGCGCAGACTCTCCGAGGAGATGGGCATCGAGCCCGGGGAGAGCCTGCGCGAGCTGCAGTACTCGATCCTCAACAGCGACACCCCGGGGCCGGGCGGCCCGGAACCCACCCAGCTCCTCAACCTGCGGGTGCCACCGGTCCGGGACAAGATCTCCTCGTCCGCCGTCCACAGCCCGTTGAGCATCTCCGAGTACCGCAAGACCGAGGACCGGCTGGAGCGACTGGAACGCGAGCACGCGAGACTGCGGGCGGAGCACGCGGTGTTCAAGCGCGCCATCTCGCTCTGGGCGAAGTTCTGGGAGACCCAGGCCTGACCGGGCCCGGCCCGCGCCGTTCACGGCCGGGCCGGGCACGACCCGGCGCGGCCGCAACCGCCCGCGCCCGCTCCGGCCTGCCCGCGCCCGGCCACGCGCGCCCCTGCCGCACGGGCCTGCCTGCCGCGGCGCCGGCGCACCCGTCCCGCGGCACGCCCGCCGACCCTGCTCGACACCCCTGAGCAGGCGACCCACCCCCTCAGATGAGGGATGCGACCCCCGCCGACTCCCCCCATTCAAGGGATGGGTTGTGCCACCGCCGGAGCGAAGAATCCGAGTGGAAGGTACAGCACATCGCTCGAAGGGAAGAACTGTGGGGATTGCGCAGGAAGGCCAGGTCGAATTCCGGTCCGTGCCGACCGGGGTCGCGCAGGAACTGGCCCGCGTGGTGAACGGCCCGGTGCTGTCACCGGGCGACGAGGGCTTCGCCGCCGAGTGCGCGGGGTTCAACCTCGTCACCGCGCACCGCCCGGCCCTGGTCGTGGTCGCCGAAGGCGCGGCCGACGTCCGGGCCGCGGTACGGACCGCCGGCGCGCACGGCCTGCCGGTGACCGTCCAGTCGACCGGGCACGGGATCTGCGCCCCCGCCGACGGCGGCCTGCTGATCTCCGTACGCCGGATGAACGGCGTCGCGGTGGACCCGGTCGCCCGGCTCGCCCGGGTGGAGGCCGGCACCCCCTGGCACAAGGTCATCCGGTCCGCGGCCGCCCACGGCCTGGCCCCGCTCAACGGCTCCTCGCACCTGGTCGGCGCGGTCGGCTACACCCTCGGCGGCGGCCTCGGACTGATGGCCCGCCGGTACGGCTACGCCGCCGACCACGTGACCCGGCTGGAGGTCGTCACCGCCGACGGCGAGCTGCGCATGGTGACCCAGGACCAGAACGCCGCCCTGTTCTGGGCGCTGCGCGGCGGCAAGGCCAACTTCGGCGTCGTCACCGCGATGGAGTTCGAACTCGTCCCGGTCACCCGGCTGTACGGGGGCGGCCTGTTCTACGACGGAGAGGACACCAGCGACGTCCTGCACACCTGGCGGGCCTGGAGCCGCGACCTGCCGGACGAGATGACCTCGTCGGTGGCGCTGCTGCGACTGCCCGACCTCCCGGCGGTGCCGGCCCTGCTGCGCGGGCGGCTGGTGGTGCACGTCCGGATCGCCTACCTCGGCTCCACCGCCGACGGCGAGCAGCTGATCCGGCCGCTGCGCTCGGTCGCGCTGCCCGTCCTCGACACCGTCGCCGACATGCCGTACACGGCCGTCCAGGAGATCCACCAGGACCCGACCCACCCGCTGCCGTACCACGAGCGCTCGATAGTGCTGCGGGAGCTGGACCACCAGGCGGTCACCCGGCTGCTGGCGCTGGCCGGCCCCGGCTCCGGCTGCGGCGAGCTGATGGTGGAGCTGCGGCAGCTCGGCGGCGCCCTCGCCCGGCCCGCGGCCGTCCCCAACGCGGTGGGCAACCGCGACGGCGCGTTCACCCTCGCCACCCTGACCCCCGCCGTCCCCTTCGGCCCGGCGGACGGGGTACCCGGCAGCGAGGTGCTCGACGGCATGGCCCCCTGGGGCACCGGCCGCCGCTACCTCAACTTCCTCGGCGGCCCGGCGACCACCGACCCCGAGTACGTACGTGCCTGCTACGACGCCGAGACGTACCGCCGGCTGGCGGACATCAAGGCGGTGCACGACCCCCAGAACCTCTTCCGTTTCAACCACAACATCCTGCCCAGCGAAGGGCTCTCCCAGTGACAACCGACCCCGCCGTGCAGCAGCCGACCGCCGCTGCCACCCCGCACCTCGTCCCCGACGCCGCGGCCCCCGCCGCGATCAGCGCCCGGTCCACCGGACTACGCCTCGGCGCACTCTTCGGACCTGCCGTCTTCGGCGTCACCGCGGCCGGTGTGGCCCTGCCCAAGGTCACCGCCGCGCTCCACACCACCCCGGCCGCCACGGCCTGGGTACTGACCATCCACGCCCTCGCCCTCGGGGTGGGGACGGCCCTCTTCGGCCGGCTGGCCGACTCCCTCGGGGTACGCACCACCCTGCTGGTGGGCTCCCTCGTCCTCCTCCTGGGCACCGGCATCTGCGTCTCCGCGGGCAACCTCGGCACCCTGGTGGCCGGGCGCTTCGTGCTCGCCGCCGGCTCCGGCGCGATGACCTCCGGCGCGCTCACCCTCGCCGCCTCCGGCGATCCGGCGAACAGGCCCAAGGTCCTGGCCGGGTTCGGCGGCACGATGGCCGCCTTCTCGGCCAGCGCGACCCTGATGGGCGGCGTGATCACCCAGTGGCTGAGCTGGCGGCTGACGGTCGTGCTGCCGGTGCTCTCGCTGCTCGCCGTGCCGTTCTGCCTGCGCCTCGCCACCCGGCCGGGCTCGCGCAAGCCGGTGGACATCACCGGCGCCGTGCTGCTCACCGTCACCTCGGCGGCGCTGCTGGTGCTGATCCAGTCCCCGACCCTGTCGCTCTCCACCCCCGTGGTGCTGGTCACCGCCCTGCTGGTGATCCTCGCGGCGGGCGCGCTCGCCCTGCGGGTGCGCAGCCTGCCGACCGGCTTCGTGCCGCGGTCGCTGGCCGGCGACCGGACGTTCCTGCTCGCCGCCGCCGTCGGCGTGGGCGTGTACGGCGGCCTGTTCGCCGCCATGTACGCCGTGCCGCAGGTGCTGGTGAAGACGTACGGCTGGAGCGTGCTCACCGTCGGCTTCGCACTCCTCCCCGGCGCCGTGATCGGTGCGGTGCTCTCCCGGGCGGCCGGGCGGATCTCGGGCAGCGGCGGCAGCCGGCTGCTGGCGGGCGCCGCGGCGGCCTCCGCGGTGCTGCTGGCGGTCGCGGGGGTCTACGGCGGCGGGGCGATCCTGCTGGTCGCCGGTGCCTCGCTGGGCTTCGCCGCCTTCGCCGTGACCCAGGTGGTGACGACCGGTCTGATGTCGGTGCGCATCCCGCCCGCGCAGCGCGGCGGCGCGATGGGGCTGCTGAACCTGACCTTCTTCGTGGGCGGCGCGGTCGGCTCGGCCGCGGCCGGGGCCCTGTCCAAGTCGATGGAACTGACCAGTGCGCTGGGCCTGGTCGCCGTGCTGCCACTGGTGGCCGCGGTCGTCGCCCTCTCCCTGAACGGCAGCACCGTCCAGCCCAAGCCGGCCGGCTGACCCGGACCGGTCGGTTGTCCCAGCCGACTCCCTCGTACCCGAACTGACATTCCGACAGCATCTCCCCGGTGCCGGAGACCGCCCGTGCGGTCTCCGGCACCGGCATGTCCGGGCAGGCCCGGCGGGCACCGATACCCAGGTGATAACCGCCCGATAGACGGAGCACAAAGCATGTGAGGGACACCCTGTCCGGCGCGTCGAGAGAGTAGTTCACCGATGACCTCAGACGACTTTGACAGCCACCTGCGGAAGCTGATGGCCTGGCACTTCGGCGACGCCACCGGGTCGCCGTTCTGGCTCGGAAAGCGGGCCGCCCTCGGCTTCGACCCGGTCCGCGACGTGAACGGGGCGGCCGACCTGCTGCGGTTCCCCGACGTCAGCTCGGAACTGCGCACCGTCCAGGCCGCGGACCTGATCCCGCAGGGCCTCGGCGACCAGGTATTCCGGGTGTACGACTCGGGCGGCACCACCGGATCGCCCAAGCGCATCGTCGACAGCGCCTACCGCTCGCGGCTGCTGGAGTGGGCGTACGGCCGGCTGGTCGCCCAGGGCGTGCCGACCACCGGCAACTGGCTGCACCTCGGGCCGAGCGGCCCGCACGTCATCGGGTTCGACGTGGCGCGCTACGCGGCACTGGGCAACGGCATCTTCTACACCGTCGACCTGGACCCCCGGTGGGTCAAGCGGCTCATCGGCAGCGGCCGGCCCGACCAGGCCGAGGAGTACGTCCAGCACCTGCTCGACCAGGCGGAAACGATCCTCCGCACCCAGGACGTCGCCGTCCTCAGCACCACGCCCCCGCTGCTGGAGGCCATCTGCGCCCGCGAGGAGCTGTACGAGCTGGTGCTCGCCAAGGTGCGGGCGGTCATCTGGGCCGGAACCTCGATCAGCGCCGAGAGCCTGCGCCTGGTCGAGGAGGTGTTCTTCCCCGGCACCGCCGTGGTCGGCATCTACGGCAACAGCCTGATGGGCGTGGCGCCGCAGCGCGAGCGCCGGGACGGCGACGAGTTCCCGTGCGTCTTCGAGGCCTTCCCCGAGACCACCCGGCTGGAGCTGGTCGACGAGGCCGGCGAGCAGGTCGGCTACGGCGAGCGCGGCCGGGTCCGGCTGCACCTGGTGGCCGAGGAGATGTTCCTGCCGAACGTCCTGGAGCGCGACAGCGCCGTTCGCGTGGCGCCGACCACCCCGGGCGGGCCGGACGGCCTGGCCGACGTCCAGACCTACGGGCGCATCGACGATGTGGCCGTCATCGAAGGGGTGTACTGATGAGCGCCGTCCGCATCGACCCGGTGACCGGCGGCCGGGCCGTCCCCAGCAGCGACCGGACGACGCTGCTCGGCGTCACCGGCGAACCGCTGGCCGACATCGGCCAGGCCCCCCGGCTGCTGGCCCAGGCCGCGCTGAACGAGCTGCGCCGGCACGCCGACGGCGTCCCGCCCGGCGCCGCCCTGCTCACCGAGGCGGCCGAGCTGTTCGCGAGCGCGGAACTCGACGGCGAGAGCGTCGACGACTACGTGAACCGGGTGACGCTGAGCACCGGCCTCACCGCGGCGACCGTCCGGCTGGCGATCGAGGACCTCGTCAAGGAGATCGTCGCGCTGCCCGAGACCACCGAGGCGGAGCTCCCGGTGACCGACTTCGGCGACGGCTTCCGGACCCGCTGGGTGCCCCGCGGCCGGGTCTTCGCCGGCGTGATGGCCAGCAACCACCCGGTGCCCAACTCCACCTGGGTGCAGGCGCTCTACCACGGCTACAGCGTCCTGGTGCGCCCCGGCAGCCGGGACCCGTTCACCCCGCGCCGACTGGTCGCCGCCCTGCTGCGGGCCGGCCTGCCGGCCAACCGGCTGGCCTTCCTGCCCAGTTCGCGCGAGGTCGGCGAGTTCCTGCTGCGCAAGGCCGACCGGGGGATCATCTACGGCGGCCGGCAGGCCGTCGAGACCTGGCAGGGCGACGACAGCATCGCGGTGCGCGGGCCCGGCAGCACCAAGGCGTTCCTGGACGCCGACCTGGACGACCGTCTGCTGGAGCACCTGGTCGCCTCCGCCTCCTTCGACGGCGGCACCCGCTGCACCAACCTCTCCGCGGTGCTCACCACCCGCCCGGTGGCCGAGGTGGCCGACCGGCTGGCCCGGCGGCTGAGCGCGCTGCCGGTGCTGCCCGCCGGGCACCCGGAGGCCTCGCTGCTGGTGCTGGACGCCGCCCGCGCGGAGCAGATCCGCCGCCAGACCGCCGAACTGCGCGCCGAGCTGACCGACCACTCGGCCGGCCACGACGCCCACGAGCCGTTCGTCCGGCTCGACGACGGCTCGCTGCTCCCCCGGCCGCTGGTGCTCTCCGCCGACCGTGCGGACCACCCGGCGGTCGGCACCGAACTGCCCTTCCCCTTCGTCATCGTGGCGCCCTGGACCGAGGCCGACGGCACCGCGCCGCTACGGGAGTCGCTCGTCCTCAACCTGCTCACCGAGCGGGAGGACCTCGCCGAGCGGGCCCTGCTGGAGCCGACCGTCCGCAAGGTCACCCGGGGCACCGTCCTGCCCTGGACCGCGGTGCCCGGCATCCCGCACGACGACAACTACACGCAGTTCCTCCTGGAGCCGAAGGGGGTCGTGAGTGGCGATATCGATTCGAAAGCCGGGCGACACCTCGCGTCGAAATGATTCCTGGCGTCAGGCATGCAGCAACGGACCCAGAAAGGCGTTGTGGTGATGAAACGACGTGACATGGTGAAGGCGACGGTGGGTGTGGCCGCCGCCGCGGCCAGCGGTGTGGTGGCGTTCAACGGGACCGGTCTCGGAACGCCGAGGGCCGCGGCCGAGGGCACGGGCGCGGGCGCGGTGGCCGCCGGCCCGGCGGACCATGTCGAGACCTACAAGGGCCGGACGATACGGGTGGCCGAGAGCGGTGGCGAGCACACCGCGGTGTTCATCGACGACCGGCCGCTGCACGTGATGAAGCTCGGCGAGAACGCCTACATGAGCTCCCTGTGCCACTACGGCCTGGAGGCCTCGCCGCTGGTCGCGGCCCGTCGCGCGGTCGACGAGCTGCGCGGCGCGCAGCTGCTGGCCGCCAAGGCCTCGGGCACCTCCGACCACCACCACGCCGCATGAGCGGGAACGAGCAGGAGAGACGACGCGTGGGCGTACGCAAGAACCACCTTCACATGAGCCGCGCGGAGAAGCGCCGGTTCGTCAACGCGGTGCTGGAGATCAAGCGTCGCGGCATATTCGACCAGTTCGTGCAGCTGCACATCCAGATCAACTCCGACGACTACCTGGCGAAGCTGGGCGGCAAGCGGATCGGGCACGTCAACCCGGGCCTGTTCCCCTGGCACCGCCAGTACCTGATCAACTTCGAGCGCGAGCTGCAGAAGGTCGACCCCCGGGTCACCCTGCCGTACTGGGACTGGACCACCGACCAGGGCGCCGACTCCCCGCTGTGGGACGAGGAGTTCATGGGCGGCAACGGCCGGCCCGGCGACAGGCGGGTGATGACCGGCCCGTTCGCCCGCGACAACGGGTGGAAGCTCAACATCAGCGTGGTGTCCGACGGTTCGGAGCCCGCGCCGGTGAACGGCCACTACACCACCGACGACCGCGACTACCTCGTCCGGGACTTCGGCACCCTCACCCCGAACCTGCCGACCCCCAAGGAGCTCCAGGACACCCTGGACCTCCCGGTCTACGACTCGTTCCCGTGGAACCACACCTCCGGCCGCGAGACGCCGTTCGCCAGCTTCCGCAACCACCTGGAGGGGTACGCCAAGTTCCCCTGGGAGCCGGCCTTCGGCAAGCTGCACGGCGCCGGTCACGTCTGGGTCGGCGGCCACATGATGTACATCGGCTCGCCCAACGACCCGGTGTTCTTCCTGCACCACTGCTTCATCGACAAGCTCTGGTCGGTGTGGCAGCGGCAGCACCCGAACGTCCCGCACTACCTGCCGCTGGAGCCCACCCAGGACGTGCCCGACGTGCACACCAAGCTGCCGCCGTGGAACACCCTGACCCCGGGCGACCTGACCGACCACCGCAGGTTCTACCAGTACGACGACGACTGCGACTGACCGGGCCCGGCCGCCCGCCCCGCGGGCGCGGCGGCCCGGCCGGCGGGCGACGGACGTGCGGGGTGGGACCGACCGGTCCCACCCCGCACCCGTGCGCCCCGGCGCACCCGCGTACGGCCCGCGGTCCGACCCCCACCGGGTCGGACCGCGGGCCGTACGCGTGCGGTCACTCCTTCGGAGCCTCGGGCTCCTCGACGAAGTCCACGCGCTTGAACTGCTTGTTCATCGACTTCACCAGGAACCAGGTGGCGACCGCGAGCGCGGCGAAGACCACGAAGCCCAGCAGGCCGGGGGTCACCTTGGTCTCGTCGAGGGCGAGCCCGGTGGCCAGGTCGGTGAGGTTCACGGGGGTGCTCATCTCTCCATGGTGACCCGACCCCGTCGGGGCCGGGTCACCGGGGGTGGTACGGGTCGGGGCCGGCGGTCAGTTGCCCGGCTCGGCGGCCAGGCTGCGGGTGCGCAGACCGGCGAAGAGGTCGTCCTCGGGGAGGTCGGTGTCGATCAGGGAGCGGGCCAGCTCGTAGTCCTCGGTCGGCCAGACCACGCGCTGGACCTCCAGCGGGACCCGGAACCACGGCCCGTCCGGGTCGATCTGGGTGGCGTGGGCGATCAGCGCGCGGTCCCGGGTCTCGAACCAGTCGTCGCACTTCACGTTGGTGGTGATCTCGCGCTCCTTGCGGCCGCTCTTCTCCCACCCCGCGATCCACTCGCCGTACGGCGACTCGTGGCCGTGCTCGGTCAGGTAGGCGTGCAGGGCCCGGATCCGGCCCATCGGGAAGCCGTGGTTGTAGTACAGCTTCAGCGGCTGCCAGGGGTCGCCGGCGCCCGGGTAGGCGTCCGGGTCCCCCGCGGCGTCGAAGGCCAGCATGGTGATCTTGTGGGTCATGATGTGGTCCGGGTGCGGGTAGCCGCCGTTCTCGTCGTAGGTGGTGATCACCTGCGGCCGGAACTCGCGGATCAGCCGCACCAGCGGCTCGGCCGCCGCGGCGACGTCCTGGAGCGCGAAGCAGCCCTCGGGCAGCGGCGGCAGCGGGTCGCCCTCGGGCAGGCCCGAGTCGACGAAACCGAGCCAGGCCTGCTTCACACCGAGGATCTCCCGGGCCGCGTCCATCTCCTTGCGGCGCACCTCGTGGATGTTCTCCTCGACGAACGGGTCCCCCTGGAGCTTCGGGTTGAGGACCGACCCGCGTTCCCCACCGGTGCAGGTGGCAACGAGGACGTCGACCCCCTGGTCGACGTACATGGCCATGGAGGCCGCACCCTTGCTGGACTCGTCGTCCGGGTGGGCGTGCACCGCCATCAGTCGCAACTGCTCAGTCAACGCCTGGTTCCTTCCACCAATTGTTCCGGGCCGCCCACCGTCCGGGCCGCACGGTCTCCCGGGGCCACGGCATCGCGGCACCCTCCGCCGACGGGTGCCGGCGCGGCAGGCCCCCCGCCCCCGCTGGACCGGCCGCGGGCGTGCCCCTCCTATAGTGACGGACTGGAGGAGCCTTACATTCCCGCACCACCCGGCCGGCTGCTCCCCCGAGAGGACTGAGCCACCATGAGCGTCGGCACCACCACCCCGCAGCCGCCCGAGGGCCGCTACGGCCGCACCGGCGACCGCGAGGCGGACCGCAGGCTGAAGGTGGTCGGCGCCGCCTGCGCGGTGGTGCTGCTGGGCCTGGTCGCCTGGTTCGGCACCTCGTACCTGCTGCGCGAGACGGCCATGAACGGCCTGGTGCCGACCTTCCAGGCCGTCTCGGACTCCGAGATGCAGATCCACCTGCAGGTCAGCAAGAGCGACGGCACCGCGGGGGCGTGCACCGTCCGCTCGCAGGCCGGGGACGGCTCGGTGGTCGGCCAGAGCGACTTCCCGGTGCCCGCGGCCGGCAGCCAGTACGACGCCGTGCTGACCCTGCGGACCACCGCCCGGGGCACCACCGCCCAGTTGCTGGGCTGCACGCCGGCCAAGTAGCGCCGGTCCCGCCCCGGCGCGCGGCCCCGGGGCCCGCCGACCGGCGCCCGCCCCTCGTCCGGCCCTGCCCGCCGGACCCTTTGAAACTCACCCGATCGGGCGCATATTCGATCGGGAGAGCGGGAATCCGACCAGGGCCCCGGTCACCTTCGCGCAACCATGTGGTCAACAGGGCGTCAATGCCCCTCCCGCCCGGTGACGGAAATTGTTAGGCTCGTGGTTTCGCCCCTTCCGCGCCGGATGGTACGGGAGTGGGCGTTGCTTTGTAGTTAAGACCGATATCACCACCACCCGTGCCGACGGCCCCGCCTCGGCACCGCCCAGTACCTACGAGGAGCACCCGTGACCCAGACCAGCGAAAACGTGACCTGGCTCACTCAGTCCGGCTATGACCAGCTCAAGGCCGAGCTGGAGCACCTGACCGGCCCCTGGCGTGTCGAGATCGCCCAGAAGATCGAGGCGGCGCGCGAAGAGGGTGACCTCAAGGAGAACGCCGGCTACCACGCCGCCAAGGAGGAGCAGGGCAAGGGCGAACTGCGCGTGCGCCAGCTCACCCAGCTCCTGGAGCGCGCCAAGGTCGGCGAGGCCCCCACCGACACCGGTGTGGTGGCTCCCGGCATGGTCGTCACGGTGGCCTTCGACGGCGACCCGGACGACACCATGGTCTTCCTGCTCGGCTCCCGCGAGGCCGCCGGCGACCTGGACATCTACTCCCCGCAGTCGCCGCTCGGCCGTGCCATCGACGGCAAGAAGGTCGGCGCCGACGCCGGCTACGAGCTGCCGAACGGCAAGAAGGCCTCCGTCCGGATCGTGGAGGTCAAGCCGTACACCGGCTGACCCGCCCCGAACGCGCCGAAGGGCGGCCGTGGAGTCTCCTCCACGGCCGCCCTTCGGCTTACCGGGGTGCACGCTCCGCGGAGCGGCGCCGTCCGACCGCGGAGCGGCCGTGCCTGTCCGGCCGCGGAGCGACCGTGCCTACCCGACCGCGGAGCGACCGTTCCTACCCGACCGCGGAGCGGTACTTGCGCACCGACAGCCAGGAAAACACCGCCATGATGATCAGCGACCAGACGATCGAGACCGGGACGGCGTGCTGCATCGGCCAGGCGCTGTCCACCGGCCCGACCTGGTTGCCGAACAGGTCGCGGCAGGCCTGCACGGTGGCGCTGAACGGGTTCCAGTAGGCGATCGGCTGGAGCCAGCCCGGCATGCTGCTGATCGGCACGAACGCGTTGGAGATGAAGGTCAGCGGGAACAGCCAGATCAGGCCGGCCGAGGTGGCCGCCTCCGGGCTGCGCACCGACAGGCCGATCAACGCGCCGATCCAGGAGAAGGCGTAGCCGAGCAGGAGCAGCAGGCCGAAGGCCGCGAGCGCCTTCGGGAAGCCCTCGTGGATGCGCCAGCCGACCCCGACCGCCACCAGGGCCAGCACCAGCAGGGTGAACGCCGTCTGGACGAGGTCCGCCAGCGTCCGGCCGACCAGGACGGCCGAGCGGGCCATCGGCAGCGACCGGAACCGGTCCACCAGGCCCTTCGTCATGTCCTCCGCGATGCCCGCCGAGGCGCCGGCCACCGCGAACGTGACGGTCTGGGCGAAGATGCCGGCCATCAGGAACTGGGTGTACGTGTCCGAGCTGGCCTCGGTGCCGGGGATCTGGATCGCCCCGCCCATCACGAACGAGAACAGCAGGACGAACATCACCGGCTGCATCAGGCCGAAGACCACGATCTCCGGGATGCGGGTCATCCGGCGCAGGTTGCGCTTGGCGACCACCCAGGAGTCGTGCAGGGTGGCGGCCGCGCCGTGCCGCTGCCGGGGAACGGCGCCGCCGATGGCGTGTTCGGTGGCCGTCGTCATCTCAGGCGTCCTTTCCGGCCGCGACGGCCTGCTTGTCCCGGCCGGACCGGCCGGTGTCCGCCGCGCCGCCCGCGCCGCCGTTCTCGGCGTCCTCCGCCGTGGTGGCGTGGCCGGTGAGGGAGAGGAAGACGTCGTCCAGCGTCGGGCGGCGCAGCCCGATGTCGTCGATCTCGATCGAGCGGGTGTCGAGCTCGCGGATGACGTCGGCGAGCACCTTGGCGCCGCCGCTGACCGGGACGGTGATCTTGCGGGTGTTCTTCTCGACCGCCGGGTCGCCCTTGGCGTACGGGGTGAGGGCC
The DNA here is from genome assembly GCF_042673745.1 of Kitasatospora sp. NPDC057015. Classification (NCBI taxonomy): domain Bacteria; kingdom Bacillati; phylum Actinomycetota; class Actinomycetes; order Kitasatosporales; family Streptomycetaceae; genus Kitasatospora; species Kitasatospora sp. NPDC057015. The sequence goes on from NZ_JBHUSG010000056.1 coordinate 14,119, forward strand.
TCCAGGGCCTCGCTCACCTGGTCGCGCCGGTGGACGACGACCTCGACGCGCTCGCCGCCGATCTGCGCCTTGAGCTGGTCGGCCGTGCCCCGGGCGATCACCTTGCCGTGGTCGACCACGGCGATGTCGTGGGCGAGGCGGTCGGCCTCCTCCAGGTACTGGGTGGTGAGCAGCAGGGTGGTGCCCTGCTCGACCAGGGTCTCGATCACCTCCCAGAGGGCGAGGCGGTTGCGCGGGTCCAGGCCGGTGGTGGGCTCGTCGAGGAACATCACCGGGGGCCGGACGACCAGCGCGGCCGCGAGGTCGAGCCGGCGGCGCATGCCGCCGGAGTACGTCTTGGCGGTGCGGTCCGCGGCCTCCGTGAGGTTGAACCACTCCAGCAGTTCCAGCGCGCGGGCCTTCGCGTCCCGCACGCTCATCTGGTAGAGCTCGCCGACCATCTGCAGGTTCTCGCGGCCCGTCAGGTACTCGTCGACGGCGGCGTACTGGCCGGAGAGCCCGATCAGGCTGCGGACCTTGTTGGGGTGCTTCAGCACGTCGACACCGGCGACCACCGCGTGGCCGGAGTCGGGGCGGAGCAGGGTGGTGAGGACGCGGACGGTGGTGGTCTTGCCGGCGCCGTTCGGGCCGAGCAGGCCGAGCACCGTGCCCTCGGGGACGTCGAGGCTGACGCCGTCCAGGGCTCGTACGTCGCCGAAGGTCTTCACCAGGTTCTCGGCTTGGATGGCTGGCGCCATGGCCTGCCTCATCTCCTCTGACGGGGGTGCTGTGGATCGGACGGGCTGCATCGGGCGGTGCTGTCCGGGCGGTGCTGTCCGGGCGCTTCCTGTTCACCGGCGGGCGGCGGACCGGAGAGACCGGTCGGTTTGCCCTGTTTTGTGCCTGAATAGGGCTACCCGAGCGGCTCCGCCTTCATGCATGTGGAGACGCATGCGATCGACACCAACGCGATACATCGCGAGAATGGCAGATCGCGATATATCGCGTCAAGGTGCCGAGCTGGGCCATCCTCGCAGGCCCCACTGACAATCACGGGTCGCAGCCGTGAACGGCGCCCTCCCGCACGCGACGCCGCCGCACCGGGGCCCGGCGATCCGACCCTCCCGCGACTGCGGCTCCCGCAGCCCCCGCAGTTCCTCCGGCCCCCAGGAGCCGGGTGCCCGTTCGGTGCGCCGCCGCGCACCCCGTCAGTGCGACACCACGTACCCGGCGTCCCGCAGCTCGCTCACCACCAGCGCGCAGTGCTCCGGCCCCTTGGTCTCCAGGTGCAGGTCGACCTCCACCTCCGCCAGTCCCAGCCGCGGGTCGATCCGTACGTGGGCCACGTCCAGGACGTTGGCGTCCACCCGGGTGAGGACGCCGAGCAGGTCCGCCAGCGAGCCGGGGCGGTCGGTCAGCCGCACCCGCAGCGAGAGGTAGCGGCCGGCCACCGCGAGGCCGTGCCGCAGCACCCGCTGCATCAGCTGCGGGTCGATGTTGCCGCCGGAGAGCACCGCGACCACCGGGCCCTCGAAGGAGTCCGGCTGCTCCAGCAGGGCCGCGATCGGGCTCGCCCCGGCCGGTTCGACCACCAGTTTCAGCCGCTCCAGGCTCAGCAGCAGGGCCCGGGAGAGGGAGTCCTCGGAGACCGTGCGGATGCCGTCCGCCAGGGTGTTGATCACCTCGAAGGGGATGTCCCCCGGCCGGCCGACCATGATCCCGTCGGCCATCGTGGCCACGTGCTCCAGCGACATCGGCCGGCCCGCCGCCAGCGAGGGCGGGTAGGCGGCCGCGCCCGCCGCCTGGACGCCGATCACCTTCACGTCCGGACGCAGCGGCTTGACCGCCGCCGCGATGCCGGCCAGCAGTCCGCCGCCGCCCACCCCGACCAGGATGGTCCGCACCTCGGGGCACTGCTCCAGGATCTCCAGGCCCACGGTGGCCTGGCCGGTGATGACGTCCCAGTGGTCGAAGGGGTGGATGAAGACCGCTCCGGTGGTCTCGGCGTACCGCTGCGCGGCCTGTAGCGCCTCGTCCACCGTCGCGCCGTGCAGCCGGACCTCGGCGCCGTAGTCCCGGGTCGCCGCGATCTTCGGCAGCGGGGCGGCCACCGGCATGAACACGGTCGAGTGCACGCCCAGCAGCGAGGCCGCCAGCGCCACCCCCTGGGCGTGGTTCCCGGCGCTCGCCGCCACCACCCCGCCCGCCCGCTGCACCGGCGAGAGCCCGGCGATCCGGACGTACGCGCCGCGCAGTTTGAACGACCCGGTGCGCTGGAGGTTCTCGCACTTCAGCCGGACGGGGGCGCCGACCAGCCCGGAGAGGTGCCGGCTGCCCTCCATCGCGGTGACCCGGGCGACCCCGGCGAGCATCTTCTGGGCGCCGCGGACGTCGTCGATGGTGATCGGCCAGCTCTGCATGCCGCCAGCGTACGGCCGACGGGCCCGGCGACCGGGTACGCAGGCACGGTTCCCGGGGCGGGCCCGCCCGCGTACGCTGCTGGTCCTGGGACCGACCGGCAGCCGGTGGGCGGCCGAGGGAGCGGCGTCCGCGCCGCCCGTCACGCTCCGGCCGGCCCAGCCTCCCTCACCGCACACGATCGTGAGCCGCGATGACGACGACCTCGCCCCGGGCCACCACCCGCACCGACCCCGTACACACCCAACTCCAGTACCAGGTGGCGGTCTTCGCCCGCCGGCTGGAGCAGATCCGGACCGCCGACGGCGTCGGTGCCCTGGACCGCGCGGCCTACCTGCTGCTCGACCGCCTGGAGCGGCACGGGCCCGCCAACATCAAGACCCTGGCCGACTGCCTGGGCATCGACTCGTCCACGGTGACCAGACAGGTCGCCCCGCTGGTCGGGTCCGCCCTGGTCGGCCGGGTCCGCGACCCGGCCGACCGACGCGCCGTGCGGCTCGCCCTGACCCCGCTCGGCTCCCAGCGGCTGGCCGAAGTACGGTCCGGCCGCGAGGAGCTGATCCGCCGTCTGATGGACGGCTGGCCGCCCGAGGAGCAGCGGGCGTTCTGCGCCCTGCTGGCCCGCTTCAACGGGAGCCTGGAGTCGTACGCGGCGGAGCCGCCGTACGGACCCGGCCGAGCCGGGGAGTGAACGGCTAGCCGAGCGCCCGCTGGAGGTCGGCCAGCAGGTCGTCGATCGACTCGATGCCGACCGAGACGCGGACCAGGTCCGAGGGCACCTCCAGGGCCGAACCGGCCACCGAGGCGTGCGTCATCCGGCCGGGGTGCTCGATCAGCGACTCGACGCCGCCCAGCGACTCGCCGAGGGTGAACAGCTGCGCGCGGTTGCACACGTCGACCGCCGCCTGCTCGCCGTCCTTCAGCCGGAACGAGACCATGCCGCCGAAGGCCTTCATCTGCTTGGCGGCGATGTCGTGGCCCGGGTGCTCGGGCAGACCCGGGTAGAGCACCTGGCCGACCTTCGGGTGCGAGGTCAGCAGCTCGGCGATCCGCTCCGCGTTGGAGCTGTGGCGGTCCATCCGGACCCCGAGGGTCTTGATGCCGCGCAGCACCAGCCACGAGTCGAACGGGCCGGCGACCGCGCCCATCGCGTTCTGGTGGTAGGCGATCTCCTCGCCGAGGCCGGCGTCGGCCGCCACCAGCGCGCCGCCGACCACGTCCGAGTGGCCGCCCATGTACTTGGTGGTGGAGTGCACGACGACGTCCGCGCCGAGCGCGATCGGCTGCTGCAGGTACGGGCTGGCGAAGGTGTTGTCCACCACCAGCAGCGCGCCCGCGGCGTGCGCGATCTCGGCGAGCGCCGCGAGGTCGGTGATGCCCAGCAGCGGGTTGGACGGGGTCTCCACCCACACCGCGCGGGTGTTGGGGCGCAGCGCGTCCCGGACGGTCGACAGGTCCTGGGTGTTGGCCACCGAGAACTCGACGCCCCAGCGGGTCAGCACCTTGGCGAAGAGCCGGAAGGTGCCGCCGTAGGCGTCGTTCGGGATGACGATGTGGTCGCCCGGCTTGAGGACGGTGCGCAGCAGGGTGTCCTCGGCGGCCAGGCCGGAGGCGAAGGCCAGCCCGCGGCTGCCCCCCTCCAGTGCGGCGAGGCACTCCTCCAGCGCGGTGCGGGTCGGGTTGGCGGAACGGCTGTACTCGTACCCGCCCCGAAGGCCGCCCACCCCGTCCTGCTTGTAGGTGGACACCTGGTAGATCGGCGTGACGACGGCCCCGGTCTGGGGGTCTGCCTCCTGACCCGCGTGGATGGCGAGGGTCTCGAAGCCGTGGGGAAGCTGGTGCTCGGTCATAGCACCGAGGGTAGTGGGCGAATGTCGGGAAGTCCGAGCACAGCGCGTCGCCCGCCCGGTGGCCCGGCCGATTCCGGCCGTCCGCCGCCGGATCCACCGCCACGGGCCGGTGCGGGGGTCCGTGAGGGGGCCCGCGGCTCCCTCGACGGGGGGCGGCCGGCCGGAATCCGGCGCCCCCGGTGGACGTTGGACCTGGGGCAACCGTTCCCTCGACCGCTGGAGCAGCCGTGCTGTTCAACCGCCACAAGACCGAGCTCGTCTCCGCCGAGCAGGCGCTGCCCGGCCGGGCGGCCGCGCCGTTCACGCTCACCCAGCCGCACACCGTCCTCGGCAACCCGCTCACCGGCCCGTACCCGGCCGGCCTGGAGGTCGCCGACTTCGGCCTGGGCTGCTTCTGGGGCGCCGAGCGCACCTTCTGGAAGCTGCCCGGCGTCTGGACCACCCTGGTCGGCTACCAGGGCGGCCACACCGAGAACCCGACGTACGAGGAGGTGTGCAGCGGCCGCACCGGGCACACCGAGGCCGTCCGGGTGGTCTACGACCCGGCCGTCCTCCCGTACGAGACCCTGCTGAAGACCTTCTGGGAGGCCCACGACCCGACCCAGGGCAACCGTCAGGGCAACGACGTCGGCACCCAGTACCGCTCCGCCGTCTACACCCACTCCCCCGCGCAGGCCGCCGCCGCCGAGGCCACCCGGGACGCCTTCCAGCCCAACCTGGCCGCGATCGGCCTCGGCCCGATCACCACCGAGATCGCCCCGGCCGGCCCGTTCTACCCGGCCGAGCCGTACCACCAGCAGTACCTGTCCGACGCGAAGAACCCGAACGGCTACTGCGGCCTCGGCGGCACGGGCGCGAGCTGCCCGATCGGCGTGGCCCGCACCGAGGGCTGAGCGGCCGGGTCGGGGGCCCGTCCATCGGCCGACGGACGGGCCCCCGACCGGTCAGCCCCGGCGGATCTCGTGCATGAAGCAGCCGAAGTCCAGCGCCCGGATGTGCACGACGGCGACCTCCGGGTCGGCCAGCAGCTCGCCGGCGGTGGCCTCGGCCGTTCCGGGGGCGACCTGGACCCCGCGCAGGATCCGGCCCCGCCGGTCGTAGGCGCGCAGGACGCGCGCGGAGCCGTGGAAGTCCACCGGCCAGGCGGTGCCGGCGCCCGGGCAGGCCTCGGCGTGCACGAAGACCGGGCCCAGCTCGTCGTAGGGGCCCGGCTGCGCGCCGGTCTCCTCGGCCCAGCGCCGCAGCGGCGCGTAGCTGAGCAGCGCGATCCGGTCACCGGGCCGGGCCCGGGTGAGGCAGCAGCGCAGCGGGGCGCCGCCCTCCTCGTCGGTGGAGAGGACGGGCGGGCGCCCTGCGTCGTCCTGCTCGCGCAGGCGCCGGAGCGCCGCCGGGTCGATCGGCCTGACCTGCGGGGTGGGTGCGGCTGTCGTCGTCATGCCTGCCACCCTGCGCGATCCGGGCCGGCGTCACCGGCGGGATTCGGTCATCGCGTTCGCAGGCCGGCGATCAGCCAGTCGAAGGCGGGGCCGAGCGCGGGCGGGACGGGCCGGCCGTTGACGATCGCGATCAGGTGCCAGTACCGCTCGGCGCGGGGGTCGTTGCCGGTCTCCAGCCGCTCCAGCAGCCAGGCCCGGAACTGCGGCCCGTCGGTGCGGGCGAACAGGTCGGCGAAGGCCGCCACCAGATCGTCGACGACCGGCCGGGCGGCGGCGGAGTCGGGTGCGACACCCGCCTCCCGGGCCCGGGTGGTCCTCGTCAGGACGGTCGCGACGAGCCTCCCGTCCTCGTCGGTGCCAGTGCGGGCCCCCTCGGCGCGCTCCCTGGCCTGGTAGGCGGCCATCCGCCGGACGGCGGCCCGGAAGTCCTCGTCCTGGACGAGTTCCGCGAGTTCGATCCAGGCGTCGGCCTGCTCGGCGGTCGGGTCCTCGGGGAGCTCCGGCAGGGTGGACCGCATCTTGGCGACGAACTCGGGGCCGACGTCGAGCCCGTCGAAGGCCTGGTCGACGAAGTCCTGGACCAGTCGGCGCCGCTCCTGGTCGGAGAGCTTGGCAAGCGTGTTCATGAGTTCCAACTCCTCTGGGCTGGACCCGCGTCTGGCCACGGCTCGCAGGACGGCCCGGCGCAGCCGCAGGGTGCGGATCTGCGCGTCCAGGGCCTGCGCGTGCACGGCGGCGACCTCGGCGACGGTGGTCTCGCGGTCCAGCAGGCGCTGGACGGTGGCGAGGTCGACACCGAGGTCGCGCAGGGTCCGGACGAGGTCCAGGCGGGCGCGTGCGTCGCGGTCGTAGAGCCGGTAGCCGGCGGGTGTGCGGTCGGTCGGCGGCACCACGCCCTCGTCGGACCAGAACCGGATGGTCCTGACCGGCAGCCCGGTCAGGGCGGCCAGCTCGCCGATGGTGTGCAGGGTGTCGCCGTCCATGTCCGCCACCTTGGGCCTTCCAGTCGCTGGAGACTCAAGTCTGGGGCGGCGACCGTCCCGGGGAGGGGCGAACGGGTCAGAGCGCGCTGCCGGCCTTCCAGGCCGCCCAGGTCATGTTCCAGCCGTTGAGGCCATTGGACGGCTCGACCGTCTTGTCGCCGGAGTTCACGACCTCGACCACGTCGCCGACCATCGAGCTCTTGTAGAACTTGTAGCCGTTGGTGGACGGGTCCTCGCCGCCCTTGGCGTCCTGCAGGCCGACGCAGCCGTGGCTGGTGTTCGCGCTGCCGAAGATGGCGGCGGGTGACCAGTAGTTGCCGTGGATGAAGGTGCCCGAGGTGGTGAGGCGCTGGGCGTGCGGCACGTCGGGGATGTTGTACTCGTCGCCGAGGCCGACCGTGGTGGAGTCCATCTTGGTCTGCTGGAACTGCTCGGAGATGACCATCTTGCCGCCCCAGGTCTTGTGCTCCGGGGAGCCGCCCGAGATCGGGTAGCTGGCGCTGACCTGGCCGTCGGTGGTGACGGTGAGGGTCTTGGCGGCGAGGTCGACGACGCTGGTCTGGCTGCGGCCGACGGTGAAGCGGACGTCCTTGGACTGGGTGCCGTAGTAGCCCTTGGCGCCCTCGACGTCCTTGAGGCGGAGCTTGAGGGTGACCTTGGTGCCGGCCGCCCAGTAGTCCTCGGGCCGGAAGTCGAGCCGGGTGCTGGAGAACCAGTGCCCGACTATCTCGACTCCCGGCTGGGCTATGACGGTGATCGCGCGCTGGACGGCCTCGCGGTCGGTGATCGGCTTGTTGAAGTTGATCGACACGGGCATCCCGACCCCGACCACCGAGCCGTTCTCGGGGGTGAAGTAGCCGACGAAGGTGTTGGCGGGGGTCGTGGTGGTGAAGCCGGTGTTGGCGTCCGCCTCCAGCTTGTCGCCGTCCACGGCGGTGACCGCGACCGTGTATTTGGTCCCGCTGGTCAGCGTGCCGGTGGAGGTCCAGCCGGTGCCGTCGGCGGCCAGCTGCCCGGCCACGGGCCTGCCGGTGGAGTCGGCGAGCACCACGGAGGTGAGGGTGCCGGAGGCGACCGTGACCTTGACCGGTTCGACGAAGCTGGCGTTGACGGTGTTGTCGGCGGGCACCACGGTGATCCGGGCCACCGAGGTCTTGGGCGAGCTGCTCGCGCTGCCGGTGGCGCTCGCGCCCTCGGTGGCCCCGCCCACGGCGCCGGCGCCGGTGCCGGTGCCGGTCGTGCCGCTGCTCTTGGTGTCGTTGCAGGCCGCGATGAGCAGGACCGGCGCTCCCAGCAGTCCGGCGAGCACGCCGCGCCGGGTCCAGTTGCCTTCGGTGGGCCGGTTTCGTCCGTCACGTGCGGTCACGTCGTCGTCTCCCTGCTGCTCACCTTCGGGGCATTACGGATGGAAAGAGGCGTTCTGTCCTTCCGCGGTTGCACCGCCAACGGGAAGAGATCGTATGAGAACACTTATCTTCGTGCCAAACATGGACAAACCGCCCGACCGGTGATGTCACTGGCCGGGCGGTCGTCACTGCAGCTCAGCGGGTCGCCCGCTCAGCGAGGGGTGTCGCGAGTCACTCGGCGGACTCGTCCACCGTGTACTCGTCCCAGCCCTCCCCCTCCGGGTCGAACTCGGTCTGCGCGGACTCCCAGGTGGCCGAGGCGAGCTCGATCCCCGGGACGTCGCCGAGCAGGGCGACCGGGTCGATGAAGTGGGCGAGCGAACCCGACGGGTCCACCTCGATGGCCTCGACGGACTGCGCCCGCTCCTCGTCGTCGAGGTACTCGTCGTTCTCCACCTGGGTGAGGGCGGCGGCCTTCAGGGCCTGCTCATCGGTGATCTCCGCGATGAGCTCGATGCTGAGCCGGACGTAGCGCGGGGCGTCCTGGCCGGTCAGTTCAGTGCTGGTCATGCGTGCGAGCGTACGGGAACGCGGGGGCGCGTGGGCGCGGGCTGCGCGCGCCCCCTGAAACACGGGAAGGCCGGCCCCTCCGAAGAGGGGCCGGCCTTCCCGCCTCCGCCGCGCTCCCCCACCCGGGAGCCGCGAAGACGCGCCGTTCGGCGCGGTTGGGTGCCGCAGGAGCCGCCGCACCCTGTTGATCCGGCAGTACCGGACAGGGGCGGGACGACGGCGTCCCCCACGGGCAGACACGGCGGGCCGGGTCAGGGCCGACCGACGTGTCCCAGATGACCGCGGTTGCCGGGGAGCCGCTCCCGGCGGTTGCTGTCATCTCGCTTCGGCATCTTGCCGTTGACCAATACGATGCACGACCGTTGTTAACCGGATGCTGCGTACAGGTGACGCCGGTGTACCACTTCACGGGGTGGACGAAGTTTCACCCGCCCGACAGACCTCCGCCCCTGACCTCCGGTCAGTGGACCGGGGATCAGGGGCGGAGGTCACCGGATCAGGGCCGCTCGGGCCTCCGGTGCGCGGCGCGGCCGCTCGGGCCGCCGGCAGGGGCCCTCAGTGCGCGGTACGGCCGCCCGGGCCGCCGGCAGGGGCCCTCAGTGCGCGGTACGACCGCCCGGGCCGCCGGCAGGGGCCCTCAGTGCGCGGTACGGCTGGTGAGGAAGCCCAGCAGGTCCTGCCGGGTGACGATGCCCTGCGGCTTGCCGTCCACCAGCACCACGGCCGCGTCGGCCTTCTCCAACACCGTCATCAGGCTGGTCACCGTCTCGCCCGAGCCGACCACCGGCAGCGGCCTGGACATGACCTTCTCCAGCTTGTCGCCGAGCTCGATCTGCTTCGCGAACAGGCCCTCCAGCAGGAGCTTCTCCGCCACCGAGCCGATCACCTCGCCCGCCATGATGTCCGGGTGCCCGGCGCCCGGGGAGACGACCGGCATCTGCGAGACGCCGTACTCCTGCAGCACCCGGACGGCCTCGGCGACCGTCTCGCTGGGGTGCATGTGGACGAACTGCGGGATGCCCTCGTGCTCGATGGCGTCCTTGCGGGCCAGCACCTCGCCGATCGAGGCCTCGTCGGTCGAGGACGGCAGGAAGCCGTAGTCGGCCATCCAGTCGTCGTTGAAGATCTTGGAGAGGTAGCCCCGGCCGCCGTCCGGCAGCAGCACCACGACCACGTCGTCCGGCCCGAGCCGTTTGGCGACCTCCAGCGCGGCGACCACGGCCATCCCGCAGGAGCCGCCGACCAGCAGGCCCTCCTCCTTGGCCAGGCGGCGGGTCATCTGGAACGAGTCCTTGTCGGAGACGGCCACGATCTCGTCGGCGACCGAGCGGTCGTACGCGGTCGGCCAGAAGTCCTCACCGACGCCCTCGACCAGGTACGGCCGGCCGGTGCCGCCCGAGTAGACCGAGCCCTCCGGGTCGGCGCCGATGACCTTGACCTTGCCGCCGGACGCCTCCTTCAGGTAGTTGCCGGTGCCGGAGATGGTGCCGCCGGTGCCGACGCCCGCCACGAAGTGGGTGATCCTCCCGTCGGTCTGCTCCCACAGCTCGGGGCCGGTGGAGTGGTAGTGGGAGGCCGGGTTGTCGGGGTTGGAGTACTGGTCCGGCTTCCAGGCGTTCGGCGTCTCGCGGACCAGGCGGTCGGAGACGTTGTAGTACGAGTCCGGGTGCTCCGGCGCGACCGCCGTCGGGCAGACCACGACCTCGGCGCCGTAGGCGCGCAGGGTGTTGATCTTGTCGGTGGAGACCTTGTCCGGACAGACGAAGATGCAGTGGTAGCCCTTCTGCTGCGCCACGATCGCCAGACCCACGCCGGTGTTGCCGGAGGTCGGCTCGACGATCGTCCCGCCGGGCTTGAGAGCGCCGGAGGCCTCGGCGGCCTCGATCATGCGCATCGCGATGCGGTCCTTGACCGAACCGCCGGGGTTGAAGTACTCGACCTTCGCCAGCACCGTCGCGCTGATCCCGTCGGTGACCTTGTTCAGCTTGACCAGCGGCGTGTTGCCGACCAGGTCGATGATCGAGTTGTGGTACCGCACGGGGGTCCTCCCGGTCTGTGGCCCTGCAGGTTTTCGGTACTCCAAAGACTATGGCCACGGATGGCCCACGCTCACCGATAGCACGCGGTCAGGACGGGTACTAGGGGTACGCAGACACTTGAATGGCCCCGCCCGGGGCGACGCGAGGACGCGAAGGGGGGTACCGGATGCCAGGCGCGACACGGTCGCGGGCCCGGGTGGCCCGGCGGATCGCCACGGCGGCCGCCTACGGCGGCGGCGGACTGGGACTTCTCGGTGTGGGGCTGGTCGGGGTACTGCTCACCGAGAGCAAGCTGGCCGTCCGGGCGGTCGGCATCCTGGACGGCGATCCACCCAAGGCCGACGGCGTGTACGGGGAGGCGTTCGCCGACCCGGCGGGGGACGCCCCGCCGATCACCCTCGCCTTCCTCGGCGACTCGACGGCGGCCGGGCTCGGGGTGCTGCGGGGGCGCGAGACGCCCGGCGCGCTGCTCGCGGCCGGTCTGGCCTCGGTGGCCGAACGGCGGGTGCGACTGCTGAACGTGGCGAAGTCGGGCGCCCGCTCCTCCGACCTGGCCCGGCAGGCGGAGCTGGCCCTGCCGCACCGCCCCGACCTCGCGGTGATCATGGTCGGCGCCAACGACGTGACCCGGCACAGCCCGGCCGCGCAGTGCGTGCGCCAGTTGGGCGAGGCCGTCGAGGTGCTGCAGGCGGCCGGCTGCCAGGTGGTGGTCGCCACCTGCCCGGACCTGGGGACGATCAAGCCGGTGCGGCCGCCGCTGCGCTGGGTGGCCCGGCGGCTCAGCCGGCAGCTCGCGGCGGCGCAGACCATCGCGGTGGTGGAGGCCGGCGGGCGGACCGTCTCGCTGGGCTCGCTGCTCGGCCCCGAGTTCGCGGCCCGACCGGAGATGTTCGCCTCGGACCGGTACCACCCCTCGGCCCAGGGGTACGCGACCGCGGCGATGGCCATGCTGCCCTCGCTCTGCGCCGCACTGGACCTCTGGCCCGTCGAGGACGGAGCCGGCGAGGGCGGCACCGGCGAGGGCGAGGCGGTGCTGCCGGTGGCGGTCGCCGCCGCGGCGGCGGCCGGGCAGTCCGGCGCCGAGGTCGAGGCGGTCGGGCCGGACGGCGGCGCCCGGCGCTGGGCCCTGATCCGGCACCGGCTGAGGTTCGGCCTGCCGGACCCGGGAGCGCCCGCGGGGCAGCCGGACGGGCCGGCGGACGGGCCGGCGGCGGTCGAGCCCGCGGGCGGGCAACCGGCGGACGGACGGCCGGGCCGGCGGCCGCCCGAGGCCGGTACGGCGTCGGCCAACTCACACGCGGGGGCAGGTGACGCCTGAGCTACCAAGCGGTAACTTTCCTCCGGGGTGTCCACCGGTCGGGTCGGCCGGGCGGGCGCCAGGTAGCCGAAGGTCACTCAACGAGGAGCCCGCCATGCCCGAAGCCGTCATCGTCAGCGCCGCCCGTTCGCCGATCGGCCGGGCGTTCAAGGGCTCGCTCAAGGACGTCCGCCCGGACGACCTGACCGCCCAGATCATCGCCACCGCCCTGGCCAAGGTCCCCCAGCTGGACCCCCGCGACATCGACGACCTGATGCTCGGCTGCGGCCTGCCCGGCGGCGAGCAGGGCCACAACCTGGCCCGGATCGTCGCGGTCCAGATGGGCATGGACTACCTGCCCGGCGCGACGATCACCCGGTACTGCTCATCCTCCCTGCAGACCACCCGGATGGCGCTGCACGCCATCAAGGCGGGCGAGGGCGACGTCTTCATCTCGGCCGGCGTCGAGACCGTCTCGCGCAGCGTCAACGGCACCTCGGACGGCATCCCGGGCACCCTCAACCCGTTCTTCGACGACGCGCTGGCCCGCACCGCCAAGCGCGCCGAGGAGGGCGGCGGCGAGTGGCACGACCCGCGCGCCGACGGCCTGGTGCCCGACGCCTACATCGCGATGGGCCAGACCGCCGAGAACCTGGCCGCGCTCAAGGGCGTCACCCGGGCCGACCAGGACGAGTTCGGCGTGCGCTCGCAGAACCTCGCCGAGGCCGCCATCGAGTCCGGCTTCTGGGCCCGCGAGATCACCCCGGTCACCACCCCCGACGGCACCGTGGTCTCCACCGACGACGGCCCGCGCGCCGGGGTGACCCTGGAGGCCGTCTCCGGCCTCAAGCCCGTCTTCCGCCCCGACGGCACCGTTACCGCTGGTAACTGCTGCCCGCTGAACGACGGCGCCGCCGCACTGGTCATCATGTCCGACACCAAGGCCCGCGAGCTGGGCATCACCCCGCTGGCCCGGGTCGTCTCCACCGGCGTGAGCGGCCTGTCCCCCGAGATCATGGGCTACGGCCCGGTCGAGGCCTCCCGCCAGGCGCTGAAGCGCGCGGGGCTGAGCATCGGCGACATCGACCTGGTCGAGATCAACGAGGCCTTCGCCGCCCAGGTCATCCCGTCCTACCGCGACCTGGGCGTCGACATCGACCGCCTGAACGTCAACGGCGGCGCCATCGCGGTCGGCCACCCCTTCGGCATGACCGGTGCCCGCCTCACCACCACCCTGATCAACTCCCTCCAGTGGCACGACAAGCAGTTCGGGCTGGAGACCATGTGCGTCGGCGGCGGCCAGGGCATGGCCATGGTCATCGAGCGCCTCAGCTGACGAACTCCCCCGTCGGCCCGGGCGTGTCACCCATTCGCCATGACGGAGAGTGATTGAGGGCCGGATCACATCCAGACCGTGATCCGGCCCTCGAACTGCTCGGATCCGGCCCGAAAGTCGACAGTCCGAAGTGGATCAACTCCGCTGCGTAGAACGGAGTTACCTAACAATTTGAGGACAAGTACGAAAGTCACGGACATATCGGACATCTGCCTCTGCAGTAACTCGTCCCCATGCGGCAGTGTGGAGATGTAACCCCGTTCCGCTCCTCCCTAGGAGTACGTTCCGTGAGCGCCGTCTACACCGTTCTGCTGCTGATCCTCATCGCCGTGTCGACCTCCGTGCTGGTCCACCTCCGCGGCATCTCCCGCCACCTGGCCGCACGTTCCACGGCCACCGCCGACGCCCCGGTGGACGAAGCCGCGATACGCCGCGCCGTCACCGAGGCGCTGGCCGCCGACCGCGAGCGGGAGATCACCGAGGCCCGGGCGTTCTGGGCCGAGCAGGAGGCCCGCGCGGCCGAGGACGCGCCGCTGTTCGACAATCCGCTGGGCGCGAGCGGTACAGCCGCCGAGTGGCCGCTGTTCTTCCCGCGTCCCACCGGACCCCTGGAGGCCGCGGACAACGCCGGCACCATGGACCCGGAGTTCGGCGAGGCGCTGCGCTCCGCCCTCGAGGACCTCATCAACGACGGCGAGGCCGGCGGCTCCGGTGGCGCGCCCCTGCGCCCGAGCCACCCCGCCGGCGCCGGCCACCCGGCCGGGACACCGGCCGCCGAGGCCGGCGGCGACGCCAAGGCCCGCCGGGAGGCCGACCTGCTGGCCACCGGCCTGGAGGCCGGGCTGCTCGACACCGAGCCCGCCGTCGAGGCCGAGCCGCAGGCCGCTCCCGACCCGCGCCGGCACCCCTCCCACCCCGACTTCGTCCCCAGCCAGGCCCCGTCCCGCGAGTGGACCGACACCCGGCTGACCGCCCTGGCGGAGGAGTGCGTGGCGCTGACCGACGTCCGGCCCGGCCCGCTGGGCACCCTGGACGTCTACGCCTTCGCCGACGGCACCACCCTGTGCGTGGCCCCGGGCGACCGCGAGGCGGCCTACCGGCTGATCGACGCCGTGCGGGCCGGCGAGGACGTCCGACTGCTCGGCGGCTCCCGCTTCTCCGGCTCGTACTCGCTGACCTTCTCCACCGACGAGGAGACCGTCTACGTCCTCGCCGACCGGGTCGTGGCCAGCATCTGACGCACGACCAGAGGGCCGGCCGGGTCTCGGGGTTACGACTCGGCCGGCCTTCCGGCCTTCCGGCGTTCCCGGGCCGGACCGGGCCCGTCCGGCCCGGCGCGACGGACCACCGGACGGCCCACGGGCGGGCCGCTCGGCGCGGCGCCCCGCGGCTCAGGCGCAGAGCTCCGCGGTGGCGGCCACCGCGGACACCGCGGCGGCCAGCAGGGCGGGGGCGTCGGCCCGGGTGCCGACCGCCAGCGCGCCGAGCGGGACGGGGAGGACCACCGGCGCCCGGCCCCCCGCGGTGCGGTCGCCGGCCGCGGCCAGGGCGGCGGCCAGGTCGTGTCCGGCGACGGCCAGTTGGTCGCCGGCCGCGAACGCCCCGGCATCGGGGAAGGCCCGCGGTCGATCGCCCTCCAGCACCTGCGCGACGGCCGCCAGGTCACGCGCGAGCGCGAGGCCGGCCGCCGCCCGGGAGGCGTGCCCGGGCACGCCGGCGAGCAGCCGGCTCTGCGCCATCGCGCGGAAACGATCCGCCAGACGGTCGACGGCCGCCACCAGCGGCGCCGGCTCGATCGGCGCCGCGGACGGCGTGCCGGGAGGCTCGGTCGGGGTCGTCGGTGCGTGCGGGGTCGTCGGTGCGTGCGGCGGCGCCGACGCGTGCGGGGTCGTCGGTGCGGGCGCGGTCGTCGGTGCGTTCCGGGACGTCGGTTCGGGCATGCGGCGAGCCTAACCGCGCGGTACCGCGGTCGGGCGCCCCGCACCGGCCGCCGTGCGACGACCGTCCGCCGTACGACGACTGTCCGCCCTCCGCCGGGCGGCCCGGCGGACCGGCGGCCGCGCGGACGGCCGAGAACGCCGACGGACCCCGGAGCGGGTGCTCCGGGGTCCGTCGCGCCGGCGGCCGGTCGCGCGGCCGTCGGGGGTGGTCACTGCGGGGCGGGGCCCCGGCCGGACCGGTCGGGCTAGTCGTCGCCGCGCAGGATCGCGATCAGGCGCAGCATCTCGATGTAGATCCAGACCAGCGAGAGGGTGAGCCCGAAGGCGGCCCGCCAGGCCTCCTGCTGCGGCGCGCCCTGCCGGATGGCCTCCTCGATCGCGGCGAAGTCCAGCGACAGGAAGAACGCGCCCAGCGCGACACCGACCAGACCGACGGCGATGCCGAGCGGGCCGGAGCGCAGGCCCATGTCCGCGCCGAAGAACGAGGCGACCAGGTTGATCAGCAGCAGGCCGAGGAAGCCCATCGCGATGGTCAGCCCGATCCGCGTGTAGCGGGGGGTGACGCGGATCCGGCCGCTCTTGTAGGCGATCAGGATCGCCCCGAAGACCGCGGCCGTGCCCAGGACCGCCTGGATGGCGATGCCCGGCCAGATGGTGTTGAACACCTTGGTGATCGCGCCGAGGAAGAAGCCCTCCAGGCCCGCGTACGCCAGGATCAGCGGCGGGCTGACGCTCCGCTTGAAGCTGATGACCATGCCGACGACGAAGGCGGCGAAGGCGGCGACGATCGCCGCGCCGTAACCGGAGTCCGGCAGCGCGAACCACGCCACCGCGCCGGCCGCGACCAGGGTGAGCAGCGTCATCGCCGTACGGGCGACGACGTCGTCCAGGGTCATCCGACCGGTGGCCAGCGGGCCGGCCGACGGGGCCTGGTACATCTCGGCGAGCTGCTCGGCGGTCAGCGGCTGCTGTCCGTGGGGCTGCTGGGCGCCGGGCTGCTGGGCGTACGGGTTGTTGCCGTAGGGGTTGTTGGCGTAGGGGCTGCCGGTGGGCTGGCCACCGGCGTGGGGCGCCTGCTGCGTGGTGCCGAAACCCGCGTAACCGGAGTCGCGGGTGAAGGACCCCTCCCGCGAGAAGACCGGGTTGCTGCTTCTCATGCTCATTCCCTCCGGGGCGGCACGGCGCTGCCCACGGATCAAGGGTAATGGCTTGGCAAAGTTCGGTGGGTACGTCTCCGGGAGGAAATCCGCCGGGTCGTCGCGCGGGGGCGGTCGTCGGACGCCCCCGCGATCCGAGTGGGTGGTGCCCGGAGCCGGATTCGAACCGGCACGGCCTCGCGGCCAAGCAGTTTTAAGCTGCCCGTGTCTGCGTTCCACCATCCGGGCGTGAGCCGCTCCGCGCCGTGCGGGCCACGCCCTGAGCCTAGTCGCCCGGCTCCCTCTTTCGCATGTTCCCAGCCAGGGAAATTGTCATGTTTCCTTGCCATCTGACGAACAGTTCGCGATTCGGCCACGACACCTGTGGGATCCGGCCAGCGGACCTCCTCAGGGTCCGGGTCATCCCGCAGGATGAGGCCGCCCACCCTGACGTACGCCCAGCGGCGGTAGGGCCAACCGTTCCCCGGAGCTACGAAAAACCATGATCACATCACCGACCATGGAGGTACGGCCCGGGCCCGCGCCCCGCCCGCCCCGACCACCCCCTCTGCACAAGGAGTTCCCCGTGACCACGACGACCGCAACCGCCGTCCGCACCGGCCAGGCGGCCGCCCGCGCCACCGGCCTCAACAAGGTCTACGGGGAGGGCGAGACCAGGGTGGTCGCGCTCGACGACGTCAGCGTGGTCTTCCCGCAGGGCGAGTACACCGCGATCATGGGCCCGTCCGGCTCCGGCAAGTCCACCCTGATGCACTGCATGGCCGGGCTGGACACGGTCTCCTCCGGCTCCTCGATGATCGGGGACACCGAGCTGGTCGGCCTGAAGGACAAGCAGCTGACCCAGCTCCGCCGCGACCACATCGGCTTCATCTTCCAGGCCTTCAACCTGCTGCCGACGCTGACGGCGCTGGAGAACATCACCCTCCCGATGGACATCGCCGGCCGAAAGGCCGACAAGGAGTGGCTGGACCGCGTGGTCGAGACGGTCGGCCTCTCCGGCCGCCTCTCGCACCGCCCCTCGCAGCTCTCCGGCGGCCAGCAGCAGCGGGTGGCCTGTGCCCGCGCCCTGGCGAGCAAGCCCGACATCATCTTCGCCGACGAGCCCACCGGGAACCTCGACTCCCGCTCCGGCGCGGAGATCCTCTCCTTCCTGCGCAACTCGGTGCGCGAGCTCGGCCAGACCGTGGTGATGGTCACCCACGACCCGGTCGCCGCCGCCTACGCCGACCGCGTGGTCTTCCTCGCCGACGGCCGGATCGTCGACGAGCTGATCGCCCCGACCGCCGACAGCGTGCTGGACCGGATGCGCCGGTTCGACGCCAAGGGCCGTACGAGCTGACGGGCCGGCAGCACCCGCCGCCCCCGCCCGTACCGACTCCTTCACCCTGGACGCATCCATGTATCGCACCGCACTGCGCAACGTGCTGGCCCACAAGGGCCGCCTGCTGATGACGGCACTGGCCGTCATGCTGGGCACGGCCTTCGTCGCCGGCACCATGGTCTTCTCCGACACGTTCGGCAAGGCCATGGCCAACAGCTACTCCAAGAGCTTCTCGGACGTCTCCGTCCGGGTCGTCGACTCGGCGGCCGGATCCGGCGCCAGCGCCCGGGACAAGAGCGAGCGGAGCCCGGCCTCGCTCACCGACGCCACCGTCCAGCAGATCGCCGCCCTGCCCGGCGCGGCCGGCGCCCGCGGCGTGGTCGGCGGCTTCACCGGCGTGGCCGACAAGAAGGGCAGCCTGATCGGCCAGGCGTGGAGCGCGCGGGGCACCAACTTCGCCCCGGCCGCCGACGGCCGGGACTCCCGCTACCCGATGGTCGAGGGCCGCGGTCCGCAGGCGGCCAAGGAGGTCGCCCTCGACCGGGCGACCGCCGACAAGGGCGGCTACCAGGTGGGCGACACCGTCCGGGTCGCCTCCAACGGCCCGGTCGTCGACGCCAAGCTGACCGGCGTCTTCACCACCGACGATCCCGAGGTGGTCTCGGGCGGCACCCTCACCCTCTTCGAGCGCGCCACCGCCCAGCAGCTGCTGCTGGCGCCCGGTCAGTTCAGCAGCATCGCGGTGACGGC
Organism: Kitasatospora sp. NPDC057015; assembly: GCF_042673745.1. NCBI lineage: Bacteria > Bacillati > Actinomycetota > Actinomycetes > Kitasatosporales > Streptomycetaceae > Kitasatospora > Kitasatospora sp. NPDC057015. The sequence continues at coordinate 32,541 of NZ_JBHUSG010000056.1, forward strand.
CAAGCCCGGCGTCACCGAGAGCGCCCTGCTGGCCGAGGTCCGGACGAAGATCCCGGCCGGTGACCAGTTCAGCGCCGAGACCGGTCAGGAGCTGAAGGACGCGCAGGCGAAGATGGTCGCCAGCGGCACCAGCAGCATGAAGACGATGCTGCTCGTGTTCGCCTTCATCTCGCTCTTCGTCGGCATCTTCATCATCGCCAACACCTTCACCATGCTGATCGCCCAGCGGACCAAGGAGCTGGCCCTGCTGCGCGCCGTCGGCGCCAGCCGCAAGCAGGTGACCCGCTCGGTGCTGGTCGAGGCCCTGGTGATCGGTGCGGTCTCCTCGGTGGCGGGCCTGATCGCCGGAGTCGGCATCGGCGCCGGCATGCAGGCGCTGATGGGCGCCCTCGACACCGGCATGCCCTCCGGCCCCCTGGTGGTCGCGCCGATCACGATCGTGGTGGCCCTGCTGGTCGGCGTCCTGGTGACGGTGCTCTCCGCGCTGCTGCCGGCCGTCCGCGCCGCACGGATCGCCCCGGTGGCCGCGATGAGCAGCGGCGACCAGCCCAGCACCCAGAAGAGCCTGGTGATCCGCAACTCGATCGGCTCGGTGCTGGCGGCCGGCGGCCTGGCCCTGGTGGCCTTCGGCGCCTCCACCGGCAACGACACCGGCCGGATCCCGGTCGGCCTGGGCGCCGCGCTCGCCCTGGTCGGCGTCTTCGTCCTGCTGCCGCTGCTGGCCCGCCCGGTGATCGCGCTGATCGGCCCGGCGCTCGGCAGGCTGTTCGGCACGCCCGGCAAGCTGGCCCGGCAGAACGCGGTGCGCAACCCGCGCCGCACCGCCGCCACGGCCGCCGCGCTCACCATCGGACTGACCCTGGTCAGCGCCCTGACCGTGCTCGGCGCCTCGGTGGGCGGCGCGGTCGACAAGGCCGTCACCAGTGCGATGAAGGCCGACTACAACGTCGCGATGGCCAACGGCATGGGCCTGTCCCCGCAGGTGCCGGCGGAGATCGCCAAGACCTCCGGGGTGGCCGCCTCCTCCGCGCTGACCACGGTGTACTGGGACCTCGGCGGCCACTCGAAGGCGATCACCGGCATCGACGCCAGGACCGCCGACCAGCTGCTCTCGCTGACCTTCGTGAACGGCTCGGGCGCCGGCCTCGGCAAGGGCGAGATCCTGGTGGACACCGACGTCGCCAAGGCGAACGGCCTGACGCCGGGCGGATCCCTCGCGGTGACCTTCCCCGACGACACCAAGGGCACCTACACGGTGGGCGGCGTCTTCGAGAAGAACGAGATGCTCAACCCGGTGGTGCTCGCCAACAGCGAGATCGCCAAGCACGACCCCGAGCCGTACATCACCGACGTGCTGGTGAAGGGCGCGGACGGCGCGACCGGCTCGCTGAAGCAGTCCCTGAAGGACGCGACGGGCTCCAACCCGGCCATCGAGGTGAAGACCAAGCAGGACGTCCGGGACGAGTTCAGCCAGATCATCACCTTCGCGCTGAACATGATGTACGGCCTGCTGGCGATGTCCGTGATCGTCGCGATCCTCGGTGTCGTCAACACGCTGGCCATGTCGGTGTTCGAGCGCAAGCGCGAGATCGGGATGCTGCGGGCGATCGGCCTGGACCGCGGCGGCATCAAGCGGATGGTCCGGCTGGAGTCCGTGGTGATCTCGGTGTTCGGCGCCCTGGTGGGTGTCCTGCTCGGCTGCTTCGTGGCCTGGGCGGTCAACGGCACCATGAAGTCCAGCATCGCCGGCATCACCACGGTCGTCCCGTACGACCGGATGGCGCTCTTCCTGGCCCTGGCCGGCCTGGTGGGCCTGGTGGCCGCGATCTGGCCCGCCCGCCGGGCGTCCAGGCTCGACATCCTGGAGAGCATCAAGACGGACTGAGCCGGCCCGGGCGGCCCGCCGCCGAGGACCTCGTCCGCCCCGGAAGGGGAGGGCGGGGTCCTTCGCGTCGTACCCGAGGCCGGGCCCGGCACCGCGGCGCACGGCACGGCACCGCGGCGCACGGCACGGCACGGCACGACGCGGCACGGCCGCGGGCACGGGCACGGCCGCGGGAAAGGCGAAGGACCCCGCCGGTGCCCCCGAGGGAGGGGGCGGCGGGGTCCTTCTCGTTCCGTTACTTCTCGCTACTGCTGTACTCCGCCCGGTCGCACGGCCGGCTGAGCACCACGGAGGTCGTGGTCCGGCGACATTGCCGGGCGGAGGGCCTCCGACACATACCCGGGCGCTCCCACGCCCGGGCCGGGTCGTTACTTGCTGGTGGCGAGTTCCTTCTCGGCGGGCTTGGCCTCGACCGGCTTGGGGGCCGGCGCGGTCGCCTCCTGGAAGGCCTCGAACGGCTTCTCCATCTCGGCGAGGCCGACGGTCTCCCGCTTGAGGAACATGGCCAGCGTCCAGTCGGTGAAGACCCGGACCTTGCGGTTCATCGTCGGTACCCGGCTGCCGTGGTACAGGCGGTGGAACCACCAGGCCGGACGGCCCTTCAGCTTGTACTTGCCGAAGAGGATCGCCACGCCCTTGTGCAGGCCGAGACCGGCCACCGCACCGAGGTTCTTGTGCTTGTACTCGGCCTGCGGGAAGCCCCGCATGCCCGAGATCACGTTGTCGCCGAGGACGATCGCCTGACGGACGGCGTGCTGCGCGTTCGGCGGGCACCAGGCGCCCTCGCCGACGGCGAGGTCCGGCACCTGGGCGTTGTCGCCGGCCGCCCAGACGTAGTCGAAGCCCTGGACCTGAAGCGTCGGCGCGGTGTCCACGTGGCCGCGCGGGCCGAGCGGGAGGCCGAAGTTGTTCAGGACCGGGTTGGGCTTGACGCCCGCCGTCCACACGATGGTGGAGGCGTCGGCCTCGACACCGTTCTTCAGCACGACGTGCTGGTCGACGCAGGAGTCCATCGAGGTCTCGATGTAGATCTCGATGTTGCGCTCTTCGAGCTTCTCCTTGGTCCACAGACCGAGGTCCGGGCCCATCTCCGGGAGGATGCGGTTGGCCGCCTCCACCAGGATGAAGCGCATGTCGTCGCGGCTGACGGTCTTGTAGATCTTCGCCGCGTCCCGCGCCATGTCCTCGACCTCGGCGATGGTCTCGACGCCGGCGAAGCCGCCGCCGATGACCACGAAGGTGAGGGCCTTGCGACGGACGTCCGGGTCCGTGGTGGACTCGGCCTTGTCCAGCTGCGCCATGACGTGGTTGCGGAGGCTGATCGCCTCTTCGACCGTCTTCATGCCGATGCCGTGCTCGGCCAGGCCGGGGATCGGGAAGGTGCGGGAGACCGAGCCGGTGGCCACGACGAGGTAGTCGAAGGGCAGCTCGTAGGACCCGCCGGCCGGCGGCGCGATGGTGGCGACCTTGCGCGCGTGGTCCACACCGGTCACGTGACCGGTGAGCACCTCCGCGTTCTTGAGGGCGCTGCGCAGCGGCGCGACGAGGTTGCGAGGCGCGACGTTGCCGCCGGCCGCCTCGGGGAGGAAGGGCAGGTACGTCATGTACGACCGCGGGTCGACGACCGTGACGGTCGCCTCCCCGTAGCGCATCTTCTTGAGGATGCGCATCGCGGCATACAGGCCGACGTAACCACCGCCGACAATGAGGATGCGAGGACGCTCCGTGGTGCTCATATCCGAAAGTATCCAGCACCGTCCGAGGCGCCCTTCGTGAGGCCCGTCACAGGGGGCTGGACACCCTGTGCTACACTACGCGGCCACTTCCTCGGGGCGGGGGCTCCTGCTCACCCGTCGCACGGGTCGACGGTGAGCACAATCGTTCGATCAACCCATGTGAGCAGCAACGATCCGTGTGGCAGTTGGGTTCCCGGCTCCGCATTGGGATTCCACCGCCGGAGCAGGAGACCACCTGCGAACCAGCGGTCAGCCTCCACGGACGACCTTCGGTCCCACATATCGGACGTAGCGGACCCCTGAGTGCACCGAATGACCGGATCGCCATGTGAAGAAATTCACGAAGTTTCTCGCGGAGCCCCGGGCGCGGCGCGGCCCCGGGCGCCGAACGGGCGCTCCGGGGCCGGATCCGTAAGCCCCGCAGGGGGCGAGCGGGCACGACAGGGCCTAGGCCCGGGCGATGCTCCAGGCGATGCCGTCCAGGATGTCGTGCTCGCTGACGACCACCTCGTCGGCGCCCGTCCGTCCCATGATCTCCAGCAGTTCGAGCGCGCCGGCCGCGATCACGTCCACCCGCCCCGGGTGCATCGCCGGGATCGCCGCCCGCTCGGCGTGGGTGGAGGCCAGCAGCCGGCCGGCGATCTCCGCCACCCGGTCGCGCGAGATCCGCGAGTGGTGGATCCGCTCCGAGTCGTACTCGGGCAGCTCCAGCGCGATCGCGGACACCGTGGTGACCGTGCCGGCCAGGCCGACCAGGGTCGCCGCGCCGGTCAGCGGGACGACCTCGGCGGCCTTGTCCAGCTCGCCCCTGATGTGCTTCTTGGCGGCGGAGATCTGCCCCAGGGTCGGCAGCTCGGCCCCGGCGAAGTGCCGCTCGGTCAGCCGGACGCAGCCGATGTCGACCGAGCGGGCGGCCTGCACGTCGTCCTCGCCCAGGACGAACTCGGTGGAGCCGCCCCCGAGGTCGAAGACCAGGTAGGGCGCCGGGAACTGGCCGCCGGTCAGCTCCTTGGTCGCGCCGACGAAGGAGAGCCGCGCCTCCTCGTCCCCGCTCACCACCTCGGGTGCCACGCCCAGGATCTCCCGGACGCCCCTGGTGTACTCGTCGCTGTTCTCGGCGTCCCGCGAGGCGCTGGTCGCCACGAAGCGGATCCGGTCCGGGCCGACCCCGTGCTCGGCGATCACCGCGGCGTACTCGCGGCAGGCCGCGAAGGTCCGTTCCAGGGCCTCGGGGGCGAGCCGGCCGGTGCGGTCGACGCCCTGGCCGAGCCGGTTGATGATCATCCGGCGGTCCAGGTCGGTGATCTCGCCGGTCTCCGGGTCGAGGTCGGCGACCAGCAGCCGGATCGAGTTGGTCCCGCAGTCGATCGCGGCCACCCGGGTGGTGCTCATGCGCCCTCCTCCTCGGCCGCGCGCTTCTTCGCCGCGCGCTCTGCGGCCAGCTGCTCCTTGGCGGCGATCACGGCCGCGTGGTCCTCGGCCGTGGCCCGCTGCTCGGCGACCCTGGCCGCGCTCTCGGCCACCTCGGCGGCGGAGACGCACGGGCCCTTGGCCCACCAGTCCTCCAGCATCCCGATCGCCTCGTCGCCGAGCGGGTTGACGCCCGGGCCGGCCGCCAGCGAGTGGCCGACCAGCACGTGGAGGCACTTCACCCGGTCCGGCATGCCGCCGGCGCTCGGGAAGCCCTCCAGCACCTCGATCGCGTCACGGCGCGCGATGTAGTCCTCGTGCGCCTTCTGGTAGGCGGCGGCGAGCTCCGGGTCCTCGGCGAGCCGGGCCGTCTGATCCTTCATCACGCCGTCGGCCTCCAGGGTGCCGATCAGCGAGGCGGCCTTGGGGCAGGTCAGGTAGTAGAGGGTCGGGAACGGCGTGCCGTCCGCGAGCCGGGGGGCGGTCTCGACGACGTCGGGATTGCCGCACGGGCAGCGGTGGGCGACACCGCGCAGACCGCGCGGGACCCGGCCGAGCTGGGCGGCGATCGCCGCGACGTCGGAGTCCGCGACGGTGGCACCGGGGGTGGCGTCGGGGGCGGAGGGGGTGTTCTCAGTGGTCATGGGGAGAGCTGTCTCTAGCGGGGGCAGGGGCGGGGGCGGGCGGGGCCAGGGCGGCCGGGTCGGCGTCGGCGGCGTCGACGGAGTCCCAGACGCTCGCGTACCAGGGCTTGGCGGCCTTCACCGGGCCGGCGGCGCCGGCACCGGCCGCGGAGGGGGCGGTGGTTCCGGCCGCGGCCGGGTCCACCGAGATGAACGGGGTCTCCCCCGGCATCGCGTAGTGCAGCCGGGCCCGGGCCTGCGCCTTGACGAACTCCGGGTCCTGCCAGCGGGCCTTCTCCCGGCGGAGCTGTTCGACCTGCTGCCGGGCGTGTTCGGCCTTGGCGCGCTGGGCGGAGATCTCCGAGCGCTGGGAGATGAACTGGCGGGTGGGGTAGGCGAGGATCGCCACCAGGGAGCAGAGCACCAGGACGAGGACGGTCGCCCGGCTCGTGAACCGCGGACGCGCCGCGAAGCCAGGAATCCTCCAGCCTGCCATCTCCCGTTACCCCTCCTGGTCGTGCCGGTGCCCCGGCCCCCACCCTACGGGGTGAGAGCCGGGGCACCGGTGCAGCGGCCGTGTGTCAGCCCGCGGACTCGACGGCTCCGGACCCCCGTTCCCGGAGGTCCCGGCCGTGCGCCCGAGGGTCGTCGGGCCCCACGAGCGAGGGCGTCCGCCCTCGCGGCGGGGTCAGCCCTCGTACTTGTAGCGCGGGAACGCGCCGCGGCCCGCGTACTCGGCGGCGTCGTCGAGGATCTCCTCGATGCGCAGCAGCTGGTTGTACTTGGCGACGCGCTCGGAGCGGGCCGGGGCGCCGGTCTTGATCTGGCCGCAGTTGGTGGCGACGGCGAGGTCGGCGATGGTGACGTCCTCGGTCTCGCCGGAGCGGTGCGACATCATGCAGCGGTAGCCGTTGCGCTGGGCCAGCTCGACGGCGTCCAGGGTCTCGGTGAGCGAGCCGATCTGGTTGACCTTCACCAGCAGCGCGTTGGCGGTGCCGGTCTCGATGCCCTTGGCCAGGCGGACGGGGTTGGTGACGAACAGGTCGTCGCCGACCAGCTGCACCTTGTCGCCGAGCTTGACGGTCATGGCCTTCCAGCCGTCCCAGTCCTGCTCGTCCAGCGGGTCCTCGATGGAGACCAGCGGGTACGAGGCGACCAGGTCGGCGTAGTAGTCGATGAGCTCGGCCGAGGAGAGGCCCTTGCCCTCGAACTGGTAGGCGCCGTCCTTGTGGAACTCGGAGGCGGCGACGTCGAGCGCCAGCGCGACGTCCTTGCCGGGCACGTAGCCGGCCTTCTTGATGGCCTCGACGATGAGGTCGAGCGCCTCGCGGTTGCTGTCCAGGTTCGGGGCGAAGCCGCCCTCGTCGCCCAGACCGGTGGAGAGGCCGCGCTCCTTCAGCACGCCCTTGAGCGTGTGGTAGACCTCGACGCCCCAGCGGACGGCCTCGGAGAAGGACTCCGCGCCGATCGGAGCGATCATGAACTCCTGGATGTCGACGTTGGAGTCCGCGTGCGAGCCGCCGTTGAGGATGTTCATCATCGGGACGGGCAGGACGTGCGCGTTGGGGCCGCCGAGGTAGCGGAACAGCGGCAGGTCCGAGGCCTCGGAGGCGGCGTGCGCCACGGCGAGCGAGACGCCGAGGATGGCGTTGGCGCCGAGCGAGGACTTGTCCGGGGTGGCGTCCAGGTCGAGCATGGCCTGGTCGATCAGGCGCTGCTCGGTGGCGTCGTAGCCGACCAGCTCCGGGCCGATCTGCTCGATGACGGCCAGGACGGCCTTCTCCACGCCCTTGCCGAAGTAGCGGTTCTTGTCGCCGTCGCGCAGCTCGAGCGCCTCGAAGGCACCGGTGGAGGCGCCGGACGGGACAGCGGCACGGCCGGTGCTGCCGTCGTCGAGGCCGACCTCGACCTCGACCGTGGGGTTGCCACGCGAGTCGAGAATCTCACGGGCTACGACGACATCAATGGACGGCACGAGGCATCTCCTAGCGGAAGCAGGTATCCGCGGACCGTTGTGGAGTCCTGCGGACGATTGCGGAGTCGTTACGACCAGAGCCTAACCGCACGGGCTCGCCCGGCCACGTTGACCTAGGTCCCGTCTCAGCGTGTGGCCCGGCTACCCACCGGTAGTTCACCTGGATGCCCCACGTGATGCACCCAGAGACCGATAAAAGGGGAGATAAGGGCCGTACCGGTCCGGTACGGCCCTCCCGTCTCAGGCCCGGCCGAGGTCCAGGACCTGGCCCGGCAGGATGAGGTCCGGGTCGGTGCCGACGACGGCGCGGTTGCCGTCGTACAGCGCGTTCCAGCCTCCGGCCACGCCCTGGGCGCCGGCGATGGCGCCGAGCGTGTCGCCGGGCTGGACGGTGTAGTCGCGGCCGGTGCCCGGCGCGGCGGCCGGTGTGACCGCGGCCGGGGCGGCGGCGGGGGCCGGGGCGGCCGGGACCTCGGCGGCGGCCTCGTTGGTCGTGTGCCGGTCGAAGACGTTCTGGTGGCTGGTCCAGTGCCAGTCGCCGTCGACCTGGTACCAGAAGACCTTGTTGGCGGCGTCCCAGCCGGTGTGGCCGGAGAACTCCGGGTCGCGGTCGGAGCTGCGACCCTGACCCGTCGTCGTCTTCGCCGCCTTGGACTGGGTCGACTTGGACTGCGCCGCGCCCGAAGGCGCCGTGTTCGACTGCGTGCTCCGGTCCTGCCGGGTCTGTGACCGGGAGGCCTCCGGCAGGCTCCGGTCGGTCTGCGAGTCCGCGGAGGTGGCCGCGGTGTCGACCTGGGCCGAGGGGCCGCCCTTGCTCAGGCCGGCCTTGACGGAGCAGACCGGCCAGGCCCCGGGGCCCTGCGAGGCGAGGACCTTCTCGGCCACCGCGATCTGCTGGCCCTTGCTGGCCCGGTGCGCCTGCGGGGCGTACTGGTCGCCGCCGAAGGCCTTCCAGGTGCTCTGGCTGAACTGCAGTCCGCCGTAGTAGCCGTTGCCCGTGTTGATGCTCCAGTTGCCCCCGCTCTCGCACTGGGCGACCTTCTCCCAGGTGGACATGGGGGCGGCGTGGGCGCCGGTGGCGGCGAGAAGCGGCATCGCGAGACCGACGCCGGCGACGCCGGCCACGGCGATCGCCTTCTCGGCCTGGGTACGACGACGGTGACGTCCGTTACCAACGAACAGCATGGGTGTCCCTCTCCGCACGCCTGCGAGGTGAGCTGTCGGGTTCGGACCGGGAGGTGGCCCGGCCGCGCCAGGCGGAAAGCTTCTTCCGCCTGATGCGGCTTCACCCCAAGCCGTGGGGAACGGCAGAAAATCCTGGGTCCCCCGCCCCTGCCCAAGGGTCTGGTCGGTTTCCCGGACGCGCGGCGGGCAGGACTCGGCGTACCGCGCACGGGGTTCGCAGCTGCGAACTCCAGGGAGAGTAGACAGATCCTCACATCAATCACAAGCTCATATCGCCGACATCACACGGAAATTACGACAGTCGGCCGATCGTCCACAAACCACGCCCATATGTCCGGATTGATGCGCCTTCTGACCGCCTGTGAGCGAGTCTGTCCGACACGCCGTCAGCCTCGCACGGGCCGGTCAGGGTGCCTTTTCGGGGGTGAATTCGACCGGGAGTTCACGAAGTCCACGCATGATCAGACCACCACGCCACCGCAGTTCCCCCGGTTCCGCCGCAAGTCGCAGGTCAGGCAGACGGGTGAGCAGGGTGGCCAGGGCCGCCTGTCCCTCCAGCCGGGCCAGCGGGGCACCGATGCAGTAGTGGATTCCGTGGCCGAAACCGAGGTGCGGATTGTCCTTGCGAGCGATGTCCAGGGTGTTCTCGTCCGCGAACCGCGCCGGGTCGCGGTCCGCCGCCGCCAGCACCACCAGCACCGGATCGCCCACCGGGATGTCCACCCCGCCGATGGTCAGCGGCCGGGTCGCGAAGCGCCAGGTGGCCAGCTCCACCGGACCGTCGTAGCGGAGCAGTTCCTCCACCGCCGTACCGAGGAGCCCGCTCTCCCCCGCCGCCACCGATTCCTGCAGCAGGGCCCGCTGCTCGGGGTGGCGCAGCAGCGCGTACACGCCGTTCCCGATCAGGTTGACCGTCGTCTCGAACCCGGCGAAGAGCAGGATGAAGGCCATCGCCGCGGCCTCGTTCTCGGTGAGGTGCTCCCCGTGGTCACTGGCCCGGATCAGCCCGGAGATCAGGTCGTCCCCGAGGTCCGCCCGCTTGCGGTGGATCAGCTCCAGCAGGTACGAGCGCATCCTCTTCACCGCGCGGGCCACCCCGCCGCGCGGTCCCCCGCCGTGCCGGATCATCATGCCCGCCCAGTCCCGGAAGTCGTCCTGGTCCTCCGGCGGGACGCCCAGCAGGTCGCAGATCGCGTAGATGGGGAGCGGGAAGGCGAACTCGTGGATCAGGTCGGCCGAGCCGCGCTCGGCGAAGGAGTCGATCAGCCGGTCGGTCAGCTGCTGCACCCGCGGCTCGAACTCCGCCACCCGGCGCGGCGTGAACGCCTTGGAGACCAGCCGCCGCAGCCGGGTGTGGTCCGGCGGGTCGATGTTCAGCAGGTGGGTCATCAGGTCGGCGCTGCGCTCACCGGGGATGCCGACCCGCCCGGTGCGGTGCGCCTGCTCGCTGTGGTGGGCCGGGTTCTTGGAGAGCCGGCCGTCGGCCAGCGCCTGCCGGGCGTCCGCGTACCGCGTGACCAGCCAGGCGTCCACCCCGCTCGGCAGCGTGGTGCGGTGGACGGGGGCGTGCTCGCGCAGCCACGCGTACGCGGGGTAGGGGTCGGCGGCGAACTCCCACGTGAAGAGGGGAGGCTGGGTGGGGTTCGGCTGATCCGGCATGTCCTGACGGTATCCGGTGGCCGACGGGCGTGAGTCTGGTCACCTGATGGGTAATCCCTGTTGCGGAGGGTCGTGACGTGCCTAGGATCCTCCGACATGTCTTTGGTGGGCGCCGGTGCGGTGTCGCCCACAGGGAGGAGCGCACCCATGCGGGTAGCCGGGGCAGTGGTGGTCATCGCGGTACTGGACGGCGGTTCGGGCGCCGACCTGGCCCGCCGGTTCACGGCCGCCGGCGCCGCCGGGGTGCTCATCGCGGACCAGCACCCCAACAAGGCGGAGGACCTCGCCGCCGTCCTCGACCGCCCGGGCTGCCCGGTGGTCGGGGTGTGCGGCGACATCCACCGGCCCAGCGACGTGGCCGCCCTGGTCGACACCGCGGAGAAGCACCTCGGCCCGATCGACCTGTTCTGCGTCGCCGGGCCCGACGGCGAGCGGATCGTCTCGCTGGCCGACCTCCCCGACCACCTCGACCGGCTCGCCGAGCTGCTCGCCCTGGTCGGCGAGGCGATCAGCGAGGTCGTCCCGGCGCAGCGCAGGCCCGTCGAGGACGTCGCCCTCTCCGCGACGACCGCCGAGCGCGGCTGAGCGCCCGCGCCCACCGCTCCGCGCCCCCGTACCCGGCTGCGCGCCGCCGACCGCGGGCACGCCGTCCGGCGCGCCCCCGTGCCCGGCCGGGCCGGTCAGTCCGCCAGACCCTCCGCCGCCCGGACCTCGCGGCGGTAGTCCCGCGCGCTCGCCCGGAGCGCGGCGTCCACGTCCACGCCCTCGTCGTGCGCCCGCTGGGCCACCGCGAGCAGCAGCAGCCCCACCGAGCGGGCCGTCAGCTCCGAGGGCAGCTCGTACGGGGCGTCCGGCACGGCGGTGAAGCCCGCCCGGCGCACCCGGGAGACCAGCTTCGCCGCGTACGCCAGCGCCGGGAGCCCGGCCGGGACCCCGTCCAGGACCGACTCGCGTTGCTTCTCGGCCGCCTTCAACTGCTCCCAGTTCGCCTCGACCGCGGCCGTCCCCTCCGCCTCGACGTCGCCGAACACGTGCGGGTGGCGGTACATCAGCTTCTCGACGATGTCGCCCGCCACGTCGTCGATCGAGAACGGGTCCTCCGGGTGCTCCTCGGCGATCCGGGAGTGGAAGAACACCTGCAACAGGACGTCCCCCAGCTCCTCGCGCAGCGTCTCCCGGTCGCCCTCCTCGATCGCCTCGACCAGCTCGAAGGCCTCCTCCACCAGGTACTTCACCAGCGAGGCGTGGGTCTGCTCGGCGTCCCAGGGGCAGCCGCCGGGCGAGCGCAGCCGGTCCATCACCGAGGCCAGGTCGAGCAGCCGGGCGCCGGGCAGGTCGTACGAGCCGGGCAGCAGCTCGATCTCGGCCACCGAGCCGGCCTCCTCGACGGCGAGCCGGGCGAGGGCGTCCGTCAGCCCCGGGTCGCCGTCCGGGCTGCCCAGCCAGACGGTGACCGGTGCGGGCACCCCGGACAACCGGCGGGCCAGCGCCGGGGCCGTACCGCGCTCGACGATCTCCACCTCGACGCCCGCCTGGCGGACCGCCGGCAGCTGCGGGTGCGCCGGGTCGGCCGCCAGTACCCGGTCGGCGCCGCGCAGGGCCTCCCAGGCCGGCCAGGACAGCAGACCGGGAGCGACCCGGTGGGTGGTGGTGAGCAGGATCAGCTTCGGGGCTGGCGTAGGCGTGGTCACGCTCCGAACCTACCGGGCCGGGGGCCGGTGCCGGGCCGGTCGCCCGGCCGGATCGGCGGCGCGGGGGCGAGCGACCGGCCGGATCGACGGCGCGGGGGCGGCCGGCGGGGCTGCGGGACGCCCGGGACGGGCCCGGATCAGCGGGGCTGCGGGGTCGGCGCCGGTGCGTCCGGGAGGTCGGGGGCCAGGGCGACCCGCCGGGCGTCCCAGCTGCCGTAGCGGGGGTTGACCCGGACGTGCAGGGCGAGGGCCGCCTCCGCCAGCGCCCCGCGGACCTCCGCGTCCCCCGCCTCGGTGTCCGCGTCCAGCCCCCGCGCCGCCGCCAGCCGCCGGATGCCCGCCTGCTGCCGGTAGTAGTCGTCCACCTCGGCCACCGGGACGCCCCGACGGGCCAGCACCCGCTCCAGCTGCGCCGCACCGCCCGCCCAGGCCTGGTCAGCCGCGCGGGCCGCCGCCACCTCGGCCGGGTCGAGGCTCAGCCCGCGGTCCGCCAGCGCCCGGCTCACCAGGGCGTCCAGGACCAGCTGGGTCACCACCCGGCCCGCCAGGCCCTCGGAGCCGGCCGCGGCGTCCCCCGGCGAGGGCTCGGCGACCGTCCGCAGCTCGGCGGCCCGCTGCTGCACGGCCGAGAGGCTGATGCGCCGGCCGTCCAGCACCGCCGCGGTACCGACCTGCACCGGGCCGCCGCAGGAGCAGGCCAGCAGCGCGAGGAGCACGGCGGCGGCAGCCGGCCGGAGCCGGGAGGCGGCTGCGGCGACGGTCGTGCCGGCGGTCGTGCCGGCGGTCGTGCCGGCGGCCCGACGGTTCATACGGGAGCCTCCCGGGGTGCGGGCGGTGCGGTGGATGCGGGCGGGTGCGGCGGGCGCCGGCGGTGCGGTGGATGCGGGCGGCGCGCCGCCGGCACCCGTTCGGGTTGCTGCGGGCAGGACGGGTCCGGGGTCCCGACGAGCGGGAGGTACCGGGACCGGCGGGCGCTCCCGAGGGTAGGCCGCCCGGTGCCCCCGGGCGGGGACCCTGCTCCGAACGGGCGACACCGGCCCGGTCGCGGCCCCGGGCCGGGCGGCGGTCGACGGACGGGCGGACGGGCGGACGGGCGGACGGGCGGACGGGCGAGGGCCGGACGGGCGAGGGACGGGCGGATGCTCAGAGGGGGAGCCGGAACAGCGAGGCCGGCGGCCGGTCAGCGCCCGGTCGCGTACGGGTTGCCCGGGGCGGGCGCGGGCCAGCCGCCCGAACGGGGGTCGAAGGGCGGCGGCACCGGGGGCCGCTGGGTGGGCGCGGGGGTCGGCGGGCGGCCCGTGCGGCGGTGCTGCTGGAGCTGGTCGAGGCTCTGCCGCAGGCGCCGGACGTCCGGGTGGTGCGGGCCCAGCAGCCGTTCGCGGTCCAGGAGCAGCTGGAGCAACCACTGCCAGGCGCCCTCCGGGTCACCCCCGGCGGCGAGCAGCAGCCCGATCCGCTCGCGCAGACCGTGCACCCGCTCGGGGTCCGGGTCGAGCCCGGCGTCCACCCGGGCCGAGTGGGCCGCGAGCAGTGCCCGGTACTCGGCCAACGCCTCCGCACCGTGGCCCAACTGCTCCAGGCAGCCGGCCGCCCGGTACCGGTGCTCCAGCCCCGCCGGGCCGTGCGGCCCGCCCTCGGCGGTGCCGGCCAGCAGCAGGTACTCGGGCAGGGCGTCCCGGAAGCGCCGCTCCTGCAGCAGGGTCCGGGCGTAGATGGTGCGGATGGTGCGGACGAGCGGCGCGCCGTCGCCCTGCTCGGCGCGGGCCCGCGGGAGCAGCCTCGCGGCCAGGTCGATGACCTCGGCATGACGCTTCGCGGCGACCAGGTCGGACAGCTCGGCGCAGGCGTCCGCCAGGTCTCCGGCCGGTTCAGCCCGCGGCGACCGGCCGCTCGCGGCGGGCGGCGGCGCGGGACGGCCCACCGGCGCGGGCGCCGTGGGCAGTGCGGTCATCAGCAGCGGACGCGGTTCGGCCGTCCCCCGGTCGTCGTTGTCTGCCGTCCCCCGGTCGTCGGCCGGCAGGCTGCCGGCCGGCACCGGCGCGCCGGGAGCGGCGTACGCCCCGACGGCTTGCTGCGCGCCGGGAGCGGGCTGCGCCTGCGGCGGCCCGACCGGACCGGGAGCCGGCTGCGGCTGGTGCGGATAGCGGAACGGAAGGGTGGGATCGGGCACCGGGCCGTACCGCGGCTGGAGCACCGGGCCGGGCGGCGACGGCAGCAGGGGCAGCAACCGCGCGTACACCTGCTGGGCGTCGGCGGGGCGGTCGGCGGGCTGCTTCGCGAGCAGGTCCAGGACCAGCGCCTCCAACGGCGCCGGTACGTCCGCGCGCAGGTCGCGCAGGGGGACGGGCGGCTCGTCCACGTGACGGCGCAGGACGCCCAGGGCGGTGGGCGCCCGGAAGGGCTCCTCACCGCAGAGCATCTCGTGCAGCAGGCAGCCGAGGGCGTAGAGGTCGCTGCGGGCGTCGGCGGTGGCGGCGAGGGCCTGTTCGGGGGCCATGTACGCCGGGCTGCCGATCGGCACGCCGGTGAGGGTGAGCCGGGTCGCGTCGGCCTCCACCGCGGTGGCGATGCCGAGGTCGAGCAGCACCACCCGGCCGTCGTCACGGACCATCACGTTGCTCGGCTTGATGTCCCGGTGGACCACCGGGACGGCGTGCACGACGGCCAGCGCGGCGCAGATCTGGGCGGCGACGGCGGTCGCGTGGCCGACCGGGAGGGGGGCCTCCTCGGCGATCAGGTCGGCCAGGCTGAGCCCGGGGACGCGCTGCATCACGAGGTACAGCTCGCCGCCGTCCTCCCCCGCGTCGAACACGGTGACCAGGCCGGGGTGGTCGAGAGCGGCCGTGATCCGGCACTCCCGCAGGAAGCGTCGGCGCAGCTCCTCGCCGCGGCTGCGGCGGTGCGGTTCGGCGGTACCGGCGGGAAGGAGGTGGTCGGTGTGCAGCAGCTTGACGGCGACCCGGCGGTCCAGGCGCTCGTCGTACGCCGCCCAGACCTGCCCCATGCCGCCGTGCCCGATCTTCTCCGCCAGGCGGTACCGGCCGCCGATCACTCTCGGTGCGGTCACGGCCGGTCCTCGCGGGACTGCCGGCGCAGCAGTTCACCGAGCTCCTGCAGTTCGTCGGCGGACCGGCCGGAGGTGGGGCTCTCGACGGCGGGAGCGGGGGCGGGGGCGGGGGCGGGGGCGGGAGCAGCTGTGGGTTTGGCGGCCGCGGGGGCCCGGTAGCGGGCCACCAGGGCATAGGGGTCGGCCTCGACGGCCGGCGGCGGGTACCAGGCGGACTGCACCGGCGGCATCGGCTGCCCGGGCAGCACCTGCTGGACGGGCTGCATCTGCTGGAAGGGCTGCACCTGCTGGACCGGCTGCAGCTGCTGCATCGGCGGGTAGGGGTAGCCGCCGGGGGTCTGGGCCGGGGCGGGCCAGAGCGCCCGGCGGTCCATCGCCAGGTAGTGCAGGGGCGCACCGAGCCAGAGCAGGACCATGGCGACGGTCCCGACGGTGTCGGCGGTGTTCGGGGCCTTGCTGCCGCCCGCGAGCGCGATGCTGACCAGGAACACCACGAAGACCAGGCTGAAGAGCACCGCGCCGACCACGTCGGCCACCCGCCTGCGCCGCACCGCCAGGAGCAGTGAGGGCACGATGCCGAGGATCCCGACGGTGAGCAGCGGCGCGAGGCAGCACAGGACGCGCCCCGGTACGCCGAACCGTCCCGGCGGCCGCCCGGCCGCACCACCGGGCGCGGGACCGCCGGCCGGCGGTCCGAACTGACCCGGGTAGTGCCCTGCCATGTGCGCTCCTGAACGGTGGTGACGACGCTTCACGAGGAAGGATGCGAACCCCGCACACGCTACCGTCCGGGCTGACGCGCCGGTGGGCTTCCGTGCCACCGGCGACGCCCGCCCCCAGGTCCGCTCCCCTGCACCGCCCCCGGCTGGGGCCGGCCGGCTCGGACCGGCCTCCCCGCTACTCCCCCGGCTCGTCCGTCCGCCCGTCCTCGTGTCCGCCCGGCACCACCGCCAGGCTGCCGTCCGCCAGACCGTCCGTCAGGCCCTGGGCCAGGGTGCGGCCGAGCGCGGCGGCCCGGTGCAGGGCGGTGTCGAAGGCGGCGACCCGGGCGAAGGCCGCGCCGAGCAGGCGCTGCCGGGCGATCGGCAGCCGGGGCAGTTCGACCCGGCGGACGTCGAGCCGGGCGGTGGTGGACGCGTGGCTGGCGGCACGGCGGTTCAGCGCCGTGGAGCGCAGCTGGCCGGCCAGGAACTCGGGGTCGACCAGGGCCGGATCGGGCCGCAGCAGGTGCAGCTGGCGGCCGAGCGCCACGCCCTCCCAGGGACCGCCGGGCAGCACCACCCCGGCCAGCCCGCCGAGGGCCGGTACCAGGACGTCGCCGGCGCGGGTGAGCAGGGCCGCCTCCGGGCCGTCGGAGTCGGTCACCGCACCGGGCGGATCACCGGCGGCCAGGTCCTGGTCCGTCAGCAGGGGCGTGCCGTCGGCGCCGTCGGCGGCCGGACGCGGCGGGGCGCCCGGACCGGAGGAGTGGATCTCCAGTGCGCCGCTCCTGGCCAGCTCGCCGACGGTGACGACGGCCGGCGGGTGGGCCGGCGGGTGGGCCGGCCCGACCTCGGGGGGCCCGGCGTCGGGCTCGGCGAGCCCGGCGAGCAGTTCGGTCAGCCGTCCGCGCAGGTGGGCGAGGGCGGCGGCGCCGCCGACCGGGGCGGCGGGCGGGACGTGGCGGGCCGGTGAGAGGTCGGTCTCGTCGTCCAACAGGTCGATCGCGGCCATCACCCGGTGCACGCCGGGCCGGTCGACGGGCAGGGGCCGTCCGGTGGCGGCGGCCTCGTCGAAGGCCTGCCAGGACTCCAGCACGGCGCCGCGCAGTTCGGGCCAGTCGACCCGCTCGCGGCCGCCCTCGCCGGAGGAGTGGGACGTCGCGGCGTCCAGCAGCAGCACCTGGCGGAAGTCGTCGCCGGGCGCCGGCCGGCGCAGCACCCACAGGTGCAGCGGCACGCCGTACGGCGGCGCGGCGCCCGCGGGCAGGGCGATCACGGCGCGCAGGGCGCCGGAGCGCAGCAGCTCGGCGCGGACCCGTCGGCCGGCCCGCCGGGAGGCCACGGTCGGCGGCAGCAGCAGGGCGGTGAGGCCGCCGGGCCGGGTGTGGGAGAGGCAGTGCAGCACCCAGGCGAGCTCGGACTCGCCGCGCGGGGGCAG
This sequence comes from Kitasatospora sp. NPDC057015, assembly GCF_042673745.1. Lineage (NCBI taxonomy): Bacteria > Bacillati > Actinomycetota > Actinomycetes > Kitasatosporales > Streptomycetaceae > Kitasatospora > Kitasatospora sp. NPDC057015. Next base: position 49,911 of record NZ_JBHUSG010000056.1, read on the forward strand.
CTGCCCGGCGGGCCAGCGGGAGTCGTACTGGAGCTCGTCGTGGCCCCAGTCGCGCTCGTTGTAGGGGGGCTGGCAGAGCACGGCGTCCACCGTGCGGCCGGGGTGGGCGTCGGCGCGCAGCGAGTCGCCCGCGCGAAGGTCGAGCCCGAGCGGGCCGGGGGCTGCGGCCGGGGCGTGCAGGGCGAGCCGGAGCAGGGCCAGCGCGGCGGTGACCGGATCGCGGTCCTGCCCGTAGCGGGTGGTGGCGGACGGAAGTGCGAGCAGGACGGCGCCGAGCCCGGTGGCCGGGTCCAGCGCCGCCGCCCCCGGCGCGGCGAGTGCGGGCCCGGCGACGGCGGCCAGCAGGCCGGCGGCCTCGGGCGGGGTGGGGCTGAGCTGGCGGGTGTTGGCCTCGGCGTACCGGGTGAGCAGTTGCTCGTACGCGGCGGCGGGCGGCGAGGCCGGGAGCGGACCCGGACCGCCGGCGGCGACGGGGGTCGGGGCGGTCGCGGGGCCCGGGGCGGCAGCGGGGGTCGGGGTGGTCGCGGCGGCCGGGGCCTGCTCGACGGCGAGCCGGGCGAGCAGCCGGACGAGGTCCAGGTAGGTGCTGCCGAGCAGGCCGGGCAGGCCCAGCTGGGCGGCGCCGTCCAGGCCGAGGGTCTGGGCGGCGATCCGGGCGAGCGCCCGGGGGAGCGCGGTGGCGAGGTGCGTGTCGGGCTCGCCGGCCAGGGCCTGCCAGGCCTGGGGCTCGCGGTGCAGCAGCAGCAGGAAGGCGCCGGCCGGCACCAGGGGCGCGGCGGGGTGGCCGGCGGGGTCGCGGAGGGTCTCCAACTGCCGCCAGGCGTGTTCGAGGACGGGGAGCTCGGCGATCTTGCCCTGGCCCTGCAGCCAGTTCTCGACCTCGGCGAGGGCGAAGGTCGGGCTGGCGTCGCTGCCGCCGACCGGGCGCGGGAAGTCCGGGTGGCGACGCCGCCAGTTGCTGACCGCGGCCCGCCCCACTCCGGCGAGCCTGGCGATCTCGACCGCGGTCACCTCGGGGCGGTCCGGCATTGGGGGCTCCTTCGGTGCGGCTTCGGGTGCTGCAGGGGTTCAGAGCTACAGGGCTTCAGGAGTGCAGGGCTTCAGGGGTACGGCCCGAGCCCATGGCCCGTGTGACCACACAGCATAGCCAGAGCGGCTCCGCATGGCTGTTCACACGTGAACAGAGAGGTTTCATGAATCGCTGTTGACATCGTTCACAGCGGATGGTGTGATCTACCCATCGCTTCAAGCGGCAGCCGAGCCGCGAAGGAGCACCCGCCGCACCGATGTGGAGACCGTCATGTCCTTCGCCACCACCGCCCGCCGCCGTTCCGCCGCCCTCCTGGTCGGCGCCGCCCTGGTCGCCCTCAGCGCCACCGCCTGCTCCTCCGGCGCCTCCGTCTCGACCAGCCCGAAGCAGACCGCCGCCGCCCCGGCCGCCGACGGCGCCAAGCCGGCCGACAGCGGCAAGCCCGCCGACCAGGGCGCGGCGAAGGCCCCGGCGGCGGCCAAGGTCGGCGACACCATCGCGCTCAAGGGCATGGAGAAGAGCAACACCGCCGACGTCACCGCGGTGAAGGTGGTGGACAACGCCGAGAGCGGCGACGAGTACCTCAAGCCCGCCGACGGCAAGCGCTGGGTCGCGGTCCAGTTCCAGATCAAGGCCACCGGCAGCAAGGCCTACAGCGACGCCCCGCTCGGCGCCGCGAAGGTCGTCGACACCCAGGGCCAGGCCTACGGCCCGAGCTTCACCGACACCACGGCCGGCCCGAGCTTCCAGACCCCCACCACCATCGCCCCCGGCGAGACGGGCAAGGGCTTCATCACCTTCGAGGTCCCCAAGGACGCCAAGCTCGACAAGATCCAGTTCGGCCTGGACGCCGGCTTCGCCGACCAGACCGGCCAGTGGAAGATCGGCTGATCGGTCATCACGGCGAGGGGCACCCGGCGCACCACCCCGGCGAGGTCAGCGGATCAGGCTTCGTCCGGGGCAAGGGTCGGCCCCGCCGCGAGGAACACCCGGGCCCCTGCGCGCACAGCGGGCCAGTCGGTGACACGGTTCCGGGTACGGGCCCGCTCCAGCCACCCCGCCCGGTCCAGGTGCTCACGGCGGAGCTGTTCCAGGTCCAGGTCGACACCGACCGGCGGACCGGAAGCCTCCAGGGTCGCGACGCGCTGCTCCATCGCCGCCAGCAGTGCACCGTCCAACTCGGTGACGGCGGCCAGGAAGTCGTCGGTCGGCAGGACAAGACGACCGGCCGGCGGGGCCGCGAACCCGATCCGGTGGCCGGGCTCGTGCGTCCAGGTGAGCGTGACCCGATCGCCTGCCTCGTCGACCGTCCGCCACCAGCGGGGCTGCGGGGCGTTGACCAGCGGGCCCATGTACATCGACCGGCGGCCGTGCCAGTCGGCCGCCGCCTCGGCCTCGGGGGCGATGTCGTCCTCGTCCCAGATCGGATGCCCGGAGAGGTCGCTCGACACGAAGGCGACCAGATCCCGGGGTACCGGCTCCAGCACGTCCGCCAGGATCTCCAGTACGTCCTCCCAGATCCGGACCACGAAGTAGTCGACGTACGGGTGCACTTCGCCGCCGGACTCCTCGCGCCACCGCCGCAGGGTGGCCTCCGAGTAGCGCAGCAGTTCCTGACCGCCCGCCTCGATCCAGTAGCAACCCGCCGTCAATGCGAACCAGTGCAGGACGGGGTGGCGCTCGTCTCCCCACGGGGCGACCTCGCCCAGCGCCCGCAGTTCGAACCGGAACCGCAGTCCACCACTCAAGAGCCGTCCCCCTTCCCGCTCGATGCCGCCGCCTCGAAGAGCGAACACCGGACGGGTGGCGAAATCCTCGCAGATCCCCACACCGTCCGGGCCACCAGCACACGCACCGCATGGACCGGGGCCCGGTCACTCCCCCAGCATCGGTAGGCGTGTCCCCGGCGCGGGGACGGCGGGCGGCCCGACGTGGTGGGATGGCATCGTGAGCCGCACCACCGAGGAGTCGAACCGCCGCATGCTGCGGGCCAGGGACGCGATGGACCGCGCCTACGCGCAGCCGCTGGACGTCCCGGCCCTGGCCCGGATCGCCCATGTGTCGCCGGCGCACTTCGCCCGCACCTTCCGGGCCACCTTCGGCGAGACGCCGCACCGCTACCTGCAGCGCCGACGGGTCGAGCGGGCGATGTTCCTGCTGCGCGAGAGCGACCGCAGCGTGACGGACATCTGCTTCGAGGTCGGTTTCGGCAGCCCCGGCACCTTCAGCCGGACCTTCCGCGAGATCGTGGGCCGCTCACCGAGGACGTACCGCCGGGAGGCGGTGGCGGCCGGTGTGCCGACCTGCTTCACCATGGCGTGGATGCGGCCGAGCGACTGACCGCCACCGTTCCACCGCCACCGCCAACACAGCAGATTCGGACAAGTTTTCCGCCGGCCCGGTCAGTAGCGTGGTTCCCATGTTCAACGCCATCACGCAATCGCAGATCTACGTTCTCGACCAGGACGAGGCCCTCGACTTCTACGTCGGCAAGCTCGGCCTGGAGGTCGCCGCCGACGTCCCGCTGGGCTTCATGCGCTGGCTGACCGTCAGCGTTCCGGGCCACCCGGAGCGCCAGGTCCTACTGGAGAAGCCGGGGCCCCCGGCGATGTCCGAGGAGACCGCGCAGCAGGTCCGCGAACTGGTCACCAAGGGGGCGATGGGCGGCTGGCTCATCTTCACCACCGACGACTGCCACAAGACGTACGAGACCCTGCTCGGCCGGGGCGTCGAGTTCACCGAGGAGCCCACCGACCGCCCGTACGGGATCGACTGCGGCCTGCGCGACCCGTTCGGCAACCGCATCCGCTTCACCCAGCCGAAGGCCTGAGGTCCGTCGGCGCCGCCCTGCCCGCCTCTCCCGGCGGGCGGGGCGGCGGCGCGCTCAGCCCCGCACGTTGGCGATCATGCGGCGGAGCACCTTGAGCGCGATCACGTAGTCCGCGTCGGGGATGCCCTGGTGGATCCGGTCCCGGACGCCCGGCGCGATCGCCAGCAGCCGGGCCCGGCCGGCGTGCCCGGATTCGGTGAGGGTCAGGCGGCCGTCGGCGCCCGGCGTGATCCAGCCGCGTTCCAGCAGGTCGTCCAGCACGGCGCCGTACGTGGACACGTCGCCGATCTGCGGCGTCATGTACCGGCCCAGCGCCTCCGCCAGCCCCTCCCGGGTGAGGCCGCCGTCGACGATGGCCAGGCGGTTCAGGGTCATCCAGTGCCGCTGGGTGACGCCGAGCCTGCCCTGTTCCGCATTGATGAAGGCGATGACGGCCGCGTGCGCCTCGCCCGTCCAGTACCCGACGGGTTGGTCGGCGAGCTCTTCGTCGGTGAGTTCCATGGTGTGGCCCGCTCCCCCTGTGGTCGACCGGCAAGTTCGGTGACCACGCTAGGAGTTGAAGCGGGCTTGAGGTCAAGGGCCGGGGGCCGGGGGCCGGGCTACGCCACCGCCCGCAGCGTGTGGAGTTCGAACCAGACCCCCTTGCTGGGCAGTCCGAACCGCGAGTCGGTGACCCCCCAGCCGTCGGCCACCGCGTCGACCAGACCGAGGCCGCGACCGCCCACCTGGTCGTCGGTGGCCAGCCGGAGCCTGGGGCGCTCCGGACTGCTGTCGTGGACCGAGACCCGGACCCGCGTCCGGTCGGCCGTGAACTGGAGGTGGACCAGCCCGCCGGCGTACCGGTGGGCGTTGGTGACCAGCTCGGACGTGCAGAGCGCGGCCCGCTCGGCGAGGTGCCCGAAGCCGATGAGGTCCAGCACGGTGGTGACGAAGTCCCGGCAGATCTTGGGCGCGATGGCCGCCGCCGGCAGCATGATCGTGCAGGAGTGGGGGAACCAGAAGGGCTCCGGGCGGTCCGAGAGAACGTCAATCGTCATGGCGGACTTCTCCGTACGGTGATGGTGACGGGACGTCGGGCGGTGGCGATGTCGTCCCGGCCAGGCCGGGGCGATGCACTTCCGGCTGACGCCGGTCACGCTGGGCGGTCGATGCGACACTTACGGTAGGGCACGAGATTTTTACGGCACAACCTTGTGCTGATGATTCACCCGGACGTGTCTGGCCCCGACTGCGGTCAGTGCGCCAGACTTCTGACGGGTCGAAGGAAGAGATGCATGCCACCGAGGATCAACCCGTCCGCGCGCCATGAACGCCTGGGCTCAGAGCTGAGAAAGCTCCGCGAGAAGGCAGGACTGACGGCGCGTGCGGCCGCGAACCTGATCGGCTCGGATCAGGCCCAGATGTCCAACCTGGAAGCAGGGCGCGTAGGCGCCAGTGCGGAACGCATCCGACGTCTGGCGTTCCACTACGCCTGTGACGACACCGCGCTGATCGACGCCCTGGTGGCGATGGCCACGGATCGGACGCGCGGTTGGTGGGAGGAGTACCGAGACATCCTGTCCCGTGGGTTCCTCGATCTGGCCGAGGCCGAGTTCCACGCCGTAGCGGTACGTTCGGTCCGCATCGCTGAGATCCCGGGCTTCATGCAGACCGAGGCACACGCACGGGCCGTGTTCAGCTACTACGTGCCCGGAATGCTCTCCGCCGATCTGGAGGCCAAGGTGGCTTTCCGTGTTCAGCGACGGGTGCTCCTGCAGCACACTGCCGACGTGCGAGCCGTCATCCACGAAGCCGCGCTCCGCATGAATGTGGGTGGCACCGCCGTCGCCCGAGAGCAACTCACCCTGCTGCTTGAACTGTCGGAACGACCGAACGTGGAGATCCGTGTCATCCCGTTCTCTGCCAGCGAATTCGCCGGTGCCAGCGGTTCCATGTACTACCTGGCCGGACCTGTACCTCAGTTGGACACCTTGCACTTCGATTCGCCTGTGCGCGGCACCTTCATGGACGCGGAGGCCCTGCTCTCCCAGCACCGACGCCTGTTCTCCAAGGTGCAAAGCTCAGCCCACAGCCCGCAGGAGTCACGCGACTTCATCGCCCGTGTACTCAAGGAGCGCTGAGAGGTCCGCCGGCCGTCAGGTCGATCTGACGGAAGTCCACTCACCGCAGCGACCGGGCCGGTGCGGCCGAGCTCGCAAAGCTTTGGTCAACGCTCCCCGGAGAACGGCGCTCCGTACGCCACCGGCCGCTCCGGCCCGGCATAGTGGCCGAGGTGCGGCGCGGGGGCGCTGCACCTTCCGGGGGGAACGATGAACGACATCCACGTCCACACGGGGACGCTGCGCCAGGCCGCCGACGGGCTGGGGAGTACGGCCACCCAGGTCGGCCCGGCCGCGGGCCACTGGCTCGACCAGAGCTACCCGGCCGCGAGCACGCTGGCCGGCTGGGAGTCCGGCAGCGCGCTCAAGGACTGCGCGGACGCCTGGCAGACCCACATGAAGTCCGTCGTCGCCCAGTTGCACACCTATGCCGAGCAGCTGCGCGACTCGGCGCACAACTACGACGCCGCGAACGAGGAGGCCAACCGCCGCTTCGGCGCCGCGCTGGCCGACCTCCGTTCGCAGGAGCGCTGAGCGGATGGACATCGCAGCGCTCAAGGCGGCCAACAGCATCAGCACCCAGGCCGCGGCCGACGGCTGGATGGCGCTCTCCAAGGAGTCCTGGCAGGCCGTCAACGACATCCACGCCAACGGTGTCGACCCGCTCAAGGCCGACTGGAAGGACCGCGTCGGCGAGGTCGCCGCCCGCAAGCTCGACGAGCAGGCCAGGATCCTGGAGGCGGGAGCCGACATCATGCGCGGCGTCGCCATGGTGCTCGACGCTCTCTCTGTGGCGATCACCAGGGCCAAGCTGACCCTCAACTCCGCCCTCGACCTGGCCAAGGCTCACGGGTTGACGGTCGACGAGAGCACCGGGGTCGCCCGTGACCCAGCCGCCACCACGACTCCGGCCGCCACCTCCATCGTCCAGGAGGTCAACGCGCTGCTCCGGGAAGCCCTGCGCGAGGCGACCCAGGCGGACCGCCAGGCGGCGGCCGAGCTCCGCAAGCTCGGCACAGCCACCTGCGAGACCGACCCGGCGAAGGCCCTCAACAGCCTTCAGGGCGAGGCCTCCCAGGTGGAGCTGAACATGTACACGGATGGCATCCCCGACGGCAAGGACCCACGCCTGGTCGCCGACTGGTGGAACGCCCTGCCCGACAACCAGCGCAAAGAGCTGATGCTCTCCGACCCGGTCACGCTGGCCAACCTGCCGGGCATCCCGGACGACGTGAAGCTGGGACTGCGGGGCGGCCCGGGGGCCAAGTACGACCGGGTGAAGATGGTGCAGTGGACGCTCGACCACTGGAACGACGTCAGCGGCGACATGGACGAGGACAACTGCACCAACTTCGCGTCCGAGGCGCTCCATCAGTCCGGCGTGAGGTTCAAGGGTTGGAACACCCTGGACGACGACGGCTGGTTCCGGGGCGGCGGCGCGTCGGGCCTGGGGTCGACGGCCGACTCCGTCATCCCCGGGCACACCCACGCCTGGGGCGGGGCGCAGAACATGCACGACTTCATGGTCGCCCACGGCGGCAGGGAACTTACGCCCGATCAGGTCAGGCCGGGCGACCTGGTCTACTACGAGGAGGATTCGGACCAGGACGCGGACGATCGCAAGGGCCAGATCCATCACACGGCGATCGTCACCGCCGTCACGCCCGACGGGGACATCCGCTACTCCCAGCACAGTGGCGGCATGAAGAACGCCAGCCTGGGCGGGCGGATCGACACGTTCCAGGAAGGTCGTGGCCATCAGAAGCTGCACTACGTCCGGGTCGAACCGGACTGGTACTAGGAGGGCCGACAAGTGCAGCAGCCAGTCACCGGGCTCCGGCCCCTCAAAGCCCGCTACCCGCTCCTGTTGATCTGCCTCGGGTGGGCGTGCTCAGCAGTCGCCGACCAAGCCGACAGCCGCTACGTCACGGATCTGCTGACGGCCTGCCGGGACAGCCCGGGGATCCCGTTCTTCGGCCCGGCCGCCGGGTGGGCCGGGCTGCTGGCTGCCGCCACCGGTACGGCCTGGATCGTCGGGCAGCTGGCCGCCGTCATCCGCAAGCGGGCCCGGCCGAACAGCTGGACAGGCGGTTCGCTGTTCGCCGTACTGCCCGTGGTGCTGCTCGTGCTACTGCTCCAGAGCCACATCCTCTCCAACGCCGTCGACGACGTCGGCCACCAACGCACGCACTGCATGGGTCTGGCCCGGCCACCGGTACTGCCACGCTGAGGGCCCGGCCGGCGGAAGACCGGTGGACCGTCCAAGGCCGCGGGAGGCGGGTCCCCGCCTTCCGCCGTTTGAGGGACAGGTGAGAGCACCCCTCGAAATGCCGGTGCCGACCACCTGGCAGGAGTCGTCGTTCTCCGGCGGCGGTGGCGGCGCCGACTGCGTAGAACGGGCCGCGCCGGACGGCGCGGCGCCGCCCCCGGCCCCGCGGGGCCGTCAGACCGCCGCGCGGGCGAGGCGGAGCAGGCCGGCCCGCATCCGCTGTTCGCCGAGTTCCGGCAGGAGCGCGGCGACGTGGTCGGCGGCCACGGCGGCGAGCAGGGCGTGGGCGGTGTGCTCGGGGTCGGGGGCGGTGGTGAGCAGGATCGCCACGTGGCGGTGCCAGAAGCGGTAGGCCCCGATGCGGTACCGGGCTCCGGGGGTGGCGGTCTCCGACATCCGGACCAGCGCCAGATGCTCCAGCAGGTAGTCGAAGTAGGCGTCCAGGAAGGCGGCCAGGCGTTCGTCGGCCGGGGCCCCGGGGCCCAGCGGGGGCGGGCCGCTCAGGACGGCCTCCTGGAGCACGCGCTCGCGGGCGTCGAGGAGTGCGGCCGCCAGCCCCGCCTTGTCGCCGAAGCGGCGGAACAGCGTGCCCTTGCCGACGCCGGCGGCGGCGGCCACCTGGTCCATCGAGACCGCTTCGACGCCGTGTTCGGCGAACAGCCCGGCCGCCGCCTCCAGCACCGCGACCCGGTTGCGCGCCGCGTCCGCGCGCTCCTTGGGCGGTGGTGTGCGGAGCAGTTCCAGGGGGATTGCCGAAGCGGACTGCGGTCCGTTACTGTCGTGAGCCATAAGAGGACTGTAGTCCGATTCCTTTGGAGGCAGTGGCATGACCGCACTCATCACCCGTGACGAACTGGCGGCGGCGATCGAGGCCGGCACCGTGACCGTGCTCGACACCCTCGGCGGTGCCTACTACGACCAGCAGCACCTGCCGGGCGCCCTCCCGCTGGTCCTGGCCGAGGTCGACGCCCGCGCACCCGCCCTGCTCCCCGACCGGGACGCAGCGATCGTCACCTACTGCTCGAACCCGGCGTGCCCCAACAGCGGCCAGGTGGCCGACCGGCTCACCGCACTCGGCTGGACCAACGTCCGCAAGTACCGCGAGGGCATCCAGGACTGGGCCGAGGCCGGCCTCCCCACCGAGTTCGCCTGACCGCCCGCCCGGTCCGCAGGCCCCTGAACACCGGGTCCGCCGGCCCCTGAACACCGGAGCCGCCGGCCCCTGAACGCGGGGGCCGGCGGACCTGGAAGGCCCCGTCAGCGCTTGGCACCCGCCAGGTCGTCGAACATCGCGGACAGGAACTCGCTGCACCAGGTGAGGAGTTCGCGGCCGACCAGCGGCTTGCCGCCGATCCGGCCGGTGGACGGGCGGGGCACCAGGAGCTGCTGGGCGGTGGCCTTCACCTGGCTGCGGGGGTAGAGCCGGTTGAGGCGCAGCTCCTGGGACTCGCGCAGGTCCACCGGGCCGAACCGGACGTTCGCGCCCTGCAGGGTGATGTCGCCGATGCCGCACCGCCGCGCGTACAGCCGCAGCGCGGCGACCAGCAGCAGGTTCTCCACGGCCTCCGGCAACTTGCCGTAGCGGTCGGTGAGTTCCTCCCGGACGTGGACGATGTCCTGCTCCGAGTTGACCGCCGCGATCGAGCGGTAGGCCTGCAGGCGCAGCCGCTCGCCGGGGGCGTAGTCGTGCGGGACGTGGGCGTCGACGGGCAGCTCGATCTTGACGTCGAGCGGCTCCTCCTCCGGCTCCGCGCCGCCGTTGGCCAGCGACTCGCGGAACTCCGCGACGGCCTCGCCGACCATCCGCATGTAGAGGTCGAAGCCGACGCCGGCGATGTGCCCGGACTGCTCGCCGCCGAGCAGGTTGCCGGCGCCGCGGATCTCCAGGTCCTTCATGGCGACGTACATGCCGGCGCCCATCTCGGTGTGCTGGGCGATGGTGGCGAGGCGCTCGTGGGCGGTCTCCGTGAGCGGCTTCTCCGGCGGGTACAGCATGTAGGCGTAGCCGCGCTCGCGACCGCGGCCCACCCGGCCGCGCAGCTGGTGCAGCTGGGAGAGGCCGAAGGTGTCGCCGCGCTCGACGATCAGGGTGTTGGCGTTGGAGATGTCGATGCCGGACTCGACGATGGTGGTGGCCACCAGGACGTCGAACTCCTTCTCCCAGAAGTCGACGACGACCTTCTCCAGCAGGTTCTCGCCCATCTGCCCGTGGGCGGTGGCGACCCGCGCCTCGGGGACGAGCTCCTTGATCCGGGCGGCCGCCCTGTCGATCGACTCGACCCGGTTGTGGATGTAGAACACCTGGCCCTCGCGCAGGAGTTCACGCCGGATCGCGGCCGAGATCTGCTTCTCGTCGTACGGGCCGACGAAGGTCAGCACCGGGTGCCGCTCCTCCGGCGGGGTAGTGATGGTGGACATCTCGCGGATGCCGGTGACCGCCATCTCCAGGGTGCGCGGGATCGGGGTGGCCGACATGGTCAGCACGTCCACGTTGGCGCGCAGCTTCTTCAGCTGCTCCTTGTGCTCGACGCCGAAGCGCTGCTCCTCGTCGACGATCACCAGGCCCAGGTCCTTGAACCTGGTCTCGGAGGAGAACAGCCGGTGGGTGCCGATGACGACGTCCACCGAGCCGGCGAACAGGCCCTCCAGGACGGTCTTCGCCTCGGAGTCGCTCTGGAACCGCGACAGCGCCTTCACCGTCACGGGGAAGTTCGCGTACCGCTCGGCGAAGGTCGAGAAGTGCTGCTGGACGAGCAGGGTGGTGGGCACCAGCACCGCCACCTGCTTGCCGTCCTGGACGGCCTTGAAGGCGGCCCGCACCGCGATCTCGGTCTTGCCGTAGCCGACGTCGCCGCAGATCAGCCGGTCCATCGGGACGGACTTCTCCATGTCCGACTTGACCTCGGCGATGGTGGTCAGCTGGTCGGGCGTCTCCGCGTACGGGAAGGCGTCCTCCAGTTCGCGCTGCCAGGGGGTGTCCGGGCCGAAGGTGTGACCGGGGGCCGCCATCCGCGCCGAGTAGAGCTTGATCAGGTCGCCGGCGATCTCGCGGACGGCCTTCTTGGCCTTCTGCTTGGTCTTCGCCCAGTCCGCGCCGCCCAGCCGGTGCAGGGTGGGCGCCTCGCCGCCGACGTACTTGGTGACCTGGTCGAGCTGGTCGGTCGGCACGAACAGCCGGTCGCCGGGGTGGCCGCGCTTGGCGGGGGCGTACTCCAGCACCAGGTACTCGCGGGTCGCGCCCTGGACGGTGCGCTGCACCATCTCGACGTACTTGCCCACGCCGTGCGCCTCGTGGACGACGTAGTCGCCGGCGGCCAGCGCCAGCGGGTCGATGGCGTTGCGGCGGCGCGACGGCATCCGGCGCATGTCCTTGGTGGAGGACTTCTGGCCGGAGAGGTCGGTCTCGGTGATGACGGTGAGCTTCAGCGCCTCGTCGACGAAGCCGTGCTCGATCGAGCCGCAGGAGACGTACACGACGTCCCGGGTGGGGGCCTCGGCGAGGTCCGCGACCAGGCGGGACGGGATGCCCTCGTTGCCGAGCACCTCGGCGAGCCGGGAGGCCGGGCCGTGGCCCTCGGTCACCATGACGACCCGCCAGTCGGCGGCCAGTCGCTCCTTGGCGTCGGCGATCGCGCGGGCGGTGTCGCCCCGGTAGGCCTCCACCGCGTGCATGCCGAGGGTCAGCGTGTTGGTGTCGAACTCCAGTACGGAACTGACCGAGGAGTCGCTGGTGGCGAACGGGCTGACCGACCACCAGGGCAGGCCGATGCCGGCCGCGTGCTCGCGGACGTCGGCCAGCGACCAGAGCGAGGCGGCCGACACGTCGATCGCCTCGACGTCGATCGGCCGGTCCCCGCCAGAGGCGGCGGCGACCCAGGAGGCGTGCAGGAACTCCTGGCTGGTGGCCACCAGGTCGGCGGCCCGGGTACGGACCCGCTCCGGGTCGCAGACCACGGTGACGCTGCCGGCCGGCAGCACGTCCAGCAGCAGTTCCATGTCGTCGACCAGCACGGGCGCCAGCGACTCCATGCCCTCCACCGCGATGCCCTGCGCGATCTTGTCGAGGATCTCGCGCAGCTCAGGGTGTGCCTCGGCCAGGTCGGCGGCCCGGGCCCGGACCTCGTCCGTCAGCAGCAGTTCGCGACAGGGCGGCGCCCACAGGCCGTGCTCGGCGATCTCCAACGACCGCTGGTCGGCGACCTTGAAGTAGCGGATCTCCTCGACCTCGTCGCCCCAGAACTCCACCCGCAGCGGGTGCTCCTCGGTCGGCGGGAAGACGTCCAGGATGCCGCCGCGGACGGCGAACTCACCGCGCTTCTCGACCAGTTCGACCCGGGAGTAGGCGGCGGCGGCGAGCCCCCGGGCGACCGCGCCCAGGTCGTGCGACTCGCCGCGCAGCAGCGCCACCGGCTCCAGCTCGGCCAGGCCCTTGACCTGCGGCTGGAGCACCGAACGGACCGGTGCCACGATCACCTGGATCGGCCCGGCCCCGAGGTCTCCGTCCGCCCGCGGGTGGACGATCCGGCGCAGCACCGCGAGGCGACGGCCGACGGTGTCCGAACGCGGCGAGAGGCGCTCGTGCGGCAGGGTCTCCCAGGCGGGGAACTCGGCGACGGCGTCGGGGGGCAGCAGCGAGCGCAGCGAGGCCGCGAGGTCCTCGGCCTCGCGGCCGGTGGCGGTCACGGCGAGTACCGGGCGGCCGCGCTCCCCGTCCGCGCGGGTGGCCAGGGCGCGGGCCAGCGCGGCGACGGCGAACGGCCGGGCGGCGGGCGGTCCGACCAGGTCGAGGTGCTGGCGGGCGCCCGCCGAGGCACCGGTGGCGGTGGCGGCCTCGATCGCCTCCGCCAGGGCGGCGTCCCGCGCGACGACATCGAGCAGTCCGGTCAGGCTCATGTGGAGTCTCTTCTTCGTCCCGTAGCTGGAGTGCCCACGCACCGGGAGACCGGCCGGGCAACGCGAACGGCCCGGCGCGCCGAGCGGCCGGGGGTGTCCAGCCTACGCCGGACGACGGACGCTGACGCGGCGTACCGGCCGCGCCGCGTACGGCCGCGCCCGGAATGCGGCGAATGAATGCCACGAAGTGGACATACTCCTGTCACTGGCCGTCCATGGAGATCGCGCAGCATGGTGAATGTGCCCGCCGCACCCAACCGTGGGGGATGGCTGCGGAGGACACGGACGCAACCCGATGGGGGTCGGGATGCGCGGCCGGGCGACCCTGGGTGGGGGCGCCCGCCCAATCGCCGGGAACCGTGGCGCCCTTTCCTGGAGGGCGCCACGGGTCTCGGCCCTCTTGCGTTCCGGCCCGTCCGGCCTCGCTCGGACGCCCCGCGCCACCACGTCCGCGCCGCCACGTCCGCGCAACCTCGGCGGCCCGGTCTCCCGACCGCTCGGGAGAACGCCGTAGCCCGTCCCGCCCGCACCCGACGTCGTGGGCCCCGAGCGTCGGACACACCCAACGACGTGGGCCCCGGGCGTCGGACGCGGCGACGGTCGGGGCCCACGGGCGGAATCGACGGTACGGCGGGGCGTGAACGGCTGCCCGCGCCGTGCCCGGGCCGGTGCCCTGCCACCGCCCCCGCGGTGCCCGATCGGGCACCGCACGGACGGCGGCGCGCGGACGGCGGCGGACGGTGACGGCGGCGGGCCGCCCGGATCAGCTGCGGCGCGGCACCACCGTGTGCGGCGTGGCGTACTCGGAGCCGTCGTCCACGATCACGATCTTCGGGATGATCCGGGTCGCCACGTCCTCGGCCTCCGCGGGTGCCCCCGCCGAGGGCGCGCCGGCGGGCCGCGGCGGTACGGCCGCGGACTGCGCCGGCCCGGCGGGCGCCACGGGTGCGACCCGGCCCGGCACGAATCCGGCCTCCGGACCGGCCGGGGTCACCGGCAGGACCTCGGTGGCGGCGTCGGCCGGCACCGCGGGCGCGGCACCGGGCGCCGGAACGGCCGCCGAGGGTGCGACGGCCGAGGGAGCGGCCGAGGGCGGAGCGACGGCCGGCAGGGGCGTGGAGCCCTGGGCATCCGCCGCGGGGGCGGGCTCGTCGAGGGCGTCGAGGGTCAGGACGATCTCCCCGGTGTCCGCCTCCGAGTCCACCGGCCCCGCCTGGGGCACCGCCGTGGCGACGCCGGGCGCGGTCGCCGCCACCGCCGGGGCGACGCCGGGAACGGCCACCGCCACGGCCTGGGCCGCGCCGGGCGCGGTCGCCGCAGCGGTCTGCGGCTGGGCCTGCGCGCCGGGAACGGCCGCCGGCTCGGGCTCGATCGCGCCGACCGCCGCGCCGGTGAGCGAGGCCAGGGTGCCCTTGATGTGGTCCAGGTGCTGCTGGACCACCTCGTAGCGGGCCGCGAAGTCGGTCTGCTCCTGCTCGCTCGCGGCGTTGATCCGCTCCGCCTCCCGGCGGGCCCGGTCGATCAGCTGGTCGGCCTTGGCCTGCGCCTCGGCGTCGGACTGCTTGATCCGGCCGAGCACCGTCTCGCGGTACTGCTCGGCCTCCTTGAGCCGGCGCTCCGCCGTCATGGTGATCTTGGCGTCCTCGGCGTCCGCCGCGGTCACGGCGGCGGCGAACATCTCGTCCGCGCTGCGGCGCAGGTCCGCCAGGACGGCCTCGGCATGCTCCGAGGCCTCCGCGGCGGCCACCCGGACCTTCGCGGCGTGCGCGGTGGCGGCGTCCCGCACCGCGCGGGCGTCGCGGTCCGCCTCGCCGCGTAGCTTCTCGGCCTCGGCCCGGGTGCGCTCCTCGCTGCGCCGGGAGGCCTGGTCGGCCTCGGCCCGCAGGGCGGTCGCGTACTCCTCGGCGGCCTTGGCCAGCGCCAGGCCGGCCTCGTACACCTCGTCCCGGGTGTCCTCGGCGAACCGCTCGGCGGCCTCGCGGACGGCGGCGGCCTCGGCCTCGGCGGTCCGGGCCAGGCCGGCGGCCTGCTCGCTGAGCGCCGTGTAGTCGGGCTCCGGCGCGTCCTCGGCGGCCTGCAGGAAGTCGGCGAGCCGCTTCTCCATCTCGCGCAGGCCGGCCCCGAGCACGCTCAGCCGCTCCCAGGCGGCGTCCCGCTGGGCGGTCAGTGCGACCAGGGAGCGGTCGACCTGTTCGGGCGCGTAGCCACGCCGGCCAACGGTGAAGCCGTACTGGGAGACGGCGTCGCTCATGGGCTCTTCTCCTCGTGATCACGGGCTTCGGAGCCCAGGGCCGGTGCGAATCGATGCGTGGCGAGGAGCGGGCGGGTAGGACCGTCCTCTTGACCTATTTTGCGCAGATCATGGCGAAACCCCAACGAGGCACCGCCGTGCCGATAGGCCCGATGGGTCGTACCTCAGGCCGGTACGACCCACCTCACCTGCGGCGATCGGTCAGAGCAGGCCGTCCCAGAACTGTTCGAGCAGAACGGCCCACCACGTGTCCGCCGACTGCAGGGCCGCCGGGTCGATCGCGGCCAGCTGGGTCTGGAAGTCGGTGGTCCAGCGGCCCGCCTGGTCCGGCGTGAGCGAGTACCGCAGCCGCCACATCCGGCCCAGCAGGGCGAGCGAGCGGACGAACTCCGGCACACCGGTGTTGACGAAGCGCGGCGGCTCCCCGCCGCCCTCCAGGTCGACCGCGACCACGGCCGCGGTGCCGTACTGCACGCACAGCTGGCGCCCGTAGTCGTTGCCGAGCACCAGGTAGCCGCCGAAGTCCGGCCCGCCGTGCACACCGCGCTCGGCGGCCAGCTCGGCCAGCGTCGGGATCGGCCGCCCCTCCTGCGCCTGGGCCCAGAAGAAGGGGCCGAAGTCGCGCGGCAGCCCGGCCCACATCAGGGTCTGCGCCACCGGCTCCGGCACGCCCTGCCGGGAGACCGCGCGCTGCTCGAACCGGAACACCGCCGGCCCGAAGGCCTGGCCGAGCTCCGCCGCCAGCTGCTGCGGCGCGAGCGGCGGCAGCGGCGGCACGCTGCCCGGGGCGGGCAGCGGCGCCCGGACCGGACGCGGGCGCTGCGGCGCGGAGGCCAGCTGGTGCAGCTCGTCCAGGTGGTCCAGCAGGTGCGCCATGCCGGCCTGCCGGGCCTGCTGGTCGCGGCCGTAGGCCGCGGTGTGGGTCAGCCGCACGTTCGGCCAGGACGCCCTGATCATCCGCGCGCAGTAGCCGCCCGGCAGGTCGCAGGACTCCAGCTCGGTGTACAGCTCCAGCACCTGCTCCGGCGGGACGTTCAGCCGGCGCAGCTCCTGGAGGATCTTCCACTCCGGGTGCGGCGTGCCCGGCTCGCTGCGCTGCAGGAGCTTCTGCTCCGAGCCGTCCGGGGCCCGGTAGCTGAGTGCGGCGAAGTAGCCGGGGCCGACCACCGGGACGCCCGCGGGCACCGGCGGGCCCTGCGGGGCGGGCGCGGGCGGCGGCACGGCGGCGGGCGCGACGGCCGGGCCCGGCTGGCCGGGCAGGGCCGCGCCCGGGTAGCCGTAGCCGACCGGCGGCATGGCCGGGCGCGGGGTACCGGGGCCGCCCGGCACCTCGACGGCGTGCGCCAGCTGGGTCCGCTCGTAGGCGACTCCGGCCGCGGGCCCGGCGTCGGGCGCCGGAGCGGGCGGCGCGGGCGGCTCGG